>NZ_PCOW01000001.1:0-461164 GCF_002979495.1 Microbacterium sp. MYb64 | reverse complement strand
TGCTGCTGCGGCTGGAACGCGACCAGCGAATCGAGGAAGTCCGGCACCCCGAACCCCTCCGCAACCCACCGCTCGAAATCCCTCACCGACGCCGCAAGATACTCCGCATCATGCGGAAACGCCGGCGCGAGCGCGCGGATCCCCGCGACGATCGCCGCGACATGCGCGCGGGCCGCATCATGGTCGGCCGCGTTCGGGACGGAACCGTCCTTGACCTGCAACGGACGCAACGCGACCGCCGCATCCTTGAGAAGAGCCCACGCGGCACTGCTCTCGGCCACGGACACGTCCTCCACGACCTCGGGCTCGCCGATGAAAGCGTTGCTGGGACTGGTGATGAGGGACATCGGGACCTCCGATCGGGGCGCCGAGGGCGCACGGTTGTTGCGGCAGTTGTCGCGGATGAAGCCTCGGGGCCGCCCTCAGCGGGCGGCGGCGAGGCGGGTGAGTTCGACGATCAACGACTCATTCCCGAGCCGTACCCGGGCACCGGGGCCGGAATCGATCACGATCCAGCCCACGCTCGTGCCGCCGATCCACTCGTCGTCGTACGATCCGAACGGTTCGACCCGCTCCGGTTCCCCGTTCGGCTTCACGATCCAGAGCTCGTCCTCGCGATCCTCGAGCGCGTACGTCGCGTCGCGGAACGGCTCGGTGAAGTCCCCGACGGCCTGGGGCGGGTAGGCACCGGGCTCCCCCATGCGCACGAAGCGCTCGCGCAGACCGAACCCGGTGGCGATGAAAAGTTCCCCGTCGACGACTTCGATCACGCTGAGATCGTCATGGCGTGTCCAGCGCGACTGGCCGGTCTTCGCGAGATGCGTCTTCACCGCGTCGGGTTCGGCACCGGTACCGAGCTGGGCCTCGAGGTCATCGTTCGCGTCGACGCTCAGGTGCACGCCCGCGAATCCTGTGGCGGAGAACCATCGACCGGAGATCCCCGCGGCGCCGGTCGCCATCCGCAGACCCCGCCACGCGAGATCCGTCGCATCGATGTCATCGCGATTCGCGAAGACCGCGACGCCGATCCCGGTCGACGGGTCGGTGAGGGAGTACGCGCTGTATCCCCACATCCCGCCGCTGTGGCCGTACGAGGCCGTGTCCCCTCGCGTCTCGTGCTCGATTCCGAGAGCGTACGTCGACCGGCGTCCATCCGAGAGGACCGCGCGCTCCAGCAGACGGGAACGGATCCCGGCGCCCAGCACACGTCCATCGAGAAGGAATCCGTGCCATCGCGCGAAGTCCTCGATCGACGTGATCACCTCGCCGTCGCCGTTCACCGCACGAACCTCGTGCAGCTCGCCGATCCCCATCCCGTGGCGCGTGAAGCCCTCATTCTCGGGGGTGAAGCTCATCGCCATCCCCGGGACGAACGCCCCCAGCATCGTCGCGACGAAGGTGCTGCTCATCCCGAGCGGGCGGAACACCGTCTCGGCGATCAGCTCGGGGAAGATCCGTCCGGTCGCCCGCTCCGTGGCCAAGGCGGCCGCAACGTACCCGGTGTTGGAGTAGGACTGGCCCGTGCCCGGCGCGAAATCGGGCTGCTCGACCGTGGCGAGCCAGGTGAGGAACGCGTCGAGGCGGGACATCTCGAGCTCGGTCGCGTCCATGAGCGTCGCCGCGGCGAAGTAGTCGGGCAGCCCCGACGTGTGCTGGAGGCAATGCCGCAGCGTGACACCCGGGATCCGGATCTCCGGCACGAGGCCGCGGATGTCCGCATCGAGATCGATCTCGCCGCGCTCCGCCGCAAGGAGCAAGGCGGTCGCGACGATCTGCTTGCTCACAGACGCGATGTTCATGAGGGACTGCGGCGTGAGCAGCTCGCCCGTTTCGGTGTCGGCGACTCCGGCACTGGCCGCGGCCACCAGCTCGCCGTCCCGGTAGACCGCGATCACCGCGCCAGGCTCGGCGGCGCCGACCCGGCCGGCGAGCAGTTCACGACGCAGGCGTTCGCTGAGAGGACGGTCGATGGACGACATGGAGGATCCTGTTCTTCGGGTCAGAGTGGTGTGTCATCGAGTCCAGCGGACTCCGGACCGGAGCGCCTTGTCGGGTCGTCCAGTTCTTCCGCACGCGATGTTGACTTCCCAGACAACGACGCCCCTTCGGCACCGTCCCGTGCCGGGATATCGATCTGTTCCCGGTCGGACAGGGCGCCGCGCTGCTGCGGGCTCGGCAGCGCGGCGAAGAGCTCCCTGGTGTACTCGTGCTGCGGCTCGAGCAGCACCTGCTCGGTCGGACCGATCTCCACGATCCGCCCCTCCTGCATCACGGCGACGCGGTCGGCGATGTTCCATGCGAGCCCCAGATCATGTGTGACGACCAGCAGACTGAGACCGAGTTCGTCCCTGAGCTTGAGGAACAGCGCGAGGATCTCGCCCCTGATGGAGGCGTCGAGGCTCGCCACCGGCTCGTCGGCGATAATGATCTCCGGCTCGACGGCCAGCGCTCCCGCGATGAGGACGCGCTGCCGCTGCCCACCGGACAGCTCATGCGGGTATGACAGGAAGAAGCGCTCGGGCGGACGGACTCCGGCGTGCGAGAGCGCGCGGGAGACGAGCTCGATCTCGGTGACGTCCTCGCCTCGCATCGTGGCTCGTCGGACCAGGTCGTGCAGGCGGATCCCTTCCGCGACCGATTCGTAGACCGAGTGCTGGGGGTTCAGAGCTGCGGACGGGTCCTGCATGACCAGCTGGGTTCTCCGGCGGAAATCCCGCAGCGGCCTCCCCGACCTCGGCAGCGCCGAACCGAAGGCCGTTGCGCTCCCGGACGTCGGCTGTTCGAGACCGAGCAGGGTCCTGCTGAGGGTCGTCTTCCCCGAACCGGATGCGCCTACGAGCGCGAGGATCTCCCGTTCCTGCAGACCGAAGGTGACTCCGTCGACCGCCCGCACCTCACCGCGCCCCTGAAGAGCGCGGAATACGACGTTCAGGTCTTTCGCACCCAGGACGTCACGCGTCATCGGACCGGCTCCCGCTCGGCATCTGCGTCCCGGCGCTCCTCGACGCGCAGACAAGCGACGTCCCGGTGTCGTGAGAGCGGGAGGAGCTCAGGGCGCCGGGACCGGCAGCGGTCATCCGCCCTCTCGCATCTCGGCGCGAACGCGCACCCCGCGTGCACATCGGCGGGATCGGGCGGGTCGCCCGCGAGCCCCCGCGGCCGATAGCGCGCCGACCGGTCGCCGATCGCGGGAAACGCGCCGGCCAGTGCCCTGGTGTACGGATGCTGCGCGCTCTCGAAGATCTCGGCCCCGGGCGCTTGCTCTACCAGCCGACCGGCGTACATCACCGCGACCCGGTCGCAGACGCCGGACAGCAGTGAGAGATCGTGGCTGATCAGCATGAGGCCGAGATCGAGATCCCGCACGAGAGAGGTGAGCACCGACATGATCTGCGCCTGCACCTTGACATCCAACGCGGTGGTCGGCTCGTCGGCGACGAGCAGCTTCGGGCCGCACGCGAGCGCCATCGCGATCATCACCCTCTGCTTCTGCCCTCCGGACAGCTGGTGCGGGTAGCTGAGCGCGTGCGCAGGGACCAGCCCGACCATGTCGAGCAGCTCGGCGACCCTGCCCCGCATCGCTCTCCGAGTCATCGCGGGCTGATGCACGTGCATCGGCTCCTCGATCTGCGCCCCGATCGTCTGCACGGGGTTGAGCGAGTGCATCGCCCCCTGGAAGACCATCGCCGCATCCGCCCATCTCATCCGCCGCAGCGCTCCCCAGCTGAGTGTGTTGACATCCTGCCCCGCCACGCTCACCCGCCCGGCGATACGCGCACTCCGCGGATGAAGGCGCAGCACCGCACCCGCCATCGTCGACTTGCCGCAGCCCGATTCCCCGGCGATCCCCACGATCTCGCCCGCCGCGAGCGAGAGCGACACACCACGGACGGCGGGAACGTCCCCCCGGGACGAACGGTAGGTGACCCGGAGGTCCTCGATCTCGAGCAGCATGCTCATCGTCCTTCTCTCAGTCTCGGGTTGACGATGTCCTCGAGCGCCTGGCCCACGAGCGTGAAGGCGAGCACGACGACGATCACGCAGATCCCCGGCGGCATGAGGAACCACCATGCTCCGAGAGAAACGGCCCCCGTGGCGAAGGCGGAGTTCAGCATCGTGCCCCACGAGACGTTGGTGGGGTCGCCGAATCCGAGGAAGGTCAGGGTGGTCTCGGCCAGCACGGCGCCGGCGACGGTCAGCGTCGTGTTCGCGAACACGAGCGGGAGGACATTGGGCAGCACGTGCTTGGTCATCAGGTGCCACCGTCCGGCGCCGAGGATCTGCGCGCGTTCGATGAACGGACGCTCCCGCACGGACAGGGTCTGCGCGCGGATCAGCAGCGCGGTGCTCGGCCAGCCTGTGATCCCGATCACCAGGATGACCGACGCGAGGGAACCTCCGAGCAGTGTCGCCAGGACCAGGGCGAGCGGAAGGAAGGGGATCACCAGGAACCACTCGGTGATGCGGAACAGGATCCCGCCGGGCCAGCCGTCGGAGATGCCGGACGCGATGCCGACGATCGTGCCGATCACCATGGAGATGATCGTCGCGGTGAGCCCCACCAGCAGCGGCACGCGGGAGCCGAAGATGAGCAGCGCGAGGACGGAACGCCCATTGTCGTCGGTGCCGAGAGGGTACTCGAGGCTGGGCGGGGCGAGCAGTGGTCCTGTCGCCTCGGTCGTGCGCAGTTGTCCCGCGTCGACGAGGATCGGGGCGAGGATGGCGACGACGGCGAATCCCAGGAGGATGACCAATCCCGTCATGCCCAGGCGATTGGCGCGGAATCTCTTCCATGTCCGTGCGGCGGCGGCGCGGCGGACTTGCCGTCGAAGCGCCCGGGGACTGATCTTGGCGGGGAGGGCGGCGGTCATGATCTCACTCTCGGATCCTGGAGTGCATAGATGAAGTTGGCCGCGAGGTTCGCGAGCACGACGGCCACGGAGAAGACGAGGAACGAGCCCTGCAGGAGCGGCAGGTCGGGGATCCGCAGCGCCTCCGTGGTGAGGAGCCCGAGCCCGGGAATCGAGAACACGGTCTCCACGGTGATCGCGCCGCCCACCGCGAATGCGAGGTCGAGCGCGATCAGGGTCGTCATGGGAAGCATGGCGTTGGGCATCGCGTGACGCCGGAGCACCTGGTCATCCGTCAGCCCTTTCGCACGCGCGGTCTGCAGGTAGTCCTGTCCCCTCACGTCGAGCATCGAGGACCGCATGACGATCGAGTACTCCGCGAGATAGGCGACCGTCAGTGTCACGACGGGGAGCACCAGGTGCCAGATCGTGTCGGCGACCCCCTCCCAGGTCCACGGATCAACCCCCTGCGAGTGCAGTCCGCCGATCGGGAAGACGCCGGCGAATGGTCCGATGCCGACCGCGAAGATCATGAAGAGCAGCAGGCCGAGCCACCATTCGGGCATCGAGTACACGACGATGGTGAAGATCGACGTGTTCTTGTCGAACCGGCTCCGGTGCCGCCATGCCTGCCTGCTTCCGAGCCATACGCCGATGAGCACGGAGAGGACGGTGGCCGACCCCACGAGCAGCAGGGTCGGCCCGAGTCGCTCCAGAATCAGCTCGACCACGGGTCTGGAGTATTGGAAGGACACTCCGAGGTCGCCCGTGAACACCTGCTGGAGGTAGGTCAGGAACTGCATCGGCAGCGGCTGATCGAGGCCGAGGCGGTGCGAGATCTCGGCCAGCTGCTCCGCGGTGCGGGCCCGTCCGCGGCCCAGCGTGCGTTCCGGGTGCGGGTTGATGACGCGGAAGAGGAAGAAGTTCACGACCAGCACGAACAGCAACGAGGCGGCCGCCCCGATCAGCTGTCTGCGGACGAACCTCCCGGTGAACCGTGCGCGCAGCCGAGACCCTCGACGCCGCGCGTCGGGTACGACCGCGATCACTCGCGTCGTCGTGGGCATCATCTTGGAAGTCATTCGCGTCCCTCCGCTGTCTGGCGCCGACGCCGAACCCACAGGAACCGGACGATCGCGCCCCCGAGCAGCGCGGTCGCGATCGATCCGTAGATCACAGCCGGGTTGGCGCCCGTTGCGCTCGATCCGCCGTCACCGGCGAGCCCCGGAGCCGGACCAGGGCGCAGGGCGAAGTAGGAATCGACGTCGAACAGCACATCGCCCCCCTCTCCGAACGCCGGGCGATAGCCGTGGAACCGGTCGACGCGGTACGCCTGCTGGGCCTGCGTGCCGACGGTCACGATGTACGGGGCGTCCCGATACAGCAGCGCCTGGATCTCCTTGATCGTCTCGATGCGCCGCTGCGGGTCGATCGCACGCTTCTGCTCGTCGTACAGACGCTCGTACTCGTCACTGCAGTACCAGGAGTCGGACCACAGCCCTCGCTGCTCGCAGGTGAAATAGACGAGCACTGAGTCCGGGTCGTCATCGATGCCCCATCCCCACTCGAACATGTCGTAGTTGCCGCTCAGGATCACGTCGCTGAGCTTCGCCGCTCTCATCGCCTCGACGCGGACCGTGAGCCCGATGTCATCCATCCACTCTCTGACGAGCTGACCGATCAGGATCGATCGGGTATCACCGGAGTCGACGGCGAACCGCAGCTCGCCGATCGGCCTGCCGTCCGGCAGAGTGCGCCTGCCGTCCTTCCCCACCCGGTAGCCGGCGTCATCGAGTTTCTTTCGCGCGACTTCCGGGTCGTAGACCGCGTCGGCGGGCGTGGTCCAACGGAATCTCTCGAATCCCGCCGCCATCACCGACGTGAGCGGGGTCGCCGCACCCTTGAACGCCTTCTCGACGATCGCGTCACGATCGATCGCGTTCGCAAGCGCTGCGCGGAACGCAGGATCGCGCACCGCGGGGTTCGGATCCCCCAGGGGCTCGCCCGTGTCGAGATCGACGGAGCCGGTGTTGAAGCCGATCTCCCGGAAGGTCCCTAGCTGATCGAAACGACCGGCGACCACGCCCTGATGTCGCGCGAGCACCTGGGCCTGGAGGGCGCTGATCCCGTTCGTGTAGTCGATGTCCCCCTTGATCAGCGCCTGCATGACCGTGTCCTCGGCCTTGAAGAACCGCCACGTCAGGAGGTCGATGTGGGACGGTCCGCGCCAGTTGTCCGGGTTCGCCGCGAAGCGGTAGAGCGCACCGCCGGCCTCGCCCTCGATGAGCCGGAAGGGTCCGGAGGAGACGAGATGCTCCGGATCCATCGGATAGTCGGCGAGTTCATCGTCGGGGTAGTGCTCGAGCATGTGCTTCGGCATGATCGGAATCGGCATGCTCGGAAGGATGGCGTTGGGCGCCTTCAGGTTCAGGACGAGGGTCTCGGCGTCCGTGGCTCTGACGCTCAGGACCGACTCCAGATACGGGCCCCAGGTTCCCTGCCCCGGTCCGCCGGCGAGAATCCGGCCCAGCGTGTATTCCGCGTCGACCGCGGTGAGCGGCTTCCCGTCCGACCACGTGAGACCGGCCCGCAGATGATAGGTCCAGGTCAGCCCGTCGTCGGAATGCTCCCAGGACTCGGCCAGACCAGGAACCGGCGACAGGTCTTCGGAGGACGGACTGGTCAGACTGTCGTAGATGAAGGTGTCGAAGAGCAGCGGGACCGACATCACGGTCAGCATGGGGTTCAGCGAATCGATCTCCTCGATCGAGCCGACGGTGAAGACCACCGGATCGTGCTTGCCTTCGCCTCGTGCCGTGGACGCGGCGGGAGACGAATCGGCCGACGCCTTCTGCGGCGGCGCCACGAGGATCAGTCCCGCGCAGACGGCCAGCAGCAGTGCGACCGCGGTGGCCGGGTGAGACGCCCGCTTCTCGGCCCGAGCAGGCCGCCGACCCCGGCGCGCGAGGGCTCGACGGGCGAGTCTGCGGATGATAGGTGGCGGCATTGCTGAGCCTCCTCGCTCAAGAACGCGATGGAAACCTCACGGCACCGGACGGCACCGTGTGGCCCCTGCGCACGGCATTGCCCGTGCGCCGAGCACCAGTAGATCAAGCGGCGCCTCGCTCGCGGATGGCCCCCGCGAACACGTGTCGAGGCCCGACGTTGGCAATCCCGACAATGTCTGCGGCGCCCCGGCGACAAGCGACCTGCGGGTCGATCCGCCTGCCCTGCGGAAGCGTTCGGCGTCGACGCGGCCGTCACGCTGTCGCAGCACCAGCGACCTCAGACGCGTGCATGCGGAGCTGCAGCGCGAGGACGAGCCTCAGATCGGGATCATCCAGGTCGAAGAGGTCGCGCATCCGGTTCAGGCGATGGCGCAGGGTGTTCGGATGCACGAACAGCGCCGCGGCCGCCGTCGGCACGTCGTAGTGCCGCTTGATCCACTCCCGCAGCGTCTTCGCATACTCGGATCCGTACTCGTCGTCGTGACGGAGCACCGTCGCCAGCGGCTCGTCGCGCAGCAGCACCGACAGCCTCGAACACGTGCCCACCGCATGCAGCACCAGCGCCGCCGACATCTCTCGGTGCCGAGCGAAGGCGAGGCTCTCATCGCTTCCGCTGGACAGTGCGAGGAGGACGTCGTGGGCCTGCTCCGCGCCCTCAGGAAGCCGTCTGATATCGGTGAGCACGCGGCTGGCACCCGCTCGCCAGGTCTCGCCATGCCGTTCGCTCGCCCGCGACAGCGTCTCCCGGATGAGATCCTCCCACAGCGAGCTGTCGGGCTCCCCTGCCACGACCGCGTAGCCGTGGCCGTCGTGCACGCCCACCGCAGCCCGGATCCGGTAGGAGTCGAGGACGTTGCGCACCATGTCGGCGACCAGGCCCGTGTCGAGCTCGTCGGCGGGAGACCCGAGCGCGCCGAATGCGCCGAACGCGACGACATCGAACGGTCCGCGCACCGGCAATCCGACCTCGGCCGCGAGTTTCTCCATGGGGCCGATCCCGCGCAGAAGCCTGCCCAGCAGGTCGTTGCGCAGATGGCGTCGGGCGTCACCCGCGAAAGAGATCTTCGCGAGCTGCGGAACAGCCCGGCGGGCGGCGTCCGCAAGGATCTCCGGAGCGCGGGCGTTCAGCGGAGTGTCGCCCTGGATCACCCAGATCGTCCCGTACGACTGGCCGTGAGCCTGCACCCCGATAGCGAGACGAGGAGCGTTGTCCCGTGGCTCGTGACACCACACGGCACGTTCGGCGCGCAGTACGGCGAGGTATTCCTCCGCCTGCACCGCATGCTCCGGAACACGCCTGCCGAGGATCCCATCGGCCCTGAGCTCGTCGATGTCCTGCCCGGGGATCGATGAATACGCGACGACGCGCATCCCCATGTCCTCGATGGCCACTGCGCCACCCGCGTCCCTCGCGACGGAGTCCGCCAGCTCGAAGAGATCCAGGCGTCCCTCGTCCCGCGTCTCGTACATCGTGAACATCGTCCGCACCAGGGAGTAGACCTCTCCCCAGGACAGCTTCTCGTTCGCCGCGAGAACGGTGATCCCGGCACGCTCGCCCGCGGCGGCCAGCACCTTCGCACTCGTCTCGGTCGCGCGGACGATCACCGCCGAGGCGCTCGCGCGCGCCGCGCGCTCGATCTCGGTCGGACTCGGGCGCCCGATGAGTATCACCGTCGATCCGACGAGGGGGTTCGACAGGTTCCCGTCATCGAGCACCGGCGAGCCGAGCTGCTGTGCCCTGCCGTCAGGCATCCAGAGGGCGGTGAGGACAGCGGGGCCGACGGCATCCAGAAGTGCCCCGACACTGACTCGAGGGTGCATCAGCTCGTCGTTCCTTCCACGATCTCACGCACGGAGCATCCGCCCTCGCCGCTCGCCGGTGAACTCGCCGTCACGGATCACCGGCACTCCTTCGAGAAGCACCCACCGCACCCCGTTCGGCCGCACGTCCGGTGTTTCGTACGTCCCGGAATGCCCGATCGTCTCGGGGTCGAAGATGCACACGTCCGCCGCGGCGCCTCGCCCGAGCCATCCGCGCTCCGAGAGCCCGAACTGCGCAGCCGCAGCCGATGTCATCTTTCGCACGGCCTCTCCGAGCGAGGTGACCTTCCTCTCGCGCACGTACTCGCCGAGGAACGTCGGAAACGTGCCGTACGTGCGCGGGTGCACCAGCCCTGCCGGCACGTCGTTGTCGGATCCGATCGAAACGAGCGGATGGCGCATGAACGTCTCGACGTCGGCGGCATCCATGGTGTGCAGAACGGTGTCGGCTCCTGGATCTGCGAGCAGGAGGTCGCACAGGACATCCCACGGCGCTCGCTCACCCGCGACCTGCGCCAGCGTCCGGCCTGCGACCGCGGGATCGCTGTGCCGGGTGATCGTGACACCGGCGGGACGCACCTCTCGCCAGAGCCCCGCCCCCGCGTAGTCGACCGGATCTTCGGCGATGCGGCGAAGACGCGCGCGCTCCCCCGCATCGGAGAGCCGTTCTCGCAGGCGGGTCTCTCCGCCTTCCGAGGCGATCGTCGGAAGCACGGCGATGAGACCGGTGCTGCACGCCTCATACGGATAGAGATCTCCGAGAACGTCGACGCCCGACAGTCGAGCCTGCTCGATACGGGTCAGGAGTGCCGTCGCCGAGCCGTGCGCCGCGTGGCCGGATGCTTTGCAATGCGAGATCTGGAGCCGCACACCCGTGGCGCGTGCCACGGCGATGGCCTCGTCGACCGCCTCGAGCAGCCCCTCGCTCTCACTGCGCATATGCGTGGCGTACGTACGGCCCCAGCGTCGGGCGACACGGGCCAGAGCGGTGAGCTCACCGATCCCCGCGAATGCCCCTGGCGCGTACTCGAGCCCGCTCGACCAGCCGACGGCCCCCGCCGAGAACGCCTCGTCCGCGAACGCGCACATCCGCTCCAGGCCATCGGCCGGCAGCTCTGCCGCGAATCCTGCCGCAGCGATCCGCATCGTGTTGTGTCCGACGAGCGGTGCGAGATGATTCGTGGTCCCCGCGGCATCGACGGCATCGAGATAGTCGCCGAATCCTGCGAAGGCATGGCCCATCTCCTGGATGATCGGCGACAGGCCCCCAGGCCCGGAAGGTCCGCAGCTGTATCCGCAATTGCCGACGATCTCGGTCGTGACTCCTTGCCACAGCTTGAACGGCTGCGCCTCGCTCAAGAACGGCACCGTGTCCGAATGACTATGCGGATCCACGAAGCCGGGCGCGACGACGAGGCCGTCGGCGTCGATGCGCTCCCGCGCCGGGCCGAATCCGGTGCCGATTCCCACCACGCGACCGTCGGAGATCGCCACGTCCGCGGTGCGACCCTGGCCTCCGAAGCCGTCGTGAACCGTTCCCCCGGTGATGATCAGATCGTGCACGTCGTTCCTCGCTCGTCGTGTCGTGGTCCCCGCAACCGCCCGTCGGGATGCGCGCCCCGCGGCAGCTGTCGCCCGGCCGGCGCACGGGACCGTCCACGCGCGCGAATACAGTCCATCCGCTCCGCATCGGTCGTGGACTGACCTGCCGCACGAAGGTCGGCAGGAAACGCTGGCCGGGACGCCAACGGGGCCTCCGACAGCGTCCGCAGACTCACCACTTGTTTGCCATAGCATCTAGCGTATACGTTGCAACCTATCGCGGCGTCGGCTGCGATCCGTTCGACGCAAGCTCTCGACGATGAGAGGGCGTCGCACGGCCTTTCATCTGATCTCAATGAGGAGCGATCATGAGGAGCAGGAGATGGCGTTTCGGCGTGGCGGCGGTTCTCGCCGGAATACTGACCGGGGCAGGGACCGCATCCGCTGGTGCGGCCGCGGAGGCGAAGCCGGCCCCCGATCCCTTCGGCATTCCCTCGGCGATCCGCGGCCCGATCTCGAAGGAGGGGCGCTGGCTGGTCGACGGGACCGGGCGAGTCGTGCAGTTCCACGGCTTCGATCTGATGCACCGGCTCCCGCCGTACACACCGGAGCCGTTCGGCGCGCAGGACGCGCAATGGCTCGCCGACCAGGGTTTCAACAGCATGCGGCTGGGCGTTATGTACGAGGCCGTCGAGCCGGAACTCGACACCTATGACGACGCCTACATCGCGAGCATGGTCGGGACCAACCGCATGCTCTCCGAGCACGGCTTCTTCAACACCATCGACTTCCACAACGACGTGTTCGCCCGGCAGTTCAACGGCGATGGATTCCCCCACTGGGCGGTGCCGTCCGATTCGACCATGGAAGCCAGCTGGAAACGGGTCGCGGACACGCCGGCGTTCCAGGAGGCCGACGACAAGTACTCCTGGCAAGCGCAGTACAACCCGCTCGAACGGCACGCCTGGGATCACTTCTGGACCAACGCCCCGCTCCCGAACGGGGTCGGGCTGCAGGACCAGTTCGTCGCGGCGTGGAAGCACGTCGCCGAGGCGTTCCGCGGCGATCAGAACGGACTTCTGGGCTACTCGCCCCTCAACGAGCCGCTCAACGGCAACTGCGTCCAGCCGCTCTGCGACCACATCCCCGACCAGCGTCTCCCGTTCTACGAGAAATGGCTCGCAGCGGTTCGCTCGGTGGACGCGGACCGCACGGCATACCTCGCGAGCGACCTGTGGTTCGCCGGCACATACGGCCAGGATCCCGACACGAATGTGCGGACGATCCTCACCGGGATCGACGATCCCGCGATCGCGATCGAGCGGCACAACTACGCGTTCGGGGCCGATCAGGTGAAGCAGTACGTCCACGACGACGAGCTCGCGGATGAGCTGGCCACGCCCTTCGTGGTCAACGAGTTCTTCGCCGGTTTCGGCCCCGCGAGCAAGGCAGCGATCGATGTCGACCTGGCCGGCGCGCACGACCAATCGTGGATGATGTGGTCTTATTACGCAGAGCCGGACATCTGCTGCGCCGCATCCGGCTTCCTCGTCGACCAGAGCCTCCCCGCATCGGACACGAACGCGAAGACCGACGTCGCCGATGCGCTGATCACTCCGTACCCTCAGGCCATCGCCGGGACGCCCGGGAGCCACGTCTACGACCGATCCGCACGCACTCTGACGTTCGACTACGCGACGGCGCCCGTCGGCGCCGCGCGATCGAGCGATCGAACCGTCGTGTTCATCCCCCAGCGCGTGTACCGCACGGGGTACACCGTGAAGGCAGACGGGGCGAAGGTCGTCTCGGCGCCGACCTCGCCGTGGCTCGTGCTGGAGAACGCCGGGAACGCCGAGCGCGTCGAGGTGACGATCTCCCCTGCGTCGGACTCGATGGTCCTGCCGCCGAGCGACTACTGCGCGAAGAACGACTGCGCGGTGGACGGCCCCGGCGATGCCGGAGCCGGCGTGCCGGGCGCACCGAGCGGACCGCAGGCCGGCGGAGCGGCCCAGGGCGCGGGATCGATCCCCCTCGCGATGACCGGCCTCGACGGCGCCCTGTTGCTGGCAGGAGCCGTGAGCGGCGTCATCGCAGCCGGGATCGGCGGCCTCCTGCTCGCACATGCGCGCGCACGGCGGCGAGCCGGTCGAAGCGCCTGACGGCGGCGATGGGCGGGGCTCGGAACCCGGTCGCTTCGCACCGCGACGAAGCCCCGCCCCGCCCATCGCGACGTCCCACGACTTCGACGACGACCGGCGCCACATCCTGCTGACCCTCGCCCGGATGCTCATCGCCATCGAAACGAGGAGGATCGCGACGAGGGATCAGCGCGCGACAGCGGAGAGGAACGACGTGTAGTCGTCGATGACTCCTGCCCCGAGCAGCGCCCGCGGCCAGACGACCGCAGTGATCGTGCCGATGACCTCGTTGTCCTCGACGATCGATCGCGCGAGCGAATGCGCCCCGTCGACATGCCGGACGCTGAGGAAGGACCCGAAGATCGAGTCGTAGACGCGTTCCGTCTCGGCCACGTCGACGTTCCGATCCGCGTTTCCCACCATGAGGAGCACCGGAAGCTTCAGAGAGGCGGACGCGGCGAGGTCCGCGGTCGCATCTGCGCGATGATTTCGCAGGACGAAGTCCCAGCGATCCTTCGACATCGCGTCCGGACCCGCTGCGGTCGCGCGGTAGTCGCTGAAGGAGGCGCCGCGCTCGAGCAGCTCGCGCGTCTTGTCGCTCTCCTCGACGGCGGCCCTTCGCTCTTCCGGACTGGCGCCGTCCCGCTCGAGCTCGGTGAGGAGGTTGAAGCGTCCCTGTCGAAGCCAGTTGATGGCGGGCCCCACCGCCACGACCGCATCGATGTCGTCGCGGTCGCGGACGACCTTCGGCACGACCCATCCGGCTTGACTCGCACCCCAGAGCACGATCGCGTCCGTCGGAACGTCACCCGCCCCGATCGCCCAGTCGATCGCTGCGGAGACCTCGGCAGCCCGATCGTCCATCGACTGCGACAGCCAGTTCCCTTCCGACTCGCCGACACCCGGCTTGCTCCACGACAGGGTGGCGAAGCCGGCATCCGCCGCGCCTTCGAACCAGGGGGCGTAGAGGCCGCCCTGAGATGCCTCGACCGCGCCATCACCGTGCACCATGACGACCACGCCCCGCGGTTCGACTCCGGTCGGGACCGTCAGAAGGCGCCCGTACGACGAGAAGGGCCGCGGGATCGAATGATCCCACGGCCCTTCTCGTCAGAACATCGCTTGTGCACGATGCCGGGCGAACCTACCTGCGACTCAGAACTCCCAGTCCTCGTCCTCGGTGGCCTCGGCCTTGCCGATGACGTAGGAGGATCCGGATCCCGAGAAGAAGTCGTGGTTCTCGTCGGCGTTCGGCGAGAGCGCCGAGAGGATCGCCGGGTTCACGTTCGTCACGGTCGCGGGGAACATCGCCTCGTAGCCGAGGTTCATGAGCGCCTTGTTCGCGTTGTAGTGCAGGAAGCGCTTGACGTCCTCGGTGAGACCGACCCCGTCGTACAGATCCTGCGTGTACTGCACCTCGTTGTCGTAGAGCTCGTAGAGCAGCGAGAACGTGTAGTCCTTCAGCTCGTCCTTCTTGGCCTGGTCGAGCGTCTCGAGGCCGCGCTGGAACTTGTAGCCGATGTAGTACCCGTGCACCGCCTCATCACGGATGATGAGGCGGATGAGGTCGGCCGTGTTGGTGAGTTTCGCCCGCGACGACCAGTGCATCGGCAGGTAGAAACCGGAGTAGAACAGGAAGCTCTCCAGCAGGGTCGATGCGACCTTGCGCTTGAGCGGCTCGTCCCCGCGGTAGTAGTCCATGACGATCTGAGCCTTCTTCTGAAGGTTCGGGTTCTCCACGGACCAGCGGAACGCCTCGTCGATCTCCTTCGTCGAGCACAGCGTCGAGAAGATCGAGGAGTAGCTCTTCGCGTGCACCGACTCCATGAACGCGATGTTCGTGTAGACGGCCTCCTCGTGCGGGGTGATCGCATCGGGGATGAGCGACACCGCGCCGACGGTGCCCTGGATCGTGTCCAGGAGCGTCAGGCCGGTGAACACGCGCATGGTGAGCGTCTGCTCCTCGGCGGTGAGCGTGTTCCACGACTGGATGTCGTTCGACAGCGGCACCTTCTCGGGCAGCCAGAAGTTGTTCACCAGACGGTTCCAGACCTCGAGGTCCTTGTCGTCCTGGATGCGGTTCCAGTTGATCGCCTGCACGCGGTCGACCAGCTTGAGAGGTTCGGGAGTCATTTCTTTCCTACTTCGGTCGTTGAGCGAGACGAAACGCGGGTTCTCACAGCATGCAGCTGACGCACTCGGTCATGTCGGTCCCCTCGAGGGCCATCTGACGCAGACGGATGTAGTAGATCGTCTTGATGCCCTTGCGCCAGGCGTAGATCTGGGCCTTGTTGATGTCGCGCGTGGTGGCGGTGTCCTTGAAAAACAGCGTGAGCGACAGGCCCTGGTCCACGTGCTGCGTCGCGGCGGCGTACGTGTCGATGACCTTCTCGTAGCCGATCTCGTACGCGTCCTGGTAGTACTCCAGGTTGTCGTTCGTCATGAACGCAGCCGGGTAGTAGACGCGACCGAGCTTGCCTTCCTTGCGGATCTCGATCTTCGACGCGATCGGGTGGATCGAGCTCGTCGAGTTGTTGATGTACGAGATGGATCCGGTCGGCGGCACGGCCTGCAGGTTCTGGTTGTAGATGCCGTGCTCCTGGATGGAGGCCTTCAGCTCGCGCCAGTCGTCCTGCGTCGGGATGCGCTGGCCGGCGAACAGCTCGACCACCTTCTCCGTCGCGGGCACCCACTCCTGGTCGATGTACTTGTCGAAGAACGCGCCAGACGCGTAGGTCGAGTCGGCGAAGCCGTCGAAGGCCACACCGCGCTCGATCGCCAGCTTGTTCGACGCACGCAGCGCGTGGAACAGCACCGTGTAGAAGTAGATGTTCGTGAAGTCGATGCCCTCTTCGGAGCCGTAGAACACCCGCTCACGAGCGAGGTAGCCGTGCAGGTTCATCTGTCCAAGGCCGATCGCGTGCGAGCGGTCGTTGCCGTCCTCGATCGAGCGCACCGAGCCGATGTGGCTCTGGTTGCTCACCGCGGTGAGCGCGCGGATCGCCGTCTCGACGGTCTGCCCGAGGTCGTCGGCGTCCATCGACAGCGCGATGTTCATCGAGCCGAGGTTGCAGGAGATGTCCTTGCCGATCTGGCCGTACGAGAGGTCCTCGTTGTAGGTCGTCGGCGTGTTCACCTGCAGGATCTCGCTGCACAGGTTGGACATGTTGATCCGGCCCTTGATCGGGTTGGCCTTGTTCACCGTGTCCTCGAACATGATGTACGGGTAGCCCGACTCGAACTGGATCTCGGCGAGGGTCTGGAAGAACTCGCGCGCGTTGATCTTGGTCTTCTTGATGCGCGGGTCGTCGACCATCTCGCGGTACTTCTCGGTGACCGAGATGTCGCCGAACGGCACGCCGTAGACGCGCTCGACGTCGTACGGGGAGAACAGGTACATGTCCTCGCCGTTCTTCGCCAGCTCGAAAGTGATGTCCGGCACGACGACGCCCAGCGACAGCGTCTTGATGCGGATCTTCTCGTCGGCGTTCTCACGCTTGGTGTCGAGGAACCGCATGATGTCGGGGTGGTGCGCGTTCAGGTACACCGCGCCGGCGCCCTGACGTGCGCCCAGCTGGTTCGCGTACGAGAAGGAGTCTTCGAGGAGCTTCATCACGGGGATGATGCCGGAGGACTGGTTCTCGATCTGCTTGATCGGGGCGCCCGACTCGCGGATGTTCGAGAGCAGCAGCGCCACGCCGCCGCCGCGCTTGGAAAGCTGCAGGGCGGAGTTGATGCCACGGGCGATCGACTCCATGTTGTCCTCGATGCGCAACAGGAAGCAGCTGACGAGTTCGCCGCGCTGCGCCTTGCCGGCGTTGAGGAAGGTCGGGGTGGCGGGCTGGAAGCGGCCCGAGATGATCTCCTCGACCAGGTTCACGGCGAGGTCCTCATCGCCGTCGGCCAGGGCGAGGGCGGTCATCACGACGCGGTCCTCGAAGCGCTCCAGGTAGCGCTTGCCGTCGAAGGTCTTCAGCGTGTAGCTCGTGTAGTACTTGAACGCGCCGAGGAACGTCTCGAAGCGGAACTTCATCGAGTAGGCGAGGTCGTTGAGCTTCTGGATGAACTCGAACGAGTACGCGTCCAGCACGGCGCCCTCGTAGTACTCCTTCTCCACGAGGTAGTCCAGGCGCTCCTTGAGCGAGTGGAAGAACACCGTGTTCTGGTTCACGTGCTGCAGGAAGTACTCCCGCGCCGCGCGCTTGTCCGCATCGAACTGGATCTTGCCGTCCGCGTCGTACAGGTTCAGCATCGCGTTGAGGGCGTGATAGTCGAGCCCCTCGTACGCCGCGTTGACCTTGAACGCGATCTCGCTCTTCACCGGCGCTGTGTCCTTCAGTGCTGCTTCCACCATTGATCCAATCCGTCGGTCACCCGATCGACGTCGTCCTGTGTGCCGTAGATCTCGAGCCGGTACAAGTGGGGCACGTGGCACTTGCGGCTGATGATGTCACCGGCGGCGCAGAACGCGTCGCCGAAGTTGGTATTGCCTGCGGAGATCACTCCGCGGATGTGACGCCGGTTGCGCTCGTCGTTGAGGAACCGGATGACCTGCTTGGGTACGGCGCCCTTCTCGACGCCTCGACCCTGCCCGCCGCCATAGGTCGGCGTGACCAGGACGAACGGCTCATCGACGACGAGCGGCTCCTCCGTGCTGTGCAGCGGGATCCGCCGTGCCGGAAGGCCCAGCTTCTCGATGAACCGGGCTGTGTTGCCCGAGATGCTCGAGAAGTAGACCAGCAGCGGCGCGGCGGTCGCGGTGGCGGCGTTCATGAGATCGCCCCCTTCGACAGGCTCAGGGACCGAGTTAAGCCAGGCGAGCGGCGAGCTCGTCGATCTTGTCGGGACGGAAGCCCGACCAGTGGTCCTCGTCGGTGACGACGACGGGAGCCTGCAGGTAGCCGAGCGACTTCACGTGCTCGAGCGCCGCAGCGTCCTCGGAGACGTCGTGGATCTCGTACTCGATGCCCTTCGCGTCGAGTGCGCGGTAGGTCGCGTTGCACTGCACGCAGGAGGGCTTGGTGTAGACCGTGATGGACATGTATTGCGCCTCTTCTTCCCCTCAGAACCCGGCTTCGGGCAGGTGGCCCTGCCGGGAGTTCAATACTACATATAGGTGCGGACATTCGGGTCGACCACTAGGGCTAGTAGTTACAACTGTGTAGTTTTCCACCGTATTCCACCGATTCGCCACAGGTTCTCCACGGCTTTGTCCACAGCCGGCGGCCGTCCTCAAGCACCCCCGAACCGCGATTTCCCGCGGTTCCCGGAGACCCCGTCCGGATCCCTCCACAGATCCGACGCTAGGAGGGGCCACGGACATTCCTCAGCCTGTGGAAATCGCCCTCCGGCGTGTCGTCGGCGTGTCGCGTGCGCGCCCTCGCGACGCCGCTCCCGGAGCGCGCGAGACTCTGCTGCCGACACCGCGCGACCTGTAGCGTTGATCTGTGGCCGGATCGGGATACAAGGAGCTTCTGCGCGTACCGGGCGTCGGACGGATCATCGCCGCGCAGCTGACGGCGCGCTTCCCGAACGGCATGGCGAGTCTCGCGATCCTCCTGCATGTGCAGCACGCAACGGGCTCCTATGGCGCGGCGGGTCTCGTGCTGGCCGCGTCCTCGATCGGGCAGGCCGTGTCAGGGCCCGTCACCAGCCGCTGGATGGGCCGCTGGGGCATGCGCCCCGTGCTGACGCTGACCCTCTCGATCTGCGTGCTGTCGTTCCTCGGCCTGGCCTTCTTCTCTTTCCTGCCACTCGCCGGCTACGTGGTGCTCGGACTGATCGCTGGGCTCTCCACCCCTCCGATCCAGTCGGCCGCGCGCACCATCTACCCCAAGCTCGTCAACTCCTCGCAGCTCACGCCGCTGTTCTCGCTGGACGCGTCCCTGCAGGAGATCATCTGGATCGTGGCGCCGGTGGTCATCACGATCGTCTCGACGCAGGTCGGCACCGTGCAGGGCCTGCTGCTCGTCGCCGCGCTGCTCGTGGGCGGCGGCGCGTGGTTCATCCTCTCCCCCGAGGTCGGCCGGGTGCGCATCCCCCGCAGCCGCCGCGGGTTCGGCGCGGTCGTGCTGAAGCCTCCGGTGATGCTCGCCACGGTCACCGGCTTCCTGCTCATCGGCGCCTGCGCGGCCGTCGAGGTGGGCGTGGTGAAGACTTTCGACCACGGCGGCCTGGAGGCCGGGCTCGTGCTCGCCGTCTTCTCCGTGGGAAGCCTGGTGGGCGGCCTGGCTTCGGGCCGCGTGCCGATGGGGCCGTGGGCGATGGCCCGGCGCCTGACGATCGTGACCGTCGGCCTCGCCCTCACGATGCTGTCGCTCAACGTGTTCTGGCTCGGCGGCACGCTGCTCGCCGCCGGCATCGGGATCGCCCCCGCGCTCGCGGTGCTGTTCGCGATCACGTCGGCGAGTGTGAAGTTCTCGGAGACGGCCGAGGCCTTCGGGTGGGCGGGCACCGGACAGCTGATCGGCGCGGCCGCCGGATCCGCGATCGCCGGCTTCCTCATCGACAGCATGCACAGCCCCACCGGCGCCTACCTCGCGGCCACGTGCTTCGCCGCCGTCGCCCTGATCGTCTCGGTGGTGTTCGTGCGGCACTTCCCCGATCTGCGCGGACGCGATGCCGCGCCGATGCCGGACACCGAAGTCGTCCCGCTGCCCTGAGCGTCACCGCCCCAGGTCGACGACCTCGACCGGACACCGGGCGACACCCGCGCTGGCGATCCGTCGGTCACCGGTGAGCAGAACGGCGCCGAGACGTTCGCCGAGCGCGACATAGCTCGCGTCGTAGATCGTCAGGTTGGTGCGCAGCTCCCACGCGCGCTCCGCGATCGCCTCGCCCGGCCAGAACTCGATCGGCAACCGGCGGGCGTGCCATCGCGACGCCGCCGCCTGCGGTGTCGAGAGCTTGCGGCCGAGCTCGAGCCCCCGCAACGCGCTGTCGACCTCGGTGAGCAGGAGGGACGGCGCGAAGAGCATCGCGTCACCGATCCGTTCCGACAGCCACCGCGTCTCCCCCGCGTTGGCCGCGACGAGCGCCACGACGGCCGAGGCATCGATGACGAGCAGTTCTCGCTCAGCGCCGGCCATCGCCGACGGCCTCCACGATGTCGCGCATGCTCAACGACGGATAGGTCTGCGTGTTCAATCGCGCCTGTGCGACAGCCTCGAGAGCGCTCGGCGTCGAGGCGAGACGCAGGAGCTCGGCGCTCAGATACTCCTGAAGCGACCTCCCCGACTTCGCCGCCCGCGCCGCGAGCTCATCCCGCACCCCGTCGGGAACGTTGCGGACCGTGATCGTAACCGTCATGCATGCATTCTAGCTGCACCACCGTCAGAACGGCTGCGCATCGATCCGCACCCGGCCTACGTCTTAGTCCACTGGACTAAGCTGTGGTCATGACCCAGGTGAACGTGCACGAGGCGAAGACGCAGCTCTCCGCGCTGATCGCGCGGGTGCTGGATGGCGAGCAGATCACGATCGCTCGCGCCGGGAAGCCGGTCGTCGACCTCATCCCCCATGAGCGCACGACGATCGTCTACGGGCTGTTGAAGGATGAGCCCCTGCCCGATCCCGCGCTCTTCGACGGCATCGATCCCGAGATCCAGGAGATGTTCTACGGACCGGACTGGGCCGAGGAGCCCACACAGTGATCCTGCTCGACACGAACGCGCTGCTGTGGTTGCTGCATGCGGACGGGCGGCTCGGCGATCGGGCGCGCAAGGCCATCGACGCGGCAGCGGTCGTCTATCACTCCTCCGTGTCGAGTTCCGAACTCATGATCAAGCACATGCTCGGTCGGCTCGCCCTTCCCGGCGGCGACCGCTTCCCCGCCGCGTTCTCCGACGCCGGCCTGCGCGAGCTGCCGTTCACGTCGGCGCACGCCACGGCCATGCTGCGCTTCCCCGCTCTGACACGCCACGATCCGTTCGATCGCATGATCCTCGCTCAAGCGGATGCAGAGCGACTGACGCTGCTCACCGCGGACGCGACCCTGCTGGCGCTCGGCGAGACCTGGATCCAAGACGCGAGGGCGTGAAACTCGTCAACCTCGGAATCCGCAGGATTCGAGGAGCTCAACCTTCGATATCTGTTGTCATTTCGGATTTTGAGTGACAAGATCGGAACATGAGCGCCGATCTGCAACGGAAAGCACACGATCACCTCTGGATGCACTTCACGCGTCAGTCCACGATGGACCGCAGCGGAGTGCCGATCATCGTCCGGGGTGAGGGACACCACATCTGGGACGACACCGGCAAGCAGTACATCGACGGTCTCTCCGGCCTCTTCGTGGTCAACGCGGGCCACGGCCGCGCCCGCCTCGCCCAGGCCGCGGCGAAGCAGGCGGAGCAGCTGGCGTTCTTCCCGCTGTGGTCGTACGCGCACCCCGGGGCGATCGAGCTCGCCGACCGCCTCGCCGGCTACGCCCCCGGCGATCTGAACCGCGTCTTCTTCACGAGTGGCGGCGGCGAGGCCGTCGAGACCGCCTTCAAGCTCGCCAAGCACTACTGGAAGCTGCAGGGCAAGCCCACCAAGCACAAGGTCATCTCCCGCGCGATCGCCTATCACGGCACGACTCAGGGGGCGCTCGCGATCACCGGCATCCCCGCGATGAAGGCGATGTTCGAGCCGGTCACCCCCGGTGGCTTCCGTGTTCCGAACACCAACATCTACCGCGCCGCCGAGATGGGCGCGCCGACGGATCCCGAGGCGTTCGGCGTCTGGGCCGCCGACCGGATCGAGGAGATGATCCAGTTCGAGGGCCCCGACACCGTCGCTGCGGTCTTCCTCGAGCCGGTGCAGAACTCCGGCGGGTGCTTCCCCCCGCCTCCCGGCTACTTCCAGCGCGTGCGCGAGATCTGCGACCGCTACGACGTGCTGCTCGTCTCCGACGAGGTGATCTGCGCGTTCGGCCGGATCGGGCACATGTTCGCGTGCGACGCCTACGGTTACGTGCCCGACATCATCACATGCGCCAAGGGCATCACGAGCGGCTACTCCCCCCTCGGCGCGGCGATCGTGAGCGATCGCATCTACGAGCCCTTCGCGCACGGCGATCTTTCTTTCCCGCACGGCTACACCTTCGGCGGTCACCCGGTCTCGACCGCGGTCGCCCTGGAGAACCTGAACATCTTCGAGGAGGAGAAGCTCAACGAGCGCGTGCGCGAGAACTCACCGCTGTTCCGCGCAGAGCTGGAGACCCTGCTCGACCTGCCGCTCGTCGGCGACGTGCGCGGCGACGGCTACTTCTTCGGGATCGAGCTGGTCAAGGACAAGGCCACGCGGGAGACGTTCGACGACGACGAGTCGGAGCGCCTGCTGCGCGGCTTCCTCTCCGGTGCGCTCTACGACGCGGGTCTCTACTGCCGCGCGGATGACCGCGGCGACCCCGTGATCCAGCTCGCCCCGCCGCTCACCATCGGCCCGGCGGAGTTCCGCGAGATCACCGGCATCCTGCGCGGGGTGCTGAAGGAAGCCGAGTCGGTTCTGTAGTCGCTGGGGACGCGACACGGGGAGGGCGGATGGGGATCCGCCCTCCCCTTTCCTCTGCGCCGCGTTCGCCTCACTCCGTCGGGTGCGGTTCCTGAGCGAGCCGAAGGCGAGACGAAGGGCGCTCAACGACTCCGGACGGACGGCGTCGCGATCATCAGGCTCGTCGGCCCCATCTGCTCGACGCTCACGAGATCGAGCGCGGCACCGTCGGGGAACAGGCGACGCCCGGCGCCGGTCGCCGTCGGGAACACGCGCAGCCGGTACTCGTCGACCGCCTCCGCCGCGACGAAGCCCTCGACGAGCGATCCGCTGCCGATGACGATGACATCGCGCGTCGCGGCCGTCTCCCGCGCCCAGCCCACCGGATCCGCCTCGACCCGCCGGGAGTTCTGCCACCGGGCCAGGTCGACGTCGCCGGCCGTCACGACGGCCTTGTCCGCGGCGTTCAGCGCGCGGGCGAACGGATCCGTCGCGTCGCGCGGCGGCCACAAGGCTGAGAACGCCTCCCAGGTGCGGCGCCCGAACAGGAAGATCCCGGTCTGCAGGATCGATCCGTAGTGGAACTTGTCCCCCGAGATCGCCTCGGGGCCGTGCCGGAAGCACCATCCGCCGAAGGGCGTGCCGTCGGATCCGTCGGGATCCTCCACGACCCCGTCCAGGGTGATGAACTGCGCCACGATGATGCGTGCCATGTCGTGCTCCTTGCGTCGTGCCCCGATGCGGATCCTCCGCGGAGGGCTTCATAGGGGTGTACGGACGAGAGGCTCCGAACTCATCGGTGCGGGCGGAATCCGTTCGGACACGTCACACGTCGGCGACGCCGTCCCTCTCGAAGAGCGTGAACAGCGCCTCGTCCCGGTACACCAGCACGTGGCCGATCCTCTCGCCGGTCGCGTCGGCCTCGAACAGCTGCACGGTATGCGGATGCGCGCCGTCGTCGTCGACGCGCAGGAGCAGGAACCCGTGCTGCCCGTTGGCTGAGATCGGCCTGGTCCGCCAGCGAGTGCCCTGCCACTCGAACAGGTGCGCCATGAACGCGGCGTACGTCTCGCGCCCGATCGACCAGAACGGCACGGGCGGCATCTCGAACAGCACGTCGTCGGCGACGAGTTCGGCCAGCGCCGCGGCGTCGGCCCGCTCGATCGCCCTCGCGTACCGCTCCACGGTCTCCCGGCGCAGCGGAGCAGGACGCGAGGAGCGCTCCGCGACAGCAGCCTTCGCCCGCTGCAGCGCGGAGTTCACCGACGGCACGCTGATCTCGAGGATCTCGGCCGTCTCCGCCGCGGTGTGCCCGAGCACCTCGCGCAGGATGAACACCCCTCGCTGCTTCGGCGGCAGCGCCTGCAGCACGAGGGTCACCGCGAGCCGCACCCCTGATGCTTCGGCGACGGCGCGCTCGGGCTCCGAGTCCGCCCACCAGCGGGTCGGCGCCGGCACCAGCCAGGGCACGTCCAGGGCCGGCACCAGGGGCGCGCCGACGTCGATCCCCGGATCCGTCAGATCCCGCGGCAAGGGGCGCCGCGGGGTCTCGCGGAGCCGGTCCACGCACACGTTGCGCGCGATGCGGTACACCCAGGTCGACAGGGCCGCCTTGGCCGGGTCGTACGATGCCCGGCCCCTCCAGGCCCGCTCGAGCGCGTCCTGCACGGCGTCCTCCGCATCGAACGGCGAGCCCAGCATCTGATAGCAGAAGGCGAGCAGGCCGCCGCGGAGCGCGGCGAGGTCGGAGGCGTCCACGCAGCCGAGGCTATTGCCTGGACGTCGGCGTCGCCAGGGATCCGCCCCCGTTGGCCCACGGCCCGCTCCCGTCGCGAATGATGCCGCTCTGATCGGATCAGAGCGGCATCATTTGCGATGGGAGCGGGTGAACGCGGCACCTTTTGCGGCCGGGGCATCGCGGACCGGGGCATCGCGACCGGGGGCGCGCCACGGGCTCGGGGATGCCCGGCTCAGCCTCCCGCCATCGTCCTGGCGATGTCGGCGGCCGAGTCGCCCGCCTTCTTCAGGACCAGCGCCACGAGCGCGAGCGCTCCGAGCGTCAGCACGAGCATGATGGTCGACACCGCGGCGATCTCCGGACGCAGGCCGCTGCGGAGGGCGCTCAGCACGTAGACCGGCCACGGCGTGGTGCCGGAGACCTGCACGAAGGCGGAGACGATCGTGTTGTCCAGGCCGAGGGTGAACGAGAGCAGGAAGCCCGCGAGCACCGCGGGCATCGCGAGCGGCAGCGTGACCTTGAAGAACGTCGTGAGCGGCTTGGCGTAGAGATCGGCCGAGGCCTCCTCGAGCCGGGCGTCGAGGCCCACCAGGCGCGCCCGCACGATGTACGACACGATCGCGATCGAGAAGAGCGACTGCCCGATCACGAGGCGCACGGTGCCGTCGTTGAAGATCGACAGCCCCAGATCCTGGCCGAGGAACACGACCCACGGCAGCAGCGCGACCGCGTCCACGATCTCGGGCGTGACCGAGATCAGCAGCAGCAGGCCGAGGAACCACGGCACCCACTTGCCGGGCGTGCGCGCCATCGCGATGCCGGCGAGAGTGCCGAGCGCCGTCGCGAGCACGGCGGCGATCAGGCCGGTGCGCAGCGAGACCAGCACCGCGTCGCGCACGGCGGGCTTGGTGACGATCGCCGCGAACGAGTCGAAGCCGAAGTGGTCCCACGAGATCAGCAGCCGGCCGACGTTGAACGAGTACACGATCACGACGGCGATCGGCAGGAACAGGAAGACGAACACGAGGGTCGCCCACAGCGGCAGCAGCCAGCGGCTGACATTGCGCGGCGCCCTGGTGCGCTGACCGGATCCGGCCCTGGTCGTGGACGGCGACGGATCCGCCTGCTCGGCGGGTCGTTCTGCGACGACGGTCATCGTGCCTCCTCGAGCGTGAGCCGGTAGCTGCGGCGGATGGGGATCGTGACGATCCAGCCGATCGCGCCCGCGATGCCGATCGACAATGCGATGGTGAGGATCAGCAGCACCGCCATCGCCGATCCCAGCGCCCAGTTCTGCGCGGTCTGGAACTGGCTGGCCACGATCTGGCCGACCATGTTGCCCTTGGCGCCGCCGAGCACGGTCGCGGTGATGTAATCGCCCATGAGGGGGATGTAGACCAGCAGCACCCCGGCGATGATGCCGGGCTGCGCGAGCGGGATCGTCACGCGGAAGAACGTCCTCCAGCTGCCGGCGCCCAGGTCCTTGCTCGCCTCGCGCAGCGGTCCGCTCACGCGGTCGAACGCCACGAAGAGCGGGAGGATCATGAGCGGCAGATAGTTGTAGACGACGCCGAGCAGCACGGCGCCGCGGGTGTTCAGGATGCCGAGCGGCCCCGGGATCACCCCGAGGAACTGCAGTGCGTGGGACAGCCAGCCCTCGGGGGCGAGGATGATCTGCCAGCCGATCGTGCGCACCAGGAAGTTGGTCCAGAACGGCACCATGACGAGCGCGAGGAACATCCCGCGCCGGCTCGGCGCGCACTTCACGGCGATCCAGTACGCCACCGGCGCCCCGATCACCAGGCACAGTGCGGTGCCGGCGATGCCCACCCAGAGGGTGTTCTGGAACGTCGCGAAGAACGTCGGCGAGAGCGCCTCGATGTAGCGGTCGAAGGACAGCTTGTCGTTCGCATTGGTCGCGAAGATGCTCGGCTTGTAGCCGAAGCTGTACCAGACGACGACGCCGATCGGGACGACGAAGAAGATGAGCAGCCAGACCCAGGCGGGCAGGGCGAGGCCGAAGCGGATCCTGAGCCTACGCACCGGCGGCCGCCTTCGTCGCGTTCCAGATCGACACGATCCGCTCCTGCGCGCTCGTGAACTTCTGCTCGTGCATGGTCTTCACCTGCGCGTCGTCGAAGTACACCATGTCCAGACGCTCCAATCCGGCCTCGTCGGCCTTCTGCTGGGTGCCCTGCACGCCCGTGTCGTAGCCGATGTAGTCGACCTGGGCCAGCTGCACGTCGGGGGCGATGATGTAGTCGATGAAGGCGTGCGCGGCCTCGGGGTGCGGCGCGCCCTTCGCGATCGCCCAGTTGTCCATCCAGAGCTCGGTGGCGGGAGCGCCGAGCACCCACTGCCAGCGTTCCGGATCCTTCGATGCCGCCATGCCGGTGCGCGCGTCTCCGCTGTAG
This sequence comes from Microbacterium sp. MYb64, assembly GCF_002979495.1. Taxonomy (NCBI): domain Bacteria; kingdom Bacillati; phylum Actinomycetota; class Actinomycetes; order Micrococcales; family Microbacteriaceae; genus Microbacterium; species Microbacterium sp. MYb64. The sequence goes on along the minus strand of NZ_PCOW01000001.1, from coordinate 434,179 downwards.
GACTGCACGAGCGCGGCCGAGGCCTGCGGGATGATCTGGCCGCCGGGCGCCGAGTCGAAGGTGGTGATGTGCGGGGCCAGCTGCTTCGTGAGGAAGCTCTCGCAGGCGTCCAGGTGCTTCTTCTCGGTGGTGTTCCAGTCGATGTCGTGCGACCAGAAGTAGATGCCGCACAGCGGCGCGGGGTCGTCGAGCACCGCGGTCCTGCCCGACGCCTCCTTCTGCGCCGCATCGACGAAGTCGGCCCAGCTGGTCAGCTCGCGCGTGATCACGGTCTTGTCGTAGACGAAGCCGGTGGTCCCCCAGGCCTTGCAGATCGAGTACTCGTTCTTCGGGTCGAAGGAGCGGTGGATGAAGTTCGGGTTCATCGTCGCGAAGTTCGGGATGAGGTCGAGGTTGATCTTCTCGAGCAGCCCGTTCTCGGCCATGGGCAGGATGAACAGCCCGCTCGGCACGACGATGTCATAGCCCGAGGTTCCGCGCGCCGCCACGAGCTTGGCGATGAGCTCCTCGTTCGAGTTGAACGCGTCGACGACGACCTTCGGCCCCGACTTCTTCGTGAAGGCGCTCAGGATCTTGGGATCGTCGTAGTCGCTCCAGGTGTAGATGGAAAGCCTGTCCTCGAGCGGGCCGCCGTGCGCCTCGGAGGCGGCGGACGCCTTCTGCGGCGCGCACGCCGTGAACAGCACCGCACCGGATGCGGCGAGCGCCGTGGCGAGGAAGCCGCGCCGGGTGAGCTCGGAGCGGATCTTCCGGGCGGATGCGCCGTTCGCGAGCACCCGGACGGGAGGCGCCTCGAGTGCGTCCCGAGGCGCCATCAGGCCGCTTCCCTGGGCAGGGCGATCACGTGCGTGGCCGTCTCGGGGATCCCGTCGCCGGCGAAGATGCGCACATCCGAGGGGCTCCAGGTGCAGCGCACGGCGTCGCCGGCCGCGACGGCGGGGGCGCCGGGTGCGGGGATCCGCACCAGGAACGCCTGCTCGCGTCCGACCTCGACCGCGACCTGCAGCGTCTCGCCGAGGTGCGAGACGCCGAGCACGGTGCCGTCGATCCCCGGCCCATCCGCGGTGCCCGCCGGGGCGAGCCGCACGAACTCGGGCCGGATGGCCGCGACGACCGCGGATCCCGGAGCGGTCTGCTCGCCGCCCCAGCGGCCGTGCACGGTCCCCGCGTACGTGTCGACCGCGTCGCCGCCGAGCGCCGTCCCGTGCAGGAAGTTCTGCTGACCGATGAACGAGGCGACGTAGGCCGAGGCCGGCTCGGCGTAGATGTCGGCGGGCGCGGCGAGCTGCTCGATCCGCCCGGCGCGCATGACCGCGATCCGGTCGCTCATCGACAGCGCCTCCGCCTGATCGTGCGTGACGAATACGAACGTCGTCCCGAGCCGCGCCTGCAGCAGCTTCAGTTCGAGCTGCATCTCCTCGCGCAGCTGCCGATCCAGGGCCGCCAGCGGCTCGTCCAGCAGCAGGACGGACGGGCGGTTGATCAGGGCGCGGGACAGCGCGATGCGCTGCTGCTGGCCGCCGCTCAGCTGGGTCGGTTTGCGGTCCGCGAAGCGGCGCAGCTGCACCATGTCGAGCGCCTCGGCGACGCGCTCCCGCTGCTCCGCCTTGGGCACCCTGCGCTGCTGCAGACCGTAGGCGACGTTCTCCGCGACGGTCATGTGCGGGAACAGCGCATAGGCCTGGAACACCGTGTTGACCTCGCGCTTGTGCGGCGGCAGGCCCAGCACGCTCCGGCCGCTCAGCCGGATGTCTCCCTCGTCGGGGTGCTCGAAGCCCGCGATCATGCGCAGGGTCGTGGTCTTGCCGCACCCGGAGGGGCCGAGGAGGGAGAGGAACTCCCCCGGCCGGATCGACAACGACAGGCGGTCGACGGCAGTCGCCTCACCGTAGTACTTGGTGACGCCAGAGATCTCGACACCGCCGCTAGGCGTGTCGATCGTGCTCTGAGCAGGCACGGACATTGGACCGCTCATGAAACCTCCACAGTGAGTTCTTCGCTGCGGAGATTCTGACACAGGATCAGCCCTCAGTACAGAGGAAAGCGTAGGTGGATCGGATTCCTACGACGATATTCGTTGTTGAGCGCTCGAAACACAACGAATTTGAGGGCACCTTGGGTCACCCGAAAGCCGCCTGCACCTCGGGCTCGCCCAGCATCGACCAGAGGGCGTCGAGCCGTGCGTTCGAGCGCTGACCCCGCGGTGCAGCGAGGACCACCTCGTTCGGGACCACCTCGTCGCGCACCCGGACGTAAGCGACGCGCCTGCCGTCGAACGCCTCGGTGCTGTTCGGCCGGCCGCTGAACACCGAGTAGCCGAGACCGTTCGCCACCATGGCGCGCACGGTCTCCGGGTTGGAGAACGACCACCGCGGATGCGGCGAGACACCCGCCTCCTCCATCAGCGCCTCGATCACGCGGCTGGACTCCGCCGCGCGCACGATGATGAGGGGTTCACCGGAGAGCTCGGCGAGAGAGAGCTCGTCGCGGGCGGCGAGCGGATGATCCGCTGCGAGCACGGCGTACGGCTGCACCACCCGAACGGTCCTGGCGTCCATGTCCTCGCCCAGTTGCCGGCGATAGAGCAGGCAGGCATCGGCCTTGCCCGCTCGCATCTGCTCCTGCACGTCGGTGGCCAGACCATCGCTGACGTCCAGGGCGACCCTCGGGTGCCGTGCGGCGAACAGCGCAGCGAGCACGGGGAGCACCCGTGGCGAGAGGGCGTTGGTGCTGACGATGCGCAGCGCTCCCGCGATCTCGCCGTGCTCGGAGGCGGCGACCTCGGAGAGCTCCGCGGCGTCCGCGAGCATGCGCCGTGCGATCGGCAGGACACGGCGCCCGCCACCGGTGAGCGTGACGCCCTTGGCGGGGCGCCGCACGAGGAGCTGCATGCCGAGGGCGCGCTCGAGGTCGTTCAGCGCCGTCGAGACCGCGGCCTGGGAAGCGCGGCAGTGCGCGGCGGCGGCGCTCACCGTGCCGGTGTCGACGGCGGCGACGAAGTATTCGAACTGACGGAGAGTTCCCGCAATCATCGGTTCTCCTTATGTATTCATTTCAAACTTCTTGTTTTTCAAATGATTGCATCCCGCGGAGCATGGATCCATCACCAGGACAGAGGGGAAACGAAGATCCATGACCAGGACATCCGTCGTCACGCTCGGCACCGCGGGCGGCCCCCGCTGGTGGACCCCGATCGACGCGCACTCTCGATTCGGCATCTCCACCGCCGTGGTGGTCGGCGAACGGGTCTATCTCGTCGACGCCGGGATCGGCGCCGGACGCCAGTTCGCCCGCGCCGGCTTCACGATGGAGCAGCTCGGCGGGATCTTCCTCACCCACCTGCACTCCGATCACACGACTGACCTGGTCAACATCGCCCTTTTCGGGATGTTCGGCCTCTCCGGCTCCGGCCCCCGCGTCCCGATCATCGGCCCGGGCGACCGCGGCATGACACCGCCGGTGTCCCCGCGGGCGCTCGTCGCTCCGCGACCGGTCGCACCGCATCTGCCCACCCCCGGCACCGCCGACCTGTTCCGGCTCCTGATGGAGGCGCACGCCACCGACCTCAACGACCGCGTGCTGGACGCGCTCCGCCCCTCCCCGTTGGATCTGTTCGAGGCTCAGGACATCGCACTGCCCGCGGGCATCGGATATCACCCGAACGACGCCATGACCCCCGACATGGAGCCGTTCACCGTCTTCGAGGACGACAGGGTGCGCGTCGACGCGATCCTCGTGGAGCACCCGCCGATCGCCCCGGCCTTCGGGTTCCGCTTCACGACCGACGACGCGACGATCGCGATCTCCGGCGACACCCGCAGGACCGCCAACATGGCGCGCCTCGCGGCCGGCGTCGACCTGCTGCTGCACGAGGCGATCAGCTTCGACTGGGTCGACCGGACCTACGGCGATGCGACGGACCCCACGGCACGCGCCTCCGCCGATCACCATCGTCGTTCCCACACGAGCGCGGTCGAGGCGATCGAGCTCGCCCGCGAGGCGGGCGCGGCACGCCTCGCCCTGCATCACCTCGTCCCGGGGCACCTCACGACCCGGCAGTGGCTGGCCGAGAGCCGCGACGACGACGTGCTCGTGCCGGACGACCTGCAGACCCTCGCCTTCGAAGGCGCACGGCGCCGCGCGATCGCCTGATCCACCCCGAATCCCCACCACAGAGAGGTCGATGATGACCCGCAATACGGTTGAGAAGATGTCCCCCCGAGACCCCGTCGCTCACGTCGACGACGACGGCACCCAGCCGTCGCTGACGACGCGCGAGATGCGGCGCGTCATCGCGTCCAGCTTCATGGGCAGCATGATCGAGTTCTACGACTTCGTGCTCTACGCCACCGCCGCGAGCATCGTGTTCAGCAAGGTGTTCTTCGTCGGCCTGGGCCCGCAGTTCGGCCTGTTCGCATCGATCGCGACCTTCACCGTCGGCTACGTGGCCCGCCCGCTGGGCGGCATCGTCTTCGGCCACTTCGGCGACACCCGTGGGCGCAAGGCGGTGCTGGTGCTCTCGCTCCTGCTCATGGGATCGGCCTCGACCCTGATGGGACTGCTGCCGACCACGGCGCAGATCGGCATCCTCGCCCCGATCGCCCTGGTGGTGCTCCGCGTCGTTCAGGGCGTCTCCGTGGGCGGTGAATGGGGCGGTGCGACACTCGTGGCACTCGAGCACTCCCCCGCCCGCAGCCGCGGTCTCGCCACGGCGTTCTCCAGCGCAGGCGGTCCGGTCGGCGCCGTGGTGGGCACGCTGATGCTCGGCCTGTTCTCGGTGCTCCCCGACGAGCAGTTCCTGAGCTGGGGCTGGCGGGTGCCGTTCCTGTTCAGCATCGTCCTCGTCGGCATCGGCCTGATCATCCGCCTCAAGGTCGCCGAGACGCCGAACTTCCAGCGGCTCGCCGACCGCGCCGACGCCTCTCGGGTGCGGATGCCGATCCTCGAGGTTCTCCGGCACCACGGGAAGGCCGTCGTGCTCTCGCTGCTCGCGGTGCTCGCCTTCACCTCGACGCAGGGCCTGATGACGGTGTGGGGAGTGGCCGAGGCCGTGGACCACGGCGCCGACCGCACGGGCGTCCTGAACTGGAAGGCGGTGGCCGCGCTGCTCACCGTCGTGATCGGCATTGTCGCCGCCAAGGTGAGCGACCGCGTCGGACGCCGCACGGTCATCGTCGCGGGCTGCGCCCTGGGCGTGGTGCTCGCCTTCCCGATCGTGATGCTCCTGGGGACCGGCACCGTATGGGGCTTCGCGATCGCGATGGCCCTCGGCAACGGCCTCGTGCAGGGGCTCGTGTACGGCCCGGTCGGCGCGTTCGTCGCCGAGCAGTTCCCGACCTCGCTGAGGTTCTCCGGTGCGTCGGCCGCCTACCAGACGGCCTCCACGATCGGCGCCGGCTTCTCCCCGCTGATCGCGACGGGTCTCGTCGTCGCCGTCGGCGCGGTGTGGCCCGTCGCGCTCTTCTGGATCGTCGTGCTGATCGCGGCCGGGGTCGCCATGCTGATCGCCCCCGAGGGCAAGGACGTCGACATCCACGTCGCGTCCTGACGGTCCTCCGAGGCGCGCGTCGGCATCGGCCGGCGCGCGCTTCTCGCGTCAGCGGCTGCCGACGTCGTAGACCTTGAGGACCTCGGCGACGGCCTGCTCGCGCTCATCGCCGCCCTGCTCGAACATGTGGGTCACATGAGTGCGCAGGTGGTTCTCCAGAAGGAGCTTGTCGAGCGACGCGAGCGCCTTCTGGATGGCCCGGGACTGCGCGATGATGTCCATGCAGTACTCCTCGTTCTCGATCATCTTCGCGACGCCGCGGAGCTGTCCCTCGAGGATGCTGGTGCGGTGCAGGGCGCGCTTCTTGATGTCTTCGATCACGAGGTAGAGAGTACCGCCCGCCTCGTGGGATGGGGCTCTGCAAGGATGGGCGCATGGCTCGCGCCCGTGAAGCACTGCTGTCCCTCGCGGATCTGGAACGCCTGCGCGCGCTCCGGCGGATGAAGGCCGTCGCGCTCGCCGCGCTCGGGCTCATGGCCGTCGCCTTCGTGGTGGCGTTCTGGCTGCAGGCCCGCTATCCGTGGCTCGCGTACGTGCGCGCCGCCGCGGAAGGCGGCATGGTGGGCGCCCTGGCCGACTGGTTCGCCGTGACGGCCCTGTTCCGCCGTCCGCTCGGGCTGCCGATCCCGCACACCGCGATCATCCCCAACCGCAAGGACGAGATCGGACGCTCGCTCGGCGAGTTCGTCGAGACGAACTTCCTCTCCGCCGAGGTCGTGCGCACGAAGCTGTCCGAGACCTCGATCGCCGCCCGGCTCGGATCCTGGCTGCGCGCACCCGCGCATGCGGAGCGGGTCGCCACCGAGGGATCGACGATCGCCGCCGCTGTGCTGCGCGCCCTGAGCGATGACGACGTGCAGAGCGTGATCGCGGAGCTCGCGCGCGAGCACCTGGTGGAACCGGAGTGGGGAACGCCCGCGGGCACGTGGCTGCAGCGCATCGTCGAGGCCGACGCCCATCGCGGCGCGGTGGACCTCGCCGTCGACAGCATCGCGACCTGGCTGGACGGCAACGCCGCCGCATTCAAAGGGCTGCTCTCGCGCCGCCTGCCCGGGTGGGTTCCGCGGCTCGCGCACCGTTTCGTGGACGAGGCCGCCTACAACGAGGCGGTGCGCTTCGTGCGGGCCGTGCAGGCGGATCCGCGCCACCCCGCCCGTCTCGCCCTGGACGGCTATCTCGCGCGTCTCGCGGACAACCTGCAGCACGATCCCGGCACACGCGCACGCCTGGAGAACGCCAAGGCGGCCGTGTTCGACAGCCCCCGCGTCGGCGCGCTGGCCGCCGAGGCGTGGAACGCGGCGAAGACCGGACTGCTTGCTGCGCTCGCGGATCCGGAGAGCGGCCTGCGTCGCCGCGCCGCAGTGGCGATCGGCGAACTCGGGGATCGCCTGGCCACGGAGGATCCGCTGCAGCAGCGCGTGGACGGCTGGCTCACCGACGCCGCCGTGTTCCTCGTCGACCGCTACCGGCACGACATCGCCTCGATCATCACCGACACCGTCGAGCGGTGGGATCCGGCCGAGACCACGGAGAAGATCGAGCTCATGGTCGGCCGCGACCTGCAGTACATCCGCCTCAACGGCACAGTCGTCGGAGCGCTCGCGGGGCTCGCGATCTTCGCGGTCGCGCATGCCGTGATCCCGGTGTAGCTCGGGGCGCCGCTGCCCCATTCGGGCTGCGACGATCCGCACACGACGTCACGATCGGCACACGGATCCGGCCAATCTGTGTGCTGATCGTCGCGGCGTGTGCAGATCGCCGCACCGGCAACCGTCCTCCACAGGGCGGCGCGGATGCGAACAGTGCACGGATCCCGGGATCACCGATGGGCCGCGCTTCGGGATCCGGCACGCTGTCGGCATGCTCTCCCTCGTCGACACCATCCGACGTCGCGGCGGGATCGCGCGCGGCGCGGACCTGCAGCGGCTCGGCTTCACGCGCTCGACGCTCGCTCGCGCCGCAGGGCGAGGCGCGATCGACCGCCTGCGCGACGGCGTGTTCGCCGCGGGCCCGGTCGATGCGGACGTGCGTGCGGCCGTCGCCCACGGCGGCGCCCTCGCCTGCGCGAGCGTGCTGAAGGCGCGAGGGATCTGGGTGCTGCCCGAGGTCACGGCGCCGCATGTCTGGCTGGGCGCCGGGCGGCATGGTCTGACGCATCCGCACTGCGCCTGCGTGCCCCACTACTACCGCGGGACTCCGCCTCTCGGTCGGACCGGTCTCGGAACGGCGCTCCTGCATCTTCGGCTCTGCGCGGGCGACGAGGCGTTCTTCGCCGCGTACGAGTCGGCCTGGCGAAAGGGACTGCTACCACCGGCCATGCGTCGACGGATCCGTGAAGCCTTGCCCGCCTCGGCGCGCTGGCTCCTGGACCTTGCGCGGCGCGATGCGGACAGCGGGCTGGAGTCGCTGCTGCGACTGAGATTGCACGCGATCGGGCTGCAGCTCGAGTGCCAGGTCCGCGTCGACGGGGTGGGCAAGGTCGACTTCACCATCGGGCGGCTCATCATCGAGGTCGACGGCAAGAAGAATCACGCGAGCCCCGCCAAGCGGCACAAGGATCTCCTGCGCGACGCCGCCGCTGCTCGCCTCGGGTACCGCACCCTCCGCTTCGACTACGCACAGGTCGTGCACGATTGGCCGTCCGTGCAGGCGGCCATCCTCGCCGCGCTCCGCGGGATGTGACGATGTGCACACGACGTCACGATCGGCACACAGATCCGGCGATTCCGTGTGCTGATCGTCGCAGCGTGTCAGATCGTCGCGGTCTCCGAGCCGCGCGCGGCACGTGCCGAAGATCGGGCATTGTCTCGCACACCAGACACCGCCCGCGGTGGCGTCCCGCCGCAGGCCCCGCGCCGTGGCACGCTGTTCAACGGATGCCGATCGCGCTCCGGGAAGGGACTCCTCATGGCACTCTCGCACGATCCCCTCTGGCCCCGCGGCGGCGACTGGCCCGCCTTCGGCACGCCCGCCGATGCGGTCCTGCTCGGCGTGCCGACGTGGCGCACCTCGCTGTCCCCCACGGGCGCGCACGCGACGCCGGCGGCGATCCGCGACGCCCTGCGCCGATACAGTCCGACGCTGATGGGCCCGCCCATCGTCGACCTGAACGAGGCGCTGCGGATCGCCGATGCGGGCGACGTGCACGAACCCGACGGCGACGAGGGGATCGCCCGCACCATCGCCCGCGTCTCCGAGCTCGCCGCGGCGTCCCGGCTCGTGATCGCGCTCGGCGGGGACAACTCGCTCACCTACCCCGTCGCTCTCGGAGCCGGCGCGGACGGCCTCATCACGATCGACGCGCACTTCGACCTGCGCGACGGGGTCTCGAACGGCTCCCCGGTGCGGCGGCTCGTCGAGGACGCCCCTGCGGGATCCGCGATCGATCCGCGCCGGATCGTGCAGATCGGCATCGCGGACTTCGCGAACTCCGCCGCCTACGCGCAGCGCGCCGCGGACTGGGGCATCCGCGTCATCACCCTGGACGAGGTGCGCCGCCGCGGCATCGAGGACGTGGTCGCGGAGGCGGTCGAGATCGCCGGGGCCGGCAATGCCTCCCGGGTCCACCTCGACATCGACGTGGACGCGTGCGACCGCGCCGCGACCCCGGGATGCCCCGCGAGCGTGCCCGGCGGATTCGCGGCGTGGGAGCTGCGCGCGCTCGTACGCGGGATCGCCGGCGACCCCCGCGTGGTCAGCGCCGACATCGCCGAGGTGGACGCGACGGCCGACGACGAGGATGCACGCACCGTGCGCCTCGCCGCGCTCTGCGTGCTGGAGCTGCTCGCCGCGCTGGCGGGCCGAGGCTGATCCGGCCATGAGCGACCGACCCGCACGCGATCCATTCCTCGAGGGCGGCGCTGCCCTGCGCGTCGCCCTGGGGCTGCGGTTCCTGATCGAGCTCGCACTGCTGGCCGGCGCCGCGATCGCCGCGGTGCGGCTCCTGCCCGGCTGGCCGGGTGGGGTGGTGGCCGTCGTGGCGGTCGCCCTGATCGCGCTCGTCTGGGGCCTGCTGCTGTCGCCGAAGGCGCGCTTCGACATCCGCACCGCGGGAAGGCTGTGCCTGGAGGCGCTGCTCTTCGGCGCGGTCGGCACCGCGCTCTGGGCGAGCGGACTCGGCCTCGCGGGCGCTGTCCTGTTCGCCGTGTGGGCCCTGGACAGGATCGCCCTGGCTCTCCTCGACCGCGGCTGAGCGCGGCGCGCCCTCAGAGCTCCCGCAGCGCCTGGTCGATCGGCCGATCCCCTTCGTTGAACCGGATCGTGCGGTGGATGGTCGCCGGCTCGACGAGCGTCAGCGCGATCACCTGAGCGACGTCGGCCCGGGAGACGCTGCCCGAGGTTTCCGACGTCGCGTCGATCCGGCCCGTCGGCGCCTCGAGCGTCAGCCGGCTCGGTCCGAGCACGGTCCAGTCGAGCGCCGTCGCACGCAGAGCCTCATCGGCCGCGGCCTTCGCCTCGGCGTAGGCGTGGAAGGAGTCGGACGCGGGGATCCCGTGCGCAGGCGACGACCCGAAGTACGACACCATCACGTACCGGCCGACACCGGCATCGGCCGCGGCCTCCATGGACCGGACGGCGGCGTCGAGGTCGACGGCCCTGGTGCGCTCCGCGGATCCGCCTCCCGCGCCGGCAGACCAGACGACCGCGTCGTGGCCGGCGATCAGCGTCGCCATCGCCTCCCGCGATGCGGATTCGGCGTCGAAGACGACGGGATCCGCCCCTGTCGCCCGCACATCGTCGATCTGACCGGCGTCGCGGATCACCGCGGTGACCTGGTCGCCGCGCGCCGTGAGGAGGGGTTCGAGCAGGAGGGCCACCTTGCCGTGGCCGCCGAAGATCAGGATCCGTGCCATGCCTCCACGCTATGCCCGATCCTGCGGTCGCGGGCGACGGATCCTGATCCGCTCCCGCCCGCCGCGTGCCGTCCCACCGCCCGATCAGCGGACGACGAGGCGCGGCTCGATCAGCGCGTGCGCTGTGCCCGCCCGCACGTCCCGCGGGGTCACCGCCTCGCCGGTCGGCCCCATGAGCAGCTCCAGCGTCGCCGCCGCGACATCCTCGGGGCGCTGCTCCACGCTCGAGAAGCCGAGCGCCTCCGCGGTCGGAGTGTTGTCGAAGCCGATCACGGGCACCCTTGCGGATCCCCCCGCCTGCGCGAGGAGCGCACCGATCGCGAGGGAGTCGCTCGCGCAGACCACCGCATCGACGTCCGGGTCCGCTCCCGCCACCACGGCCCGCGCCCTCGCGACGTCCTCCTCGGTGGTCCACCGCGGGCCCATGACTCCGGCCGCGGCCATCGCCTCGCGCCAGCCGCGTTCGCGATCGTCGCCGGTGCCCGACCCCGTCGGCCAGCCGAGGAACGCGACCCTCGGTCCGAAGCCCAGCGCATGCTCCGTGGCGGCGCGCGTGCCGGCGGCGCCGTCGACGTCGACCCACAGATGCTCGGGGGCCGCGAGGTCGTCCTCCCCCCAGGGACGACCGAACGCGACGAAGGGCAGCCGGGACTCGCCCAGCCAGCGCGTGCGCGGGTCGCCATGGAACGTGCCGGTGATGATCGCGGCGTCGATCTCGGAGCCCTCCCAGAGCTCGGCGAGCCGCGCGATCTCGTCGCCGGCCGTGCGCGCGGCGTACACGAGCATGCGCATGCCGCGCTCGCTCGCGCGTTCCGTGAGAGCGTGCACGAAGCGGTCCAGCACGACGCCGGAGACGCCGCCGACATAGGGATCCAGATGGATCCCTATCGTGGAACTGCGACGGGTGCGCAGCTGACGGGCTGCGGCATGACGCCGGTAGCCGAGCTCGACGATGGCCTGCTGCACGCGCTCGCGCGTGGCGGGCTTCACGATGGTCGGCGTGTTCAGCACGTTCGACACGGTCTGCCGCGACACACCGGCGCGCAGCGCCACGTCTTCGACGGTCGGCGTCCTGACCATGTCTCTCCCTCCGCGGATCCGGTCCCGGACCCGGGACCACCTTCCCACCTTGACACCCCGGGCTCCTGCCGCCTAGCGTATTCGACACAGAGTTTGATCGTTCAAATTTCTACGGCGACGTCCTGTCGTCACCAGAAGCACACATCCTCACCGATGCTCATCAAGGGAGAAGAGACATGACACGGCACAGCACACGCGCCGCGATCGGGGCCGGGGCGCTCGTCCTCGCGGGCGCGATCGCCCTCACCGGATGCGGTTCCGGGTTCTCCGGCGGCGGGAGCGCCACCGGAGACTCGACGCTCACCTCGTCCGACAAGCCGCTGAGCATCCTCATCGGATCGTCCGGCGACGCCGAGACCAAGGCCGTCAACGACGCGGTCTCCGCGTGGTCGAAGACCTCGGGCGTCAAGGCGACCGTGACCGCGGCGAGCGACCTCAACCAGCAGCTCTCGCAGGGATTCGCCTCCGGCTCCCCCGCTGACGTGTTCTACCAGTCCACCGACGCCCTCGCCGGGTACGCGTCGAACGGATCCCTGCTCGCCTACGGCGACCAGCTCAAGAACAAGGACGACTTCTACCCGAGCCTGCTCAAGTCCTTCACCTACGACGGCAAGCTCTACTGCGCGCCGAAGGACTTCTCCACGCTGCAGCTGGTCATCAACACCGACATGTGGACGCAGGCCGGACTCACCGACGCCGACATCCCCAAGACCTGGGACGAGCTCGCGGCCGTCTCGAAGAAGCTCACCGCGGATGGACACGTCGGCCTCTCGATGAGCGGCGAGTACGCCCGTGTCGGCGCCTTCATGGTCGCCGCCGGCGGCGGCCTCATGAACGCCGACTCGACCAAGGCCACCGCCGACGCCGAGGGCAATGTGAAGGCACTCGACTACCTCAAGGGCCTGCTCAACGACGGCTCGATGAAGTTCGCGGCCGATCTCGGATCCGGCTGGGGCGGCGAGGCCCTCGGCACCCAGAAGGCCGCGATGGTCGTGGAGGGCAACTGGATCACCGGCGCCATGACCAGCGACTACCCGACCGTGAAGTACAAGGCGGTCGAACTGCCCGCCGGACCCGACGGCAAGAAGGGCACGCTGCAGTTCACGAACTGCTGGGGCATCTCCGCCGACAGCAAGAACCAGAAGGCCGCTCTCGACCTCGTCGAGCACCTGACCAGCGCCGACAGCCAGCTCGCCTTCTCGAAGGCGTTCGGCCCGATGCCGTCGATCAAGTCGGCCGCGGACCAGTGGAAGAAGGACAACGCCCCGCTCGTCCCGTTCCTGAACGGCGCGGACTACGCCCAGGGCGTGCCCACGGCCAAGGGCGCGAGCGACGTCGTGACCGACTTCAACGGAAAGCTCGGCTCGCTCGCGACCGGCGACCCGAAGGCGATCCTCGACGCCGCGCAGAAGAACCTGGAAGCCCTGACCAAGTAATCATGGCCTCCTCCACCGTGCGGTCTCGCCGTCCCGCAGGCCACCAGGGTCTGCGGCGCGGTGAGACCGCGTCGGGGTGGCTCTTCACCGCCCCGATGCTGATCCTGCTCGGCCTGTTCCTGGTCGTCCCGGTCCTCATGGCGCTCTGGGTGAGCGTGAGCGACTGGGGCGGGCGGGGCTCGCCCTTCTCCGGCGGCGTCTCGTTCGTCGGCCTGAAGAACTACGCCGCACTGCTGCTCGGCGGCGGACTCGCCGAGGCCGACTTCGGCATGAGCCTGAAGAACAACGCCTGGTACGTGATCCTCGTGGTCCCCAGCCAGACCGCGCTGAGCCTGTTCCTCGCGGTGCTCGTGAACCGGCAGATCCTCAAGGGCCGCGGCTTCTTCCGCACGGCCTTCTACTTCCCCTCGGTGACCAGCTCCGTCGCGATCACCGTCCTGTTCCTGTTCCTGTTCTCCACGACCGGCGCGGTCAACGCGGCGCTCGGATGGCTCGGGATCAACGGGCCGAACTGGCTCAACGATCCGTCCGGGATCCTGCACTTCGGTGTCACGAGCGGGCCTGCGGCGCTCACGCAGGGCAGCTTCCTCGGCGTCTCGTTCTGGGACTGGATCGGCGGTCCCAGCGTCGCGATGTGCGTCTACATCATCATGGCGATCTTCACCACGAGCGGCACGTTCATGCTGCTCTTCCTCGCCGCGCTGCAGAACATCTCGGGCGAGGTGCAGGAGGCGGCGATGATGGACGGCGCGAACGGCTGGCAGCGGTTCTGGCGGGTCACCCTGCCGCAGCTGCGGCCGACCCTGTTCACCGTGCTCACGCTGGGCCTCATCGGCTGCTGGCAGATCTTCGACCAGATCTACACCGGCACGAGGGGCCAGCCCGCCAAGACCACCATCACGCCCGCGTACCAGTCGTACCAGTCCTCGTTCCTCAACCAGGAATGGGGCCAGGGCGCCGCGATCGCGTTCATCCTGTTCGTGATCATCATGGTGTTCACGCTGGTGCAGCGCTGGGTGCTGCGCGAGCGCCCCGTCTCGCGCCGGCGCAACCGGCCCTACGTGGAGGCGGCCGAGCGCGCCGCCGCCCGCGCGGCGTCCGCCGACAGGGCGCCCGCCACGAGCGAAGGAGCCCCGCGATGACCGCCACCGCTCCCGCCCCGTTCGTCGCGCGCCGCAAGCGCCGCAGCACGGTGCGGATCGCCTCCACCTCCATCCTGTACGCGCTGCTCATCGCTCTCGCGCTCGTGTACATCTACCCGTTCCTGATCCAGGTCGCCACGAGCTTCAAGACGGATCCGGACGCGGCGGCGAGCCCGCTCACGTTGGTGCCGCAGACGTTCACGACGGAGGCGTACACGCAGCTGTTCCTGCGCAGCGACTTCCCCACCTGGTTCAAGAACTCGGTGATCGTGACGATCGTGGTCACGGCGGGCCGGGTGTTCTTCAACTCGCTCGCGGGCTACGCGCTCGCGCGTCTCCGCTTCCGCGGACGCAACGTCGTGTTCGCCGGACTCATCGCCGTGATGAGCGTTCCTGCCGTCGTGCTGCTGATCCCGAAGTTCCTGGTGATCAACACCCTCGGCATGTACGACTCCTACGCGGGGATGATCCTGCCGCTCCTCGTCGACGCCGCCGGGGTGTTCATCATGAAGAACTTCTTCGAATCGATCCCGGCATCGGTCGAGGAGCAGGCGCGGATCGACGGAGCCGGCACCTTCCGGGTGTTCTGGTCCGTCGTGCTGCCGATGGCGCGGCCGGCGCTGATCACGATCGTGATCCTGTCGTTCCAGGGATCCTGGAACGAGCTGGCCCACTTCATCGTGTCGACGCAGTCGCCCGAGCTCACGACCCTCACGAAGGGCGTCGCGCAGCTCGCGAACGGACAGCTCAGTCAGGGCCGTCAGTACCCGCTCAAGCTCGCCGCGGCGATCATCATGACGATCCCGGTGGCCGTGATGTTCTTCCTCTTCCAGAAGCGGATCATGAACTCGAGCGACGGGGCCGTGAAGGAATGACGGCCCAGGAGCCCACGATCCTCGCCACCTGCGGAGGCATGGTCGACGGAGGGTGGCAGGACACCGCCTACGGGCCCCTGCTGCACTTCGCGATCGAGCTCGCCGACGTCGACGGGCGCGCACCCCGGGTCGCGCACGTGAACACCGCCGGAGGCGATCCGCGGTTCGTCGAGGGCGCGGAGCTCGAGGCGGCCCGCGCGGCCGGCGTCGAGGGCAGCCACATCCGGCTGTTCCCGCACCCGAACCATGAGCGCCTCGCCGAGCATGTGCTCAGCCGCGACGTGATCTGGGTGAGCGGCGGCAGCGTCGTGAACCTGCTCGCCCTCTGGCGCGCGCACGGGCTCGACGATCTGCTGCGGCAGGCGTGGGAGGCCGGCGTCGTGCTCGCGGGCGGATCCGCCGGCGGACTGTGCTGGCACAGCGGCGGCACGACCACGTCGTTCGGCCCCGACGCGCAGGTGGTCGCCGACGGCCTGGGCCTCCTGCCCGGATCCTTCAGCCCGCACCACGACTCGCAGCCGACCCGGCGGCCGGCCTTCCGCGACGCCATCGCGGCGGGTCGGATCCCGCCCGGGTACGGGGTCGAGGAAGGCGTCGGTCTGCTCTACCGCGGCAGTGAGCTCGTCGAGGTCGTGGCCGAGCGCCCCGGCGCGGTCGCGTGGTCCGTCTCGGCCGACGGCATCGAGGAGCGCCTGCCCGCCCGTGTCCTTCCCTCCCGCGCCCTTCCCTCCCTCTCACTGTCCTGAACACCGCCCGTCGGGCCGACCGCCCGCGCATCGCCCCTCACGAAGGAGCCCCATGACCGACACCCCGCTGCAGCCCCTCCTGAACGACGCCGTGATCGCCCTCCAGGCGCCGACCCAGGTGTGGTCGGACGAGACCGGAGACATGGGGTCAGCGCCGATCCACGGCGTCTATCACGGCGACGTGCGGCACGTGCGCGCGCTGACCGTCGCCGTCGAGGGCACGGCGATCGAGACGATCGCCGGCTCCTCCCCCGCCCCTCAGCAGGCCGTCTTCGCGGCCGTGCTGCGCGGCATCGACGACGACCAGCCCGACCCGAAGGTGCGGCTCGACCGCACGCGCACGGTGCGCGCCGGCGAGGTCGTCGAGCGGATCGTGGTCTCGTCGCACCGCGAGGTGCCCGTTCCCGTCACGCTGACCGTGACGCTCGTGCCCGACTTCGAGCCGCTGCAGCGCGTGAAGGCGGGGCTCCCCGACGACGGGGCCTGGAGCTGGGACGGGGAACGTGCGTCTTCGGGCTCGGCATCGTTCGCGCTGACCGCTCCGGACGCAGCGATCGGGGTCGAGGGGGCGGCGATCGCGATCCGCTGGACGACCGTGCTCGCGCCGCGTACGGCGGTCGAGTTCTCCTTCGCTCTGTCGCTCGAGGACGCCACCCTCGTGGTGACGGCGCCGGCGGCGGAGGCCAGGGCCGCGGTTCCCTCGACGAGCGATCCGCGCCTGCACCGCTGGCTGGACCGCGCCGCCGGCGACCTCGCCGCGCTGCGCCTCGCCCTGCCGGCGCACCCGGACGACGCGTTCTACGCCGCGGGTGCACCCTGGTTCTTCACTCTGTTCGGACGCGACTCGATCTGGGCCGCGCGTCTCGCGCTGCGCCAGGATCCGGCGATCGCCGCGTCCACACTGCGGGTCCTCGCCCGTCTGCAGGGCACGAAGAAGGATCCGGCCACCGCCGAGGCCCCCGGCAAGATCCCGCACGAGCTGCGCAGCGGCGCGCTGTCGCTGCCGAACGAGGGCGTGCACCTCCCCCCGCTGTACTTTGGCACGGTCGATGCCACCCCGCTCTGGGTGTGCCTGCTCGCCGACGCGCGCGACGCGGGCATGCCCGAGGCCGCGGTGCGCGAACTGCTGCCGAGCCTGCGCGCGGCGCTGGGCTGGATGACCGAGCACGGCGACGCGAGCGGATCCGGATTCATCGACTACGTCGACGAGACCGGACACGGCCTCGCGAACCAGGGCTGGAAGGACTCCGGCGACTCGATCCAGTGGCGCAACGGCCGGCTCGCCGAGGGCCCGATCGCGCTCAGCGAGGTGCAGGCCTACGCCTACGAGGCCGCGGTGCGGGGCGCCGATCTGCTCGACGCCCTGGGCGAGGACGGCGGCGACGCGCTGCGCACCTGGGCCGCGGACCTGCGCGCCCGGTTCCGCGCCTCCTACTGGGTGACGACGCCCGAGGGCCGCTACCCGGCGATCGCACTGGACGCACACGGTGCCGCGGTCGACACCCTCACGAGCAACATCGGCCACCTGATCGGCACGGGGCTGCTGGATCCCGAGGAGGAGCGCGCGTGCGCGGAGCTCCTGCTCGGTGACTCGATGTCGAGCGGCTTCGGGATCCGCACGATGTCGTCGGGGGCGGCGGGGTTCTGGCCGCTCAGCTACCACGGCGGCAGCGTCTGGGCGCACGACACCGCGGTCGCCGTGCACGGGATGCTCCGCGCCGGTCTCCGCGACGAGGCGGCCGCGGTCGCCCGTCAGCTCGTGGACGCCGCCGAGGGCTTCGACTACCGGATGCCGGAGCTGCACGCCGGCGACGCCCGCATCCCCGGCGTCGCCCCCGTGCCGTATCCGGCCTCGTGCCGCCCGCAGGCCTGGTCGGCGGCGGCCGCCGTGGTCTGCGCTGACGCGCTGGGCTGAGTCCCGGGGCAGGGCGCGTCTCCGGCGGCCCTCCTCAGACCGCGCGCACGCCGTCCTTCCACACGGCGTCCACGAGCGGCACGCCGGGGCGGTAGGCCAGGTGCACGCGGCTCGGGCTCTTCAGCAGCACCACGTCGGCGCGCAGGCCGGGGGCGATGCGGCCGATGTCGGTGCGGCGCAGGGCCGCCGCTCCCCCGGCCGTCGCCGCGTGGATCGCCTCGGCGACCGTCATCCGCATGTCGCGCACGGCGACCGCGATGCAGAACGGCATCGACGAGGTGAAGCTCGAACCCGGGTTCGTGTCGCACGCGATCGCCACGGTCACGCCGGCGTCGATGAGCCGGCGGGCGTCGGGATAGGGCTGCCGGGTGGAGAACTCGACGCCGGGCAGCAGCGTGAGCACAGTCTCGGATCCGGCGAGCGCGGTCACGTCGTCGTCGGTGAGGTAGGTGCCGTGATCGATCGAGGCGGCACCGAGTTCGACGGCCAGCTGCACGCCCTCGCCGGGGCCGAGCTGGCTCGCGTGCACGCGGGGCTGCAGCCCGCGGGCGATGCCGGCCTCGAGCACGCGGCGCGACTGGGGCACGGTGAACGCGCCGGTCTCGCAGAACACGTCGATCCACTTGGCATGCGGAGCGCAGGCGTCGAGCATCTCGCCTGTCACGAGCGCGACGTAGTCGTCACCGCGATCGGCGTACTCGGCCGGCACGACGTGCGCGCCCAGGAAGGTGACCTCGGGGGTGACCTCGGCGGCGAGGCGCACCAGGCGCTCCTCGGTCGCGACGTCGAGACCGTAACCGCTCTTGATCTCCACGGTCGTGGTGCCCTGCGCGAGCATCTCGTCGAGGAATCCGCGCAGGCGGATCCGCAGTTCGTCGTCGGTCGCGGCCCTGGTCGCGGCGACCGTGGAACGGATGCCGCCGGCGGCATACTTCTGCCCCTGCATCCGCGCCTCGAACTCCGCGGCGCGGTCGCCGCCGAAGACGAGGTGGCTGTGGCTGTCCACGAAGCCGGGGATCACCGCACGCCCCTCGGCGTCGATCGTCTCCTCGGCGTCCGGCGCGTCCGCTGCCGGGCCGACCCACGCGATCCGGTCCCCGTCGATGAGCACCGCGGCGTCGTGCAGGGTGCCGCAGAGGTCGTCGCCCGCTGCGACATGCTCCGGGACCGGGGCGTTCGTCGTGAGCTCGCCGATGTTCGTGATCAGGGTCCGCATGTGTCCTCCGCGATTGGTGTCGCCACTGCTCGATCATGTCCCACTTTCGGCTCCGGACCCGGCTTCTGAGGAGCCAGCACCGGGCCATGGGCCGACCCAAAGTGGGACACGGTGGGTGGTCGCGTCCCGCCCTGCGCTCCCCCATCCCCCGACGAGGTGCGCAGAGCGGGACGCCGTCTGTGTCCGAGCCCGGCTCAGAGCCCCATCGGGACCTTGAGGCCGCGCTCGCGCGCGATGTCCTTCGCGTGGTCGTAGCCCGCGTCGACGTGACGCATGACGCCGGTGCCGGGGTCGTTCGTGAGCACGCGCTCGAGCTTCTCGGCGGCCAGCGCGGATCCGTCCGCCACGGTCACCTGTCCGGCGTGGATCGAGCGGCCGATGCCGACGCCGCCGCCGTGGTGCAGCGAGACCCAGCTCGCACCGGAGGCCGTGTTCAGCAGCGCGTTGAGCAGCGGCCAGTCGGCGATCGCGTCGGATCCGTCCTTCATGGCCTCGGTCTCGCGGTACGGGCTGGCGACCGAGCCGGAGTCGAGGTGATCACGGCCGATCACGATGGGGGCGGAGAGCTCGCCGGAGGCGACCATCTCGTTGAACTTGAGGCCAGCGAGGTGGCGCTCCTTGTAACCCAGCCAGCAGATGCGGGCGGGCAAGCCTTCGAAGTGGACCTTCTCACCGGCCTTCTCCAGCCAGCGGTGCAGGGCGGCGTCCTCCGGGAAGAGCTCCGCGATCGCGCGGTCGGTCTTGTAGATGTCCTCGGGGTCGCCCGAGAGCGCTGCCCAGCGGAACGGGCCGCGGCCCTCTTCGAACTGCGGGCGGATGTACGCCGGGACGAAGCCGGGGAACTCGAACGCGCGGTCGAAGCCGCCCAGGACCGCCTCTGCGCGGATCGAGTTGCCGTAGTCGAACACCGCGGCGCCCGCGTCCTGGAACGCGACCATGGCGGCGACGTGCGCGGCCATGGACTCACGGGAGCGGCGGGTGAACTCCTCGGGGTCGCGCTCGGCCTCGGCCTTCCAGTCCGCCACCGAGATGCCGAGCGGGAGGTACGCCAGCGGGTCGTGCGCGCTGGTCTGGTCCGTCACGATATCGATCGGGACACCGCGGCGGAACAGCTCCGGGAAGACCTCGGCCGCGTTGCCGACGATGCCGACGGACAGGGCCTCGCCTGCCTCCTTCGCGGCGACGGCGCGCGTGATGGCCTCGTCGAGGTCGGTGTAGTAGACGTCCAGGTAACCGTGGTCCACCCGGCGCGCGAGGCGCGACTCGTCGACGTCCACGATGAGGCAGGCGCCGTCGTTGAGGGTGACGGCGAGCGGCTGCGCGCCACCCATGCCGCCCGCGCCACCGGTGAGCGACAGCGTGCCCTTGAGGGAGTCCTTGCCGAGCGAGCGGGCCACGGCGGCGAACGTCTCGTAGGTGCCCTGCAGGATGCCCTGGGATCCGATGTAGATCCAGGATCCGGCCGTCATCTGGCCGTACATCATCAGGCCCTCGGCCTCGAGCTTGCGGAACTCCGGCCACGTCGCCCAGTCGCCGACGAGGTTGGAGTTGGCGATGAGCACGCGCGGCGCCCACTCGTGCGTGCGGAACACGCCGACCGGCTTGCCGGACTGCACGAGCAGGGTCTCATCGGGCTCGAGTTCGTCGAGGGTGCGCACGATCGCGTCGTACGCCTCCCAGCTGCGCGCCGCGCGGCCGGTACCGCCGTAGACGACGAGGTCCTCAGGATGCTCGGCGACCTCGGGGTCGAGGTTGTTCATGAGCATCCGCTTGGCCGCCTCGGCGCCCCAGCTCTTCGCAGTGCGCTCGTTGCCGCGAATCGCACGGATCGAGCGGGTCGGGTCCGACATGGTCGGCCCTTCGACAGGCTCAGGGACCGAGGTGGTGGTGGTGTCAGTCATTGGCGTGCTCCTTCGCAATCGCAGCGATGCGGCCGGACTGCACGAGCGCAGCGACGGCCTCCATGTCAGGGCTGAGGAATCGGTCGGGGCCGGGGCCTCCGGCCACGGTGCGGACGAGGTCGCGGACCGCGCCGGTGGCGGGGCCGGCCTCGAGCGGCGCGCGCAGGTCGAGTGCGCGGGCGCCGGTGAGGATCTCGATCGCGAGGACGCGGCCGAGGCCGTCGATCGCGCGGCGGAGCTTGCGGGCCGCGGCCCAGCCCATCGAGACGTGATCCTCCTGCATCGCGGAGGACGGGATGGAGTCGACCGACGCGGGCACCGCGAGGCGCTTGAGCTCGGAGACGATGCCGGCCGCGGCGTACTGCGCGATCATGAGGCCGGAGTCGACGCCCACCTCGTCCGCGAGGAACGGCGGGAGGCCGTGGCTGCGGGCGGGGTCGAGGGCGCGGTCGGTGCGGCGCTCGGCGACCGAGGCCACGTCGGCGACGGAGATCGCGAGGAAGTCCAGCACGGCGGCCACGGGGGCGCCGTGGAAGTTGCCGTTCGACTCGATGCGGCCGTCGCTGGTCACCACGGGGTTGTCCACGACGCTCGAGAGCTCGCGCTCGGCGATCGTGGTCGCGTAGGAGGCGGTGTCGCGGGCGGCGCCGTGCACCTGCGGCGAGCAGCGCAGCGAGTAGGCGTCCTGCACGCGGCCGTCGTCGGGGCCCTTGTGGCTCGCGACCATCGGGGAGGATCCGAGGAACGCGCGCAGGTGCGAGGCGGAGACGGCCTGGCCGATCTGCGGGCGCAGCGCCATGAGATCCGCGGCGAAGACCGCGTCGGTGCCGAGCTGCGACTCGATCGACATCGCGGCGGAGATGTCGGCCGTGATGAGGAGGTCCTCGAGGTCGTGCAGGGCGAGCACGAGCATGCCGAGCATGCCGTCGGTGCCGTTGATGAGGGCGAGGCCCTCCTTCTCCACGAGCTCGAGCGGGGCGATGCCCGCCATGGCGAGCGCATCGGCGGCGGGGACGAGGTCGCCCGCGGCGTTGCGCACGTCGCCCTCGCCCATGCTGGCGAGCGCGATGTGCGCGAGCGGGGCGAGGTCGCCAGAGCAGCCCAGCGAGCCGTACTCGCGGACGATGGGGGTGATGCCGGCGTTGAGCATCGCTGCGTAGGTCTCGACGACCTGGGGGCGCACGCCCGTGTGGCCGGAGGCGAGGGTCTGCAGGCGCAGCAGCTGCAGCGCGCGGATGACCTCGGTCTCGACCTCGGCGCCGGTGCCGGCGGCGTGCGAGCGGATGAGGCTCTGCTGCAGCTGACGACGGCGCTCGGGCGCGATGAACGTGGTGGCGAGGGCGCCGAAGCCAGTCGAGACGCCGTAGTGCGGGTGCGGATCCGCGGCCAGGCCGTCGATCACGCCGCGGGCGGCCGCGACGCGGTCCAGCGCTCCGGCGTCGATCGCGACGGGGGCGTGGTGGCGGGCGACGGCGACGACATCCTCGGGGCGCAGCGGCGCCGCACCGATGGTGACGGGGGAAGTGTGGGGCATGAGACGATTCCACACCCTCGTCTACCGCTCGGACAGGGCGTAGAACGACGTCCTGTCTGGTATTCCAGACAACTACCCGGAGCCGCGCATCGCTCGAATCGGGGCGCAGCTCGAGTGCACCGGACCCTGCCGATTGCACGGGAGCCTCGCGTCAACGACCCGTGCCCCCGGCAGCAACCCGTTCATTCGGCGGGCGCGGGAGCCGCACGAGCGCGGCCCCCAACGGCACATGACGCAGACGGGATCCAATGTGCGCACTGTCGAACGGATGGCGAGATCAGTGCAGATCGCACATGGTGGGTGGAGCGGTGCGTCACTAGCGTGAGCGGAACCATCCTCTTCCGCCCGAAGGAAACCACCATGGCCCGCATCGCGCCGCACGACGACTTCGCCCTCTCCCGCGTGACTCCCGAAGCGCGAAAGCCCTGGTTCGGCATCGCCGTGCAGCGCTTCGGCCAGGTCTCCGCACTGTCGCAGTTCCTGCTCGGCGCCACTCTCGGCTACGGGATGACCTTCGGCGACGCCGCCCTCGCGTTCCTGCTCGGATCCGTCATCCTCGAGGTCATCATGTGCATCGTCGGCTTCATCGGGCAGCGCGAGGGCCTGAACACGGCCCTCCTCGCCCGGTGGACCGGCTTCGGCGAGATCGGCGCCGCGCTCGTGGGCCTCGCGATCGGCATCAGCCTCATCGGCTGGTTCGGCATCCAGTCCGCGATCTCCGCGCAGTCGCTCGACGCGCTCATGCCCGGCGTGCTGCCGACCTGGCTGTGGAGCCTGCTGTTCGGCCTCGCCGTCACGGCCATCGTCGCCTTCGGCTTCCTCGGCATGCAGTGGCTCGCGAACATCACCGTGCCCCTGTTCCTCGTGCTCGTGGGCTGGTCCGTGATCTCCGAGCTCAGCCGGCACGACCTCGGCACGCTGCTTACCAGCCCCGCGCCGGGCCCGCACATCAGCGTCTGGGCAGGCACCGGCATCGTCGCGGGCGGCCTCATCGTGGGCGCCATCATCACGGGCGACATGACGCGCTTCAACCGCTCCCGCGCCGACGTGGTCAAGCAGACGGTCGTGGGCGTGACCCTCGGCGAGTTCGTCATCGGCCTCGCCGGCGTGCTGCTCGCCCACGCCGCACGGTCGGGCGACATCGTCGCGATCGTCACGAGCTCGGTGGGGCTGGTCGGCCTCATCATCGTCATCACCGGAACACTCAAGATCAACGACTGGAACCTCTACTCCTCGGCCCTGGGCCTCGTGAACTTCGTCTCCACGACCTTCGGCAAGAACCTGCACCGCGTGACGACGACGATCGTCCTCGGCGTCGTCGGATCCGTCCTCGCGGCCGCGGGGATCCTCGGGCAGTTCACCCAGTTCCTCATCGTGCTGAGCGTCGCGTTCCCGCCGATCGCGGGCATCATGGTCGCCGAGTACTTCGTCGTCCGCCGCTGGCGCGGCGAGCTCGACGCCAGTCGCGAGGAGGGCGTGCTGCCCGCCTCCGCGCCGCGCATCGTGCCGGCCACGATCGTGGTCTGGCTGATCTCCTCGCTCGTCGGCTACTTCGTGACCTGGGGGATCCCATCCCTCATCAGCCTGTTCCTCTCGATGGTCCTGTACATCGCAGCGGGCAAGCTGGGCCTCGTCCGCGGCGTCGGCGCCGTCCCCACCCGTCAGGCCGATCCCGCCGAGGCTGCGGCCGCCTGACCTCAGACTCCGTCGCGGGGTGCGGCGCCTTCCGACGCCCCGCGACGGGACCATTCGTTCCAGAACCACCGAGAAAGCGAGAACCATGCACATCGGCATCGACGTCGGCGGCACCAACACGGATGCCGTCCTCATGGACGGCGCCCAGACCCTCGCCGGGGTGAAGCACTCGACCACCCCCGACGTGACCGACGGGATCGTGCAGGCGATCGAGGATCTGCGCGCGCACCACCCGTTCGAGGGCTCCGACATCGAGGCCGTCATGATCGGCACGACGCACTTCATCAACGCGCTCGTGCAGGCCAGCCGCCTCGCGCCGACCGCCGCCCTGCGGCTCGGCCTGCCCGCGACCCGCGCCCTGCCCCCGCTCATCGACTGGCCCGGCGAGCTGGTCGAGGCCGCCCAGGCGCGCAGCTACCTCGCGCACGGCGGCTACGAGTTCGACGGCCGCCCGATCTCGCCGCTCGACCCGGAGGAGCTGCGCGGGATCGCGGAGGACATGAAGACCCACGGGATCCGCTCTGTCGCGATCTCCGCCGTGTTCAGCCCGGTCAACCACGACCTCGAGGTGCGCGCCGCGGAGATCCTCGGCGAGGTCCTCGGCGCCGACGTCGCGATCTCGCTCTCGCACGAGATCGGCCGGATCGGCATCCTCGAGCGGGAGAACGCCACGATCATCAACGCCGCGCTGCGCGAGCTCGCCTCGGAGATCGTCGACGGCCTCACCGCCGCCGTCCGCGCCCACGGCATCGAGGCGCCGATCTTCCTCAGCCAGAACGACGGCACGCTCATGGACGACGAGTACGTGCGCCGCTATCCGGTGGCGACCTTCGCCTCCGGCCCGACGAACTCGATGCGCGGAGCCGCCGCCACGAGCGGCCTGCAGGACTGCGCCGTGATCGACGTGGGCGGCACGACCGCGGACATCGGCCTGCTCGTGAACGGCTTCCCCCGCGAGACCGCGAACGAGGTCAAGGTCGCCGGCATCCGCACCAACTTCCGGATGCCCGACGTGCTCTCGCTCGGGATCGGCGGCGGAAGCATCGTCGACACGGAGACGGCCGAGGTCGGCCCCTCCTCGGTCGGCTACCGCCTGGGCACCGAGGCGCTCGTCTTCGGCGGCTCGACGCTCACCGCGACCGACATCGCGGTCGCGGCGGGACGCGCCGAGGTCGGCGACCCGGCGAAGGTCGCGCACCTCGATCCCGCCTTCGTGGCACGCGTGCTCGCGCGCATCGCCGAGCGCGTCGCGGAGGCGGTCGACCGCATGCGCACCTCCCCCGACCCCATCGCGGTCGTGGCGGTCGGCGGCGGATCCATCCTGCTGCCGGACGTGCTGGAGCCGTTCGGCCCCGTGCACCGCCCGGAGAACTACGCGGTCGCGAACGCGATCGGCGCCTCGATCGCCCAGGTCGGCGGCGAGATCGACAAGGTCTACGCGATCGCCCCCGGCGCGCGCGACGAGACCATCGCCGCGGTCCGCGCCGAGGCCGTCGACAAGGCGATCGCGGCCGGAGCGAAGCCGTCCACGGTGGCGATCATCGACTTCGACGAGGTCCCGATCCCGTACCTGCCCGGCAACGCGACGCGCATCCGCGCCAAGGCCGTCGGCGACCTGGACATGGGGGCCTGAGGTGGGCTGGCAGATCGACACCGCGCAGATCGAGGACCTCGCCCGCGGTGCCGCCGTGTTCGGCACCGGAGGCGGCGGCGATCCCTACATCGGATCCCTCCTCGCCCGGCAGGCGCTCTCGGGCGGGCCCGTCCCCGTCCTCGACCTCGCGGAGGTCCCGGACGACGCGCACGTGCTGTTCGTCGCGATGATGGGCGCCCCGACCGTCATGGTCGAGAAGCTCCCGAGCCTGGACGAGGTCGTCGAACCCGTGCGCGCGCTCGGCTCGCACCTCGGCCGGCCGGTCACCCACATCGCGTGCGCCGAGGTCGGCGGCGTGAACTCGACGATCCCGGTCGCGGCCGCCGCGGCGCTCGGGCTGCCGCTCGTGGACGCCGACGGCATGGGCCGCGCCTTCCCCGAGCTCCAGATGGTGCTGCCCACGCTGCTCGGCGTCACGGCCTCTCCGCTCGCTCTCAGCGATGAGAAGGGCAATATCGCGGTGCTGCAGACCGTCGACAACACCTGGACCGAGCGGATCGCGCGCGTCGCGACGGTCGAGATGGGCTGCTCCACGATGATCGCCGGATTCTCGATGACCGGCGCGCAGGCCCGTGCAGGTCTCGTCGGCGGCTCGCTCTCGCGGTGCATCACGGTGGGGCGGGCGATCGCGGAGGCCCGCGCGGCGAAGACGGATCCCGTCGAGGCCGCGGTCCGCGAGCTCTCCGGCCGCGAGCTCTTCGACGGGAAGGTCGTCGACGTGCAGCGCGCCACGACGACCGGATTCGCCCGTGGCCGCGCCCGGATCGAGGGCGAGGGCGGCGCCGCGCTCACCCTGCAGTTCCAGAACGAGCACCTCGTCGCCGAGGCCGACGGGCGGATCCTCGCGACCACCCCCGACCTCATCATGGTCGTCGAGGGCGAGTCCGGGGAGCCGATCACGACCGAGTCCCTCCGCTACGGCCAGCGCGTGCGCGTGCTCGCGGCCCCGGCCGACGAGCGCTGGCACTCCGCCGAGGCGCTCGCGATGGTGGGTCCCGGCTACTTCGGCTACGACATGCCCGCGCACCGCTTCGACGGGACCGTCTCGCACGGCGCCGGATCGAGCGGGGCGGAGCCGGCTCACGAGGCGTCGCGCGAGCGGATCGAGGCGCGATGAGCTGGCTGCTCACCGCGGCGGACCTCCCCGACCTCGCCCGCGGCGCCACGCTGCTCGGCACGGGCGGCGGCGGCGATCCCTACATCGGCAGCAAGCTCGTCGAACGGGTGCTCGGCGACGGCGCGATCACGATCCTGGATCCGGAGGAGCTCGCGGACGACCTGTTCGTGATCCCGACGGCGCAGATGGGCGCACCGACCGTGATGATCGAGAAGATCCCGGCGGGCACCGAGCCCACGCTCGCGCTGCGGGCGCTCGAGGCGCACCTTGGCCGCACCGCCGACGCCACCATGCCGATCGAGTGCGGCGGGATCAACTCGATGATCCCGCTCGTCGTCGCCGCCGAGACCGGGCTTCCGGTGGTCGACGCGGACGGCATGGGCCGCGCGTTCCCCGAGCTGTCCATGGAGACGTTCGCGGTGTACGGCGTGCACGGCTCGCCCCTCGCCCTCGCCGGCGAGCGCGGGGAGACGGTCATCATCGACACCGGCGACGACGACCGCCAGATGGAGTGGCTCGCCCGGGCGATCACCATCCGGCTCGGCGGCGTGGGCCACATCGCCGAGTACGCGATGACCGGCGCGGACGTGCGCCGCACCGCTGTCCCCCGCACGATCTCGATGGCGCTCGCCCTCGGGCGTGCGATCCGCGAGGCCCGCGAGCAGCACCGCTCCCCCTTCGAGGCGATCGCCGACACGCTCTCCCGCACCCTGTACTCCCACCTGCGCGAGCTCACCGTGGGCAAGGTCGTCGACGTCGAGCGGCGCACCACCGAGGGGTTCGCGAAGGGACGCGCCGTGATCGCGCCGCTCGAGGGCGAAGGCACGTTCGAGATCCTCTTCCAGAACGAGAACCTCATCGCGCGACGCGACGGCGAGGTCGTCGCGATCGTGCCCGATCTCATCTGCGTCGTGGATCACGAGATGGCCGAGCCGATCACGACCGAGGGGCTGCGCTACGGCCAGCGCGTGCGCGTGCTCGGCATCTCGACGCCGGACATGATGCGCACCGAGGGCGCACTCGCAGCCTTCGGACCCTCCGCCTTCCGACTCGCCGAGCCGTTCCTCCCTGTCGAGCGGCTCGGCGCCTGAGACCGGCCCTCTCCGCAGCCGACACGCCGAGGCCCCCTCTGCGCATCCGAACCCCTCCGCAGGGACGCAACTGACGGGGGGTCTGGGTCGCCTGAGGGGGTCTCGGCGAACAAGACCGGAAAGCTACTCTGGGACGATGGCGTGGCGACTGCGACCCGAGGACGTGACCGCGCTCGCGCTGGGCTGCGCGCTGCTCGGCTCGGGCGGCGGCGGCACGACCACCATGCTCGAGCTCATGCTCGCCGGCGTCGACTCCGGTCCGCGTCCGCTCGTGGACGTGGACGAGCTGGATCCCTCGACGCCCTGCTTCGGCGCCGCGTTCGTGGGCTCCACGATCCTGCTCGGCGAGCGCATGCCGGGCCTCGCGCCGTTCGGGCGCCTGGTGGCCGCGGCGGAGCGCTGGCTGGGCACGCGGATCCCCGCTGTCTGCTCGATCGAGGGCGGCGGCCTGAACAGCCTCGTCCCGTTCCTGTTCTCCGGCGAGCGCACGATCGTGGACGCCGACTGCACCGGCCGCGCCGTGCCGGAGCTCGATCAGATGTCGCTCTTCGTCGACCGGGTGCCGGGCCTCGTGTTCACCTGCGAGAGCGGCGCCGGCGGAGTCGCTCTCGTCGAGACGGATCGTGCCGTGGACGCGGAGCGCATCGTCCGCTCGGCCATCATCCAGGCGGGAGGGAGCGGCGCGGCCGTGCTCGCCGGGTTCACGGTCGGCGATCTCCGCGAGCACGCGATGCCAGGACACCAGCGGCGCGCGCTCGCGCTGGGGCGCGCCTTCCTCGCGGCGCGCTTCACGTCCCCGGCCGAGCTCGCCGCGGGGCTCGGGGCACGCCTGCTGACCGAGGGACGGATCGACCGGATCTCCCCCCACCACGCCGATCCGCACGTGCAGTCCGTCGAGATCGCCGGCCCCGGCGGCGCGGTCGACCGCGTGGTGACCCGATCGGAGTCCCTCGCCGTGCTCAGCGACGGCGCACTGCTCGCCTCCGCGCCGGCGATCATCGTGGTCCTCGACGCCGCGTCGCGCGAGATCCTGCAGGTCACCGACCTCGTTCCGGGACGGCGCGTGGTCGTGCTCTCGCTGCCGGCGCCCGACTGGTGGCTGGAGCGTCCCGAGCGCCTGCGCCGTGTGCTGCCGTCGACGTACGGTCTCGCCGAACTGGACGCCGCATGACCGCCCGGCTGTCCCTCGCGGGCCTCCGCGCGCACCCCGAGAACGGGGGCCTGCGCCGGATCGCAGGACCAGAGGACGCCGCGTGGGACGCGGTCGCCGTGGAGTCGGCGGAGGCGGATCTGCCGGTTCTGCCCGACGGCGGCCTCGCGGTGCTGCTCGACCCCGCACCAGAGACGCCCTGGCAGCAGGACGCGATGCTGCGCCGGATCCGCGAGCGCGGCTTCCGCGGCGTCGCGCTGCCGGGCGCCGCCGGGTTCGACCAGGGTGCGCAGCGCCTCGCGGATCGGCTGGGGATCTGCCTGCTCGACGTGGAGCGGCCCATCGTGCTCGCCCAGGCCTGTTGGATGCTCGTGCAGGCGCAGGACGCGCTCACCCTCTCGCACGTGCGCAAAGTGGCGCGCTCCTTCGAATATCCGGCCCGGGATCTGCCGGATCTGCTGCGCCAGGTCTCCGCGACGCTCGGCCATCCGCTCGCCCTCGTGGACGGCACCGACGTGCTGCATTCCTCGGGCGGCGAGCTCGATCCCGCGCTGCACGCCGCGATCGACTTCCGTCCCTGGATCGACATCGCCCACGCGGGGAGCCATGCTGCGGCCTCCGTCCGCGTGGACAGCCCGAGCCGGCCCGGTCTGCGCCTGGTCGTCTTCGGAGAGGGTCTGAGCGAGAACCAGCTCGCCGCGCTCTCGGTCGCCGCCGAGGTCGCGATGCCGGCCGTCGCGGCGCGGATCCTCATCGACGAGGTCGCCGAGGTGAACGACGTCTCCGCCTCGTCCGCGCTGCTCCGCGACTTCGTCGACGCCCGGGGCCTCGCCGACGACGACATCGAGCGCCGCATGGGCGAGCGCGGCTGGCGCACGAGCGGACATCATCTCGGCTTCCGGATGGTCGGGCGGGGCCGGCTGGATCCGCTGCCGCTGCTCCGCGCCGTGCGCGCGGCCCTCGGCGGGATCGCGGCGGAGGCGCACGTCACCACGGCCGGGCGCGGGCTGAGCGGGTGGCTCGCGTTCTCGGAGGCGCCGGATCCCGCGACCGTCGAACGGCTCGCGCGCGGGCTGCGCGCCCTGCACCGCGAAGTGGGCCGCTCCTTCGCGGTCGCGACGGGCGTCGGCTCGCTGCAGCGCGGCCCCGCGGGTCTCGCCGCGACGCTGGACGAAGCCGCGGACGCGGCCCGGATCGCGGCGTCGCGCTCGGCAACGGGCTGGTTCGTCCGCGTCGACAGCCTCGGGCTCGAGCAGTTGCTGCTGGCCTGGACCGGCAACGACACGTTCGTGCCGGCGGCCGAATCGCTCCTCGCGCCGCTGCGGGGCGCGACCGGGGATCTGCTGCGCACGCTTTCCGCCTATCTCGACCAGGAGTCGAGCCTGGTCGCCACCGCCGAAGCGCTGAACCTGCATCGCAACACGGTCGCGGTGCGGATCCGGCGGGTGCAGGAGCTCCTCGGCGTCGATCTGACGGATCCCGAGACGCGTCTCGCGATGCACCTCGCCTGTCGCGCCGTGCTGGCCCCCGCGTCCGGCGACGGCGTCACGGCACGACGCGAGCATGGGATCCTGGGAGCGTGAACGCCGATCGCACGGACAACGGCGCCGGGACGGGCTCGCCCGCGAACGCCCCCGACGACCGGCCTCAGGTGCCCGCCGCCGAGCACACCCTGCGGATCCTGCGGTTCCTGGCCCGGCGTGCGGGCCCGGTCGCGGCGTCCGCCCTGGCCCGCGAGCTCGACATCCCGCGTTCCACCGTCTACCACCTGCTCGCGACCCTCGAGGCCCACGGCTTCGTCGTGCACCTTCCGCAGGAGCGCCGCTGGGGGCTCGGCACGAGCGCCTTCGAGCTCGCCGGCGGATACGCGCGGCAGGAGCCGCTGGCCCGGCTCGGACGACCACTGCTGGCCGGGCTCGCCGACCGGCTGGGCGAGAGCGCGCACCTCGCCGTGATGACCGGCCGCGACGTGCTCTACATCGTCGAGGAGCGCGCCCTGCGGCGCCCGGCCCTCATCACCGATGTCGGCGTGCGCCTCCCTGCGCACCTCACCGCGACCGGCCGGGCCATGCTCGCCGCGCTCCCCCGCGAGCAGGTGCGCGCCCTGTACCCCGACGCCGCCGCGTTCGCACAGCGCAGCGGCGGCGGCCCTGCCCGGCCGCGCGAGCTGAACGAGCTGCTGCGCGAAGTGCGCCGCGACGGCATCGCCCGGGAGGACGGCGAGGTCACCGCGGGTTTCCGGTCGGTGGGCGTCGCGGTGCGCGACCACGTCGACTGGCCCGTCGCCGCTGTGGCCGTGACCTGGGGCGAGGAGGCGTCGGTCGACGAGTCCGCGATCGTCGACGCGGTGACGGAGACGGCCCGGCAGCTGCAGCGTCGGCTGGGCTACGGAGCACGCGCCGGTTCCTGATCGCTCCCGTCGCGGAAACTGCCGGATCCTGATCGCTCCCGTCGCGGGGAACGCCGGATCCTGATCGCTCCCGTCGCGGAAACTGCCGCTTTCCCGTCTTCTCAGCGGCAGTTCATGCGACGGGAACGGGGGGGGGACGGTGTGCTCCGTGCCGGGCGTGCCCGGATCAGCCCCGACGGATACGCCGGCACAGGGCCCGGCGAATGGCCCGGCTCGGGGCCGGCGCACGGCCCGGCGCCGGCCCGGCGTATCCGCGGGCTCCCGTCGCACGGATTGCCGGATCCGATCGCTCCCGTCGCGGAAACCGCCGCTTTCCCGTCGGCTCAGCGACGGTTCTTGCGACGGGAGCGGGGTGCGACAGGAGCGGGGTCCACGGGTGCACGGCTCCCGCACAGGCCTGGGCGGGAGGATCGATCCGTGCGCACATCGGCGGATCCTGCGCGGCTGCGACGCGTCGCCGTGATCGCGGGCGTCGTCGGCATGCTCGCCGGCATCGCCGGATCCTGGATCCCGTCGTTCTGGGGCGACGAGGCGGCGAGCATCATGTCCGCCTCCCGCACGTGGCCGGAGCTCTGGCGCATGCTGCAGACGGTCGACGGCGTGCACGGCGCGTACTACGCGTTCCTGCACGTCTGGATCGGGCTGTTCGGCGCGAGCGAGTTCTCGGTGCGCCTGCCGAGCGCGATCGCGGCCGGGTTCCTGGCCGCGGGAACGGCCGTGCTCGCCGGCCGGTTCGGCGGGCCCCGGCTCGCCCTGGCCTCGGGACTCGTCGCGGCGCTGCTCCCGCGGACCGCGGTGATGGCGGCGGAGGCGCGCTCGTACGCGATCGGATCCGCGATCGCCGTCTGGCTCACGGTGCTCCTGCTCGCGCTGCTGCAGCGCCGACGCCCGTGGTGGCTCTGGGCGGCTTACGCGGCGGGCACGGCCGCTGCGATCTACGTCTTCCTGTACCTCGCGCTGCTGCTCGTGGTGCACGGGGTCTTCGTGCTGGTCTTCCACCGCCGGGTCCTCTGGCGGTGGCTGGCGGGGGCCGCGGCCGGCGTGCTGCTGGCGCTGCCGATCGTGCTGGTCGCGGCCGCTGAGCGGAACCAGATCGGCTTCCTCGCCTACCGCGACTACATCACTCCGCTGAACGTGCTCGCGCTGCAGTGGTTCGACCCCGCGACCGC
The DNA here is from genome assembly GCF_002979495.1 of Microbacterium sp. MYb64. Lineage (NCBI taxonomy): Bacteria > Bacillati > Actinomycetota > Actinomycetes > Micrococcales > Microbacteriaceae > Microbacterium > Microbacterium sp. MYb64. The sequence continues at coordinate 401,647 of NZ_PCOW01000001.1, read as the reverse complement.
CTGGCCGTGTCTCGCGCTCATCGCGCTGGGCGCTATCGCCGCGCTCCGCGCTCGCAGACGGGACCCCGGCGGATTCCGGCTGAGCGCGCTGGCGCTGCTCTGGCTCGTGCTCCCTACCGCCGCCGTGCTCATCGAGAGCACGCTCATCGCCCCCATGTACACCGTGCGCTATCTGTCGTTCTGCACTCCGGCGGCCGCGATCCTCGTGGCGATGGGGATGCTGACCGCGGCCGGATGGATCGCCCGCTGCACGCCGCTGGCCGCCGCGACGGCGACCGGGATCCTGCTCGCCGTCGTCCTCGCCGCGTTCGTCCCGAACCTGCTCGTGCTGCGCGGTCCCTATGCGAAGGACGGCAGCGACTGGCGCGCGGCCGCCGGCTACCTGCACGCCCACGCCAAGCGGGGCGACGCCGTCGTGTACGACGACCGCCCGAAGGACTCGGAGAAGCCGCGCCTCATCACGGCGATCCACCGCGCCGACGTCGCGGGACTGGGCGACCCCGCCCTGCTCGCCTCGTTCCGCACCCAGCCGGGTCTGTGGGACCGGACCCGTCCCAACGACGCGCTCACGGCCGCCGACCTCACCCCCGAGGTCTGGGCGCTCGAACGCGGCCCCGATCCGGAGCACTCCCCCGATGTCCGGCATCTGGAATCGCTCGGCTACCGGATCCTCTCGTCGCACCGGATCAACGTCACGACCGTGCTGCACCTGGAACGGTGAACGCTCCTCGGCGACTGCGTGCCAGGACCCCCGCCGACTCTCAGGCCGGCACGTACATGACGACCGTCAGCCCCGGTGCATCCGCAGGCACGAGACTGTGGTGCTCGAACACGCGCCGGCCGTCCTTCGGATGCTCGAACACCCGCTGCCGGGAGGCGAAGCGCTCCACCGCGTGCTCGGCCCACTGGATCCGGAAGTCGTCGCTGACCTCGAGCAGACGCTCGATCAGCGCCCGGTGCCGATACGAGCTGAGCCGCACCCCCGATTCCGCCCGGAACTCGGCCAGGAAGCGCCTGCTCTCCTGATCCCAGTCCGGCAGCATGCGGCGCAGCCGCGGATCCGTGTAGATCAGCCAGAGCAGGTTGCGATCCCCGGGGTCCACGGTTCCGATCGGCTCGTAGAGGCGCGCGTAGGGGGCGTTCCAGCCCAGGATCGCCCAGTCGCTCGCCACGACGAATGCAGGGAAGGCGAGCGCGTCGACGAGCCGCTGCAAATGATCCGGGATCCGCTCCGTCTCCTCGGCCGGGGCGTCCTCCGCGGGCCCCGCGAGCCGCACCACGTAGTCGAACTCGGCAGGGCTCAGCTGCAGCACGCGCGCGACCGCGCCGAGCACCTGGCGGGAGACGCCGATGTCCCGCCCCTGCTCGAGCCAGGTGAACCAGCTCGCGCTGACCCCGGCGAGCGCCGCGACCTCCTCGCGGCTGAGGCCGGTGTCACCGCGGCGCGATGCCCGCGGCAGGCCCAGCGCGGACCGGCTCGCCGCCCGGCGGCGCGAGGCGAGGAACTCCCCCAGCTGCTCGCGGCGGGGCGTGCGCGGACGGATCATGGCCGGCACCCCCATGCAAGCGCTGCCGGTCTGTCATTCCCGTCGCAGAAGTTGCCGCTCTGAACACCGCATGGCGGCATCCTTTGCGACGGGAAGGATCCAGACCCCATCGGATCCGGATCGCCTTTCCGCTTCGCGCGACAGTCCATGTCGAAACAGTACTCCGAGTACTAGTACAAACCCTCCTCGCGGCCGGGCTCGGCAGAAGCACGCGACAGGTCCACAATGGTCACCATGGTCGCTTATCGCTCTCGCACGGTCACCCACGGACGCAACATGGCCGGCGCCCGCGCCCTCTTCCGCGCCGCCGGCGTCGACGGCAAGGATCTCGGCCGCAAGCCCATCATCGCCGTCGCGAACTCCTTCACCGAGTTCGTCCCCGGCCACACGCACCTCGCCCCGGTCGGGCGCATCGTGTCGGACGCGATCTCGGAGGCCGGCGGGATCCCGCGCGAGTTCAACACGATCGCCGTCGACGACGGCATTGCGATGGGCCACGGCGGCATGCTCTACTCGCTCCCGTCGCGCGACCTCATCGCCGACTCCGTCGAGTACATGGTCAACGCGCACTGCGCCGACGCCCTCGTCTGCATCTCGAACTGCGACAAGATCACCCCCGGCATGCTGCTCGCTGCCCTCCGCCTGAATATCCCCACCGTGTTCGTCTCCGGCGGCCCGATGGAGGCGGGACGTGCGACGCTCGTCGACGGCACCGTGCGCTCCCTGGACCTCGTGGACGCGATCAGCGACGCGGTGAACGAGAACATCTCGGACGCCGACATCCTGCGCATCGAGGAGTCGGCCTGCCCGACCTGCGGATCCTGCTCCGGCATGTTCACCGCGAACTCGATGAACTGCCTCACCGAGGCGATCGGACTCTCCCTCCCGGGCAACGGCTCGGTGCTCGCGACCCACACGGCCCGCCGCGCACTGTACGAGAAGGCCGGATCCCTCGTCGTCGACATCGCCCAGCGCTACTACGAGGGCGACGACGAGAGCGTGCTGCCGAAGAGCATCGCCACACCCGCCGCGTTCGGCAACGCGATGGCGCTCGACATCGCGATGGGCGGATCCACCAACACGATCCTGCACCTGCTCGCCGCGGCGCACGAGGCAGGGGTCGACTTCGGCCTCGCCGAGATCGACGCGATCTCGCGCCGCGTGCCGTGCCTCGCGAAGGTCGCGCCGAACTCGGCCGGCGGGCGGATCTACTACATGGAGGACGTGCACCGCGCCGGCGGCATCCCCGCCCTCCTCGGCGAGCTGCGCCGCGGAGGCCTGCTCGACGACCAGGTGCACACCGTGCACGCGGCGACGCTCGGCGAGTGGCTGGACGAGTGGGACATCCGCGGCGGATCCGCGTCGGAGGTGTCGCAGGACCTGTGGCACGCCGCCCCGGGCGGCCGCCGCTCGTCGACCGCGTTCTCGCAGTCCGAGCGCTGGGCCTCGCTCGACACCGACGCCGAGGGAGGCTGCATCCGCGACGTCGCGCACGCCTACTCGAAGGACGGCGGCCTCGGCGTGCTGCACGGCAACATCGCCGAGAACGGCGCCGTGGTGAAGACCGCGGGCGTGGACGAGTCGATCTGGACGTTCTCCGGTCCCGCCGTGGTCTGCGAGTCGCAGGACGAGGCGGTCGAGAAGATCCTGAACAAGCAGGTCAAGGAGGGCGACGTCGTCGTCATCCGCTACGAGGGCCCCAAGGGCGGCCCCGGCATGCAGGAGATGCTGTACCCGACGTCGTTCCTCAAGGGCCGCGGCCTCGGCAAGGCCTGCGCGCTGATCACCGACGGGCGCTTCTCCGGCGGCACCTCCGGCCTGTCCATCGGGCACGTCTCGCCCGAGGCGGCCGCGGGCGGCATGATCGCTCTCGTCGAGGACGGCGATATCGTCTCGATCGACATCCCGACCCGCAAGCTCGAGCTCGAGGTGCCCTGGGAGGTCCTGGAGCGCCGCCGCGAGCACCTCGAGGCCAACGGAGGCTACCGCCCGAAGAACCGCGTGCGCGAGGTCAGCCCCGCGCTGCGCGCCTACGCGCATTTCGCCCAGTCGGCCGACAAGGGCGCGATCCGCATCGTCCCGGAGCTCTGAGCCCGGCCCGATCTCTCCGAGTCGTCCCCGTCAGCGGCGCCCATAGGGTGCACTGACGGGGACGACTCGGTTTCTGCGCCACCGGGAGGGTCAGGCGGGGACCGCCGCCCTCCGGGAGCGGCGGGTCCGCGCCGCCCAGCGGGCGCCTGTCCTGGTGACCTCGATCGGGTGCGCGAACGCCCGGGAGATCGTCTCGGTCGTGACCGCACTCTCGACCGCGCCCTGCGCGGCGATCTCTCCCTGCGAGATCACGAGCGCGTGCGTGGTCGTCTCCGGCAGATCCTCCAGGTGATGCGTGACCAGGATCGACGCGAGCTGCGCATCCCGGTGCGCGAGCGCGTCGATCGTCTCCAGCAGCTGCTCCCGCGCGGCGACGTCGAGCCCGGTCATCGGCTCGTCGAGCAGGAGGAGTCGCGGCCGGCACGCGAGCGCCCGCGCGATGAGTGCCCTGCCGCGCTCCCCCTGCGAGAGCGTCGGCCACAGCGCCTCCCGCCGGTGCGACAGGCCGACATCCGCGATCAGCTCATGCGCGAGGGCGATCTGCTCGGGTTCCGGCGTCCAGCGCATCGGCGTCTCGATCGTGCCGGTGAGGCCGGTCAGCACCACCTCGGTCACCGTCAGGGGCGAGCGCAGCGGGTGCCGCGGATCCACGTGCCCGATCAGCCGGCGCAGCTCCTGCAGGTCGACCCGGCCGATCCGGTGGCCGAGGACCTCGGCGGTGCCGCTCGAGGGATGCGTGCGTGCGCCGCAGATCCCGAGGATCGTGCTCTTGCCCGCGCCGTTCGGTCCCAGCAGCGCCCAGTGCTCCCCCGCCCGCACGACCAGTCCGACCTCGTGCAGGATGTCCTTGCCCTCGCGGCGCAGCGTCACGGCGTCGAGGCGCACGACCTCGGCGTTCATCGCAGGCCGTCCTTGAGCGACGCGAGGTGCTCGCGGCTGAGCCCTGCGGCCAGCGCGGCATCGCCCGCGCGCACTGCGTCGGCGAGACGCTCATGCGCGGCATGGTCCTCGGCGCCGCCGAAGGCGGAGCGGATCCGCAGCATCGCGATCATCGTCTGCCGAAGCCGCGGGGTGAACCCGTCGAACAGCTCGGTGAGGATCGGGTTCGCCGCGGCGACCACGATCGCCCGGTGGAACGTGAGATCGGCGTCGACGTGCTCCTCGAGATCCGAGCGACGCTGCTCCCTGACCGTCAGGGCGCGCCGGATCGCCCGGAGGTCGTTCGCGGTGCGCCGCTCCGCGGCGAGCGCGGCGGCCTCGCTCTCGATCGCGGTCCGCGCTTCGATCACGCTCACGATGTCGGCGCGCTGCAGCACGGCGTCCCAGTCGTCGCGCACGTCGAGCGCCGCGACGAACACGCCGGCGCCCTGCCGCGCGGAGAGGACCCCGCGCCCGGAGAGCTGCCGGATCGCCTCGCGCACGGTCGAGCGGCCCACGCCGAGCTGGGCGGCGAGCGTCGTCTCGCCCGGCAGTCGCGCACCCAGCCCCCATTCCTCGGCCCGGATCCGGCCGAGGAGCACGTCCGCCGCCTGATCCGCCATCGACGTGCGCTGCACTGCACTGCTTCCCGACATCTCAACTCCTCAACTTGTCTGAGGAGTTAACGCTACACTGCCTCCATGCTCGTGCGCGCCCTCCTTCTTCTTCGCCGCCACGACGGGGCCTGACCGGACCGGCTCCCCCGTCGTGGCTGATGCGCCGCGCCGGTCGCCGAACCACAGTCGAAGGAACAGAGAACCATGACCAGCACCGCCTTCCCCGGCATCTCCACGCCGGCCGGACCCCTCCCCGTCAACGCCCCGGGGTGGAATCGCCAGCGGCACTCGCAGATGCCGTCCCACCGCTACGCCGACCCCTACGACCGGGTCTCGATCCCCCTCTCCGACGCCGAGCGGACCTGGCCGACACGACGCCTCACGGCCGCACCGCTGTGGGTCCCCGTCGATCTCCGCGACGGCAACCAGGCACTCGCGGAGCCCATGGATCCCGCGCGCAAGCGGCGCTTCTTCGACCTCATGGTCGCGATGGGCTACAAGGAGATCGAGGTCGGCTATCCCTCCGCCTCGCAGACCGACTTCGACTTCGTCCGGCTGATCGCCGAGCAGGGCATCGCCCCCGAGGACGTGACGGTCGTCGTGTTCACCGCCGCACGGCGCGATCTCATCGCCAGGACGGTCGAGGCGGTCCGCGGCATCCGCAACCCCGTCGTGATCCACCTGTACACCGCGACGGCGCCGATCTGGCGGGAGACCGTGCTCGGCCGCGACCGCGACGAGCTGCGCGCACTGATCCTGGACGCGGGACGCGATGTGCGCGCCCTCGCCGGAGATCTGCCGCGCGTGCGCTTCGAGTTCTCGCCCGAGGTGTTCATGCTCACCGAGCCCGACTACGCGCTCGAGGTCTGCAATGCGATGACCGCGCTCTGGGAGGCGACGCCGGAGCGCCCGGTGATCCTGAACCTGCCCGCCACGGTGGAGATCGCGACGCCCAACGTCTACGCCGATCAGATCGAGTACATGCATCGCAACCTGGAGCGCCGCGAGGGGGTGATCCTCTCCGTGCATCCGCACAACGACCGCGGCACGGGGATCGCCTGCGCGGAGCTGGCGCTGCTCGCCGGCGCCGAGCGCATCGAGGGGTGCCTCTTCGGCAACGGCGAGCGCACCGGCAACGTCGACCTCGTGACGCTCGCCCTGAACCTGCACGCCCAGGGCATCGACCCGATGATCGACTTCTCCGACATCGACGAGATCCGGCGCACGGTCGAGCACAGCAACAGGATCGAGGTGCACCCGCGCCACCCCTATGTCGGCGACCTCGTGCACACCGCGTTCAGCGGCACGCATCAGGACGCGATCCGCAAGGGATTCGCCGAGCACAGGGCGCGCGCGGCGCGCGAGGGCAGGACCGAGCGCGAGATCGCCTGGCGGGTCCCCTACCTCCCGGTGGATCCGGCGGATCTCGGCCGCTCGTACGACGCGGTGATCCGGGTGAACTCGCAGTCCGGCAAGGGCGGGATCGCCTACCTGCTCGAGACCGGGTTCGGGGTGCAGCTGCCGCGCCGGCTCCAGATCGATCTCGCCGGTCACGTGCAGCGGCGTGCCGACGAGAGCGGGGCAGAACTCGACGCGCAGGCGCTCTGGCGCATCTTCGACGAGACCTACCTCGGAGCCGGGGACGACCCTCGCATCGCGCTCTCCGAGGTCCGCATCGAGGAGACCGCCGCGGAGTCGCGCGTCGCATTCCGGCTCCGCATCGACGACGTCGAGACCCGCGCGGAGCGGATCGGCGTCGGCCCGGTCGAGGCGGTCACGGCCGAGTTCGCGCGGCGCGGCCTGGCCATCGAGGTCCTGGACCTGCACCAGACGAGCATCGGATCCGGCAACGCCGTCGAGGCGCTGACCCTCCTCGAGCACAGGAGCGCACACGGCACGGGGTGGGTCGCCGGGCGCGACCGCTCGGTGCTCACCGCGACCCTGAACGCGGTCCTCGCGGCCGCCGACGCCGCCCTGCGCGCGTCCTGACGGGACCGGATCCGCCGCTCTTGCGCTCCCCCTACCCGTGGGTCGTCCCCCTCAGCGCACCCCATGGGCTCCGCTGAGGGGGACGACTCGGATATGGGCGGGCAGGATCGGCCTCGGCCGAGCCCGCAGGAGCCGTCTCAGACCGTCTCGGCCACCAGACGGGCGGCGAGCGTGCGGGCCAGCAGCACCTTCGCGGATCCGGGCTTCGCGGATCCGGGTCCGGCGGATCCGGGTCCGGTGGATCCGGGTCCGGTGGATCCGGGTCCGGCGGTGGCCACGGTGCCGGATCCGGATCCGGCGACGAGGGCGCGCATGCGCTCGGAGTAGCCGATGCAGTCCAGGAAGATCCACTCGACGCCCTCGGCGCGCAGCTGCTCGCCGGCCGCGACGAAGGCCGCGTCCGGCGCGGTGTACGGATCAGCCACGGCGACCACGGCGCGGAGGCCGTGGTCCGCCCGCCAGCGCTCCGCGATGGGAGCCGCCTGCTCGGGCTCCGGCACCACGACGCCGAGGCGCCCGTCGCCGATGAGCGCCGCGGCGGCGCCGCGGCCGAGCTGCTCGGCGGTGTAGAGCGGCACGGCCGCGGTGAGGCCTGGCAGGTTCCCCGTGCACAGCAGCAGCACCGCCCCCGCGCCGTCCGCGACGACGCGCTCGATCGCGGCCTGGACGAGCGGAAGCATCCGCGGCTCGCTGAGCCTGGCCATCCCGCCGTCCCGCAGGCGCGACACGAGGACGCGCTCGCCCTCGACCGGCGCGAGCGCGGCGATGCCCGCGGCGTCGAGCTCGTCCAGCGCCCCACGCTCCATGAGCGTGACGTCGGCGAGCAGCGGCGCGATGTCGGGCGTCACATCGATCCGCGGCGCCTGGCCGATCGTCACCAGCCCGAGCGCGCTCATCGCGCGCGCTCGGCGTCGCCGCCGACGGGTGCGGCGAGCCCCGCCTCGATCACGGCGCGACGCATCGCGCGGTCCTCGAGCGCATCGGGATCGGGGACGGGGACGGCCGCCAGCAGTGCGCGCGTGTAGGGATCCTTCGGGTCCGCGAGCACCTGCGCGCAGACGCCGGACTCCACGACACGGCCCTTGTTCATGACGATGACGTCGTCGGCCATGAACTCGACCACGGCGATGTCGTGCGAGATGAAGAGGTAGCTGAGGCCGAGCTCGTCCTGGAGGTCCTTCATGAGGTTGAGCACCTGCGCCTGCACCGAGACGTCGAGGGCCGAGACCGGTTCGTCGCACACCACCAGACGGGGCTTGAGCATGAGCGCTCTGGCGATCCCGATGCGCTGCCGCTGCCCGCCGGAGAACTCGTGCGGATACCGGTCGGCGTGCTCCGCCTCGAGTCCGACCAGTTCGAGCATCTCGCCGACCCTCGTGCGCTGCTGCCCCGGCGTGAGGCGCTCGCGCAGCCGGAGGGGCTCGGCGAGCAGCCGGCCGACGGTCCACCGCGGGTCGAGGGAGGCATAGGTGTCCTGGAACACGATCTGCATGTGCGCCCGCTGCGCCCGCATCCGCTCGGCGTCGAGTCCGAGCAGATCCACGCCGTCGTATGTGATGCTGCCCGACGTCGGCTCGGTGAGACGCAGCACGCAGCGCCCTGTCGTGGACTTGCCGGATCCGGATTCGCCGACGATCGCGAGCGTCGATCCCTCGCGCAGATCGAAGTCGATGCCGTCGATCGCGCGGAAGACCTCGCCGCGCTTCCCCCCGCGCTGCGGGTACTCCTTGACCAGACCGCGCACACTCAGCAGTGCACTCATCCGAACACCTCCTCGGGAAGCGTGGGAAGCCGGCGCTTCCCGATGTTGCGCGACGGCATCGAGTCGAGAAGTGCCCGCGTGTACGCGTGCTGTGGCGCGTGGAAGATCTCGCGCACTCTCCCGGTCTCCAGGACCTTGCCGTGCCGCATGACGACGACCCGCTCGCACGACTCGGCCACGACCCCCAGGTCGTGCGTCACGAGCAGCACCGCGGTGCCGTGGGTCTGCTGCAGCTGCAGGATCAGATCGAGGATCTGCGCCTGGGTGGTCACGTCGAGCGCCGTGGTCGGCTCGTCCGCGATGAGCAGGTCCGGTTCGCACGACATGGCCATCGCGATCATCACGCGCTGACGCATGCCTCCGGAGAGGTGGTGCGGGTAGGACGCCGCGACCTGCGCAGAGCGCTCGATGCCGACCATCTCGAGGAGCTCTCTCGCCCGGTCGTCGGCGGCCTTGCGTCCCAGTCCGCGATGCCGCCGCAGCGGCTCGCGGAGCTGGAACCCGACCGTGAACGCGGGGTTCAGGGCGGTCATGGGCTCCTGGAAGATCGTGCCGATCCGGTTCCCCCGGATGCCGCGCATCCCCTTCGCGCCGATGCCGGACATGTCCTGATCGCCGAACAGGATCCGGCCACCGGCCATGCGCACGGCGCGCGTGGGCAGGAGGCGGATGATCGACATCGCGGTCAGGCTCTTGCCGGATCCGGACTCGCCGACGAGGCCGAGCGTCTCGCCCCGGCTGATCTCGAAGCTGATGCCGTCGACCGGGAACGAGGTGCCGCGGCGGGCGTCCACCCGCACACGGAGGTCTTCGACGCGAAGGAGGACGGACATGTCAGACCTCGACGTTCCCGAGGGTCTGCAGGTGCGCGGCGCTGCCGTACAGCGAGGTCAGGTGGGCGAACTGGTCCTCGTCGAAGAACGACAGACTGCCCGCTCCGAAGTACTTCGCCGTCTCGACCGCGAACCGCGCGGCGAGCTCGATGTCGACCTCATGGCTGGCTCCGGTGGCGCAGCCGGCGACAGGCACGGCCGTCGTGATCGCGACGCCCACGACAGGAGCCTCGGTGGCGACCGCGGGCTGCAGGATCGAGTTCAGGTGGTGCAGGTCGTTGCCGTAGGGGGTGATGTCCTGCGTCGCGAGCGGGAAGATCACCGCGCTGCGTCCGGTCACGGTCTCCGCGACGCCCACGAGGTCCTCGCTCGGGCGCAGGATGTAGCCGGACTTGACCGTCGGGGAGATCGCGATGCCGCGGTGGTTGATCGTGCGGTTGCCCTTCGTGGTGTCGATCGACAGCACCGCCTCCATCGCCTCGTCCACCTCGTGCAGGTTCATGGTGAGGATGTCGACGGGCGAGTCCATGAAGGGCACCGGGTCGTGGGGCTGGGTGGGGGCCCACCCCGTGACGTGGGTCGTGATCACGACATCGCCGGGCAGCACATCGCCGCGCGCCGCCATCTGCAGCAGCTTCGCAGCGGCGGAGAGGGCCGCGGCCGCGCCGTCGCCGTCCGAGACGTAGCCGATCAGCTCCGGACGGGCGCCTACCCCGCCGAGCCGGCCGATGATGCCGAGGGTGCGCGCGGATCCGCCGGAGGCGCGGCCCGCGGTTCCGGGCAGGAACACCCGCACGAAATCGGTGCTGCCCTTGTCGCCCTCCACGACGGTGACGGTGATCTCGGCGCCCGGCGCACGGTAGGAGCGCAGGTGCTCGGCGAGGGCCTCGCCGGAGGTTCCGGGGGAATCGAGCAGGTCGACGACGGTCAGGACATGGTTCAGCATGGGTTCGGTCTCTCTCAGAGGGCGGGAAGGTCGTCGGCGTCGCGCACACCGAGGTAGCGCAGGGCCGTGAGCGCGTACACCTTGGCGGCGAGCACCACGTCGTCGGCGCGGGCGCGCTCGTCGAAGCTGTGGATGGTCTTGAGGTCGGCAGGGCCGTACTGCAGCACGGGGATGCCGTGGCTGCGGAAGGTGCGGGCGTCGGACGACGCCCACTGCAGCACGCCCTGCGCCTCGGGGTCGGAGAGCTCCCGCAGCGCACCCACGAGGGTCTCGACGATCGGATCGGTCGGCGCGGTCCAGTTCGGCTCGCTCATGAAGCCGATGGGATCGATCTCGGCGTCGATGCCCTCCTCGGCGAGGATCTCCCGCGCGCGGTCGAGCACCTCGGCGCGGCTGAGACCGATCGGCACCCGGGTGTCGAACTCGATCACGCAGGTGTCGGCCACGACGTTCGTCGAGGTGCCGCCGCGGATCGTGCCGACGTTGATCGTCACGCGCTCGAAGACCTGCGCGACCTCCGGTTCGTATCCCTCGCGCTGCACGGCGAAGTGCTGCGAGTCGGCGATGAGCTGACGCAGCTCCTCCGGCGCCTCCGGCACCATGTCCCAGAGCCGCTGCAGGGCCAGGATCGCCCTGGCACCGAGCAGGTTCGCGCTCACTCCGTGCACGGGCTGGAGGCTGCCGTGTCCTGGGATGCCGCGGACGGTGAGGCGGAACCAGTTGCTGCCCTTCTGCCCGATCGTGGGATGGTCGCGCTCTGCGGGCTCGGCGATCACACCGCCCGTCGCGCCGTCCAGCACGCCCTGGCCGAGCAGCCAGTCGGCTCCCAGGCGGCCGCCGGTCTCCTCGTCGGGCACCGCGGCGAGCGAGATCCGCCCGCGCAGGGGCACGTCGAGGCGGTGCAGCAGCGTGTAGACGTGCAGGAGTCCGGCCAGGCCCGCCTTCATGTCGCTCGCGCCGCGCCCGCGGAGCCAGCCGTCGACGACGTCTCCGGCCAGGGGCGGGAAGGTCCACCGGGAGACGTCCCCGATCGGGACGACATCGCTGTGGCCGGCGAAGACCAGATGCCGGTCCTCGCCCTTCTCGCCGCGGTGGGCGACGACGCTCACCCGGCCCTCTCCGGCATCGAAGAGCTCGGGATCCATGCCCTCGTCGCGCAGGCGCCCCGCGATCACCTCGGCGATCTCGGTGCAGTCACCGGGAGGGTTCTCGCTCGGCGTCCGGATGAGCAGCCCGGCAAGCGCCAGCAGCTCCTCCTGCGACTCGTCGACGGCGGCGAGGAGCCGCTGCTCCCACTCTGCGATCGTGGACATGGATGACTTCTCTCTCTTCGATGCCGGTTCGGGCTGCGGTCAGGACGTCTTGCTGAGCTGGAAGAACCGGATCAGGCCGTCCGGGTAGGAGGTGTAGCCCTTGACTTCCTTGCGCTCGGTGACCGCGATGTTGTACTCGTACAGGTAGCCCCAGGGCGCGTCGGCGTCGATCTGCTGCTGCATCTGCCCGTAGAGCTCATTCCGCTGGGCCGCGTCCGACTCGGTCGAGGCCTGCTTCCACAGGCTGTCGACGGTCGGGTTGTCGTAGTTCATGTAGTTGCTCGACCCCGACGTCGTCATGAGCAGGCCCAGGTGGTAGCCGGGGTCGTTCACGAACGAGGTCCAGCGGCTGATGTACGACTGCACGTTCTTGCCGGCCAGCGCTTCGAGGAACTGGGCGCGTGCCATGTTGTGGATGTTCATGGTCACGCCGATCTTGGCGAGCTCCGCCTGGATCAGCACGGCGTCGTCGTTCCAGTCCGGGAAGCCGGATCCGAGCGTGAAGTCGAACGAGAACCCGTTCGGGTAGCCCGCGTCCGCCAGCAGCTGCTTGGCCTTGTCCAGGTCGTGCTTCGCGTCGTAGCCCTTGTCGGTGAATCCGGGCGTCGAGCTCGCCACGGCCGAGCGCATCGGGCTCGCCTGCCCCTGCATGACGTCGGAGATGAGCTTGTCGTAGGGGATCGCATAGGTGATCGCCTCACGGACCTTCGGGTTGTCGAAGGGCGCGATCTTGTTGTTCATCGCGAAGAACAGGATCTTGTTGCTCGGGCGGGAGTCGACGACGAGCCCGTCCTTGCCGTTCAGGCCCTTGAGATCCTTCGGTGCGATCTCCAGCGCCATGTCGACCGAGCCCTTCTGGACCAGCTGCAGGCGGTTGGAGGCGTCGCCGATGAACTTGATGTTCACGGTGCCGATCGCGGGCTTGGCGCCCCAGTACGACGGCGAGGAGGTCAGCTTGGCGGCGGTGGCCGGGTCGTAGCTGTCGATCTTGTACGGTCCGGATCCGGCGGTGTTCGTGGCGAGCCACTTCGCGCCGCCGTTCTTGTCCACCTGGTCCATGTCGATGATCGAGAAGGAGTACATCGGGATGATCTGCAGGAACAGGTGGTTCGGCGCGGTGAGCGTGATGACGACGGTGTGGTCGTCCTTCGCGGTGACCGTGTCGATCCCGGCCATCTTGTAGAGGAAGCTCGCCGAGGCGGAGGCCTTGATGTGCTCGTAGCTGCGCACGACGTCGCTCGCGGTCAGCTTCTTGCCGTCCTGGAACGTGACGTCCTTGCGCAGGGTGAAGGTGTACGTCGTGTGGGCGGCGTCCGCCTCCCACTTCTCCGCGATCATCGGCTTGATGGTCGCGGTGTCGGAGACCTGCTTGCCGTCCACGGTCTTGGTTCCGTATGTGACGAGCTGGTCGTAGGAGGCCAGGACCAGGGTGTCGCTCGTGCCGTCGTTGGCCTCTGCGGGGTCGAGGGTCGTCCCTCCCTCGGAGTAGGCGACGGTCAGCGACTGGTTCGCGGACGAACCGGAGGCGCCATCGCCCTTGTTCGCATTCGCATTCGCGACGCAGCCGGCGGTGCCGAGCATGACGGCGGTCGTCAGGGCGAGCGCGCCGATCAACCTCGTTCTCTTCATCGTGGGGCCTTTCTTCTTGCTGTGCGGGTATTCGGTGCGGGACCGGACGACGGAGCGGTCGCCTCGTGGGCGCCGGCCGCCGTCATCGGGCGGAGGTGCGCAGCCGGGGGTCGAGGGTGTCGCGCAGTCCGTCGCCGAGGAGGTTGAAGGCCAGGATCGACGTCGCGATCGCCAGGCCGGGGAAGAACGTCATCCACCACTCGCCGGAGATGATGTAGCCGCGCCCGTCGGAGATCATGACGCCCCATTCGGCGAGCGGCGGCTGGGCGCCGAGGCCGATGAAGCTCAGCGCCGCGGCGGTGAGGATCGCGTATCCCATGCCCAGGGCGGAGCGCACCATGATCGGCGCCATGCCGTTGGGCAGGATGTGGCGGAACAGGATGACGCCGTCGCCGAGGCCGATCGCCCTGGACGCCTCCACGAATTCGCGCTCGCGCAGCGCCACGGTCTGTCCGTACATGATGCGGGCGAACTCGGGGATGCCGACGACGCCGACGGCGATCATGGCGGATCCCAGCCCTGGTCCGAGTGCGACGGCGAGCGCCATCGCGAGCAGCAGCGACGGGAAGGCGAGCAGCATGTCCATGATGCGCATGAGCACCATCCCCGTGGTGCCGCGCACGTATCCTGCGATGGCGCCGATCGGAAGACCGACGACCAGCGACACCGCGACGGCGATCAGGCCGGTCCACAGCGAGACCCTGGCCCCGGCGAGCACCCGGGAGAAGATGTCGCGGCCGAAGTTGTCGGTGCCGAACAGATGCGCTCCCGACGGCGGCGACAGCAGCGGACCGACGCCGGTCTGGTTGGGGTCGTAGGGCGACGCGAACAGCGCGACCAGGCCGCCGAGCGTCCAGAACAGGATGATCGCCGCCCCGACCATCGCGGACGGGTTCCGCAGCAGGAGCGAGAGCGTGCCGGTGGCCGTGCGGCGCGGGCGGATCCGAGTCTCAAGCATTGCGCACCTTCGGGTCGAAGATCGCCTGCGAAAGGTCGACGATCAGGTTCACGACGAGGTAGATGATCGCGGCGATCAAGGTCATCGCCTGCACGGGGGCGTAGTCGTTGGCCTTGATCGACTCGGTCACGTAGCCGCCGACGCCTGGCCAGCTGAAGATCGTCTCGGTGATGACCGCCCCGCCGAGGAGCTGCCCGAGCTCGAGGCCGATGATGGTGACGATCGACGGAGCCGCGTTCTTCAGCGCGTGCCCGCCGATGACGCGCGCCGGGCCCATGCCCTTCGCCTCGGCCGTGCGGATGTAGTCCTGGCCCATCACCTCGAGCATCGCCGAGCGGGTCATCCGGGAGATGATCGCGATCCCGCCGACCGACAGGACCATGGCCGGCCAGATGAGGTGCGAGAACGAGCTGGCGAACGCGACGCCGTCGCCGGTGAGGAGGCTGTCGACGAGATACAGCCCTGTCACGTGCGTGGGCGGGTTGACGTCGTCGGCGATGCGTCCGATCGGGGCGGGCGCCCAGCCGAGCGTCCCGTAGAAGAAGGAGATGACGAGCAGGCCCAGCCAGAACAGCGGCATGGAGACACCGAGCAGCGAGACCACACGGGTGAGGTGATCGGCGAGGCGTCCGCGCTGCATCGCGCTGAGGATGCCGAGCGGCACCCCGATCAGAACGCCGATGATCAGTGCGGCAAGGGCCAGTTCCACGGTCGCCGGGAACCGCGTGGCGAAGTCCTGGGCCACCGGATGTCCGGTGTGCCAGGCGTAGCCGAGGTTGCCGTGCAGCAGGCCGACGACGTAGTCGCCGAACTGCTGCCAGATCGGCTGGTCCAGGCCCATCTGCTCCCGGAGCTTGTCGACCACGCTCTGATCGGCGTTCTCGCCGGCCAGGGTCCGTGCCGGATCCCCGGGCAGCACCCGGGTGATCAGGAAGATGCAGACGACGACGCCGAGCAGCGTGGGAATCATCGCGAGCACACGGCGGACGACAGTCGACATGGCTCTCCTCACTTCGCTGTTTGGGGGGATGTTCCGCGTCCGAGCGGCGCGTAGCGACAACTATCTGCGATGTGAGATGGTTGTGCAACTCGATCTCACTATTTGATCCGGCAGGTGCACGCGGGGGAACTCGTCAGGCAGAATGCCGAGGAAACCTCGCGCAGAACGGCTCAGAAGGAGCACTCCATGGACAAGGGCTCGGGCTCCCGCCCCCCGCTGCAGACAGTGGATCGCGCACTGTCGGTGCTGCTGTCGTTCACCGGGCGGCGCGCCGAGTGGGGCGTGATGGAGCTGGCCGAGGAGTTCGACCTCGACAAGTCCACCGCGCAGCGCCTGCTCGCGACGCTCGCCGCGCGCGGCTTCCTGTCGACCGACGCCTACACCCGCCGATACCGGCTGGGTCCTGCCCTGTGGCGGATCGCCTCCGCCTGGGAACGACAGGGCGGGATGGCCGCACTCGTCGAGCCGGTGCTCGCGGAGCTCGCGGAGGAGGCCTCGCGCACAGCCGTTTTCGCGATCGCGGACGGCGCCCATGTGCGCGCCGTGGCCGCGGTCGAGGGCGGCGGGGTGCCGATGCGCAACCATCCCCTGGTCGGCGAGCTGTACCCGGCGCACGCCGGGGCGACCTCCCGCGCCTACTTCGCGTTCCTCTCCGCGGGGCAGCGCCAGGCGCTGATGTACTCGCTGCCGCTCGCCCGCTTCAACGACCTCACGATCCACGACGCCACGCTCATCGAGCAGGCGATGTCGGAGGCGGCCACGGCCGGCTGGGCCTACTCGGACGGCGAGTACGACTTCGACACCCGCGCGGTCGCCGCGCCCGTGTTCGTCGCGGGCCGACCGATCGGATCCGTCAGCATCGGCGAGCACAAGAGCGAGCGGCTCGGCGACATCCGCGCGCACAAGGACGCGGTGCTGCGCACGGCGAACGCGATCGCCCAGCTCCTGTCCCCCCGCGCCCCGGCCGCCCTGTCGAGCCCCGCCCCCGAAAGGACCCGATGAACCTGTTGCTGATGTCGAACTCCTCCAACGCCGGATCCGGCTACCTCGCCCATGCGTGGGACGCCGTCCGGGAGGCGCTCGGCGAGGCTGCGCGCCTCGTCTTCGTGCCGTATGCGCTGGCCGATCTCGACGCCTACACGGCGAAGGCCCGCGAGGCGTTCGCCGCTCAAGGAATCGCGGTCGCCGGTGCGCACGAGGAGGGCGACCCCGCGGCGACGATCCGCGGCGCCGAGGCGGTCTTCGTCGGCGGCGGCAACACCTTCCGCCTCCTGAAGCGGGTGCGCGACCTCGGCCTGAGCGAGCCGCTGCGCGCCCACGCGGCGGCAGGTCGGCCGTATCTCGGCGCGAGTGCGGGGACGAATCTCGCCGCCCTCACGATCCGCACCACGAACGACATGCCCATCGTCGAGCCCGGGGGCTTCGACGCGCTCGGCCTCGTGCCGTTCCAGATCAATGCGCACTATCTCGACGCCGACCCGAGCTCGACGCACGCCGGCGAGACCCGTGCCCAGCGCCTCGCCGAGTTCCACGAGGAGAACGACACCCCGGTGCTCGCGCTGCGCGAAGGCGCCTGGCTGCGGGTGCTCGGGGAACGCCGGACGATCGGCGGCCAGGCCGTGACGCCCGGGCGGGGCCCCGCGCTGCTGTTCCGCCGGGGAGCCGCCCCGGTCGAGGTCGAGGGCGACGTCACGGCGCTCCTCGCGGGCTGAGCCGACGGCGGGCCTCCCCGTCCGACGCATCGAGATGCCGACGAGCGCGGGAAGTCTGCAGGACGGTTGCCATCTTGCAGGACGGATCCGCCGGGAATGTCCTGCAGATCGGCAAACGTCCTCAGGTCGTGACCCGGAATCAGGGGCGCTCGCCGGCCTGAGGGGCCTCAGCCCCCGGTCGACGTCCGCACGATCAGGGCGCCGTGCTCGGGCGGAGGCACGGCGAGCGCGAGGTCCGGTTCGAGCTGGGTCAGCAGGGCGGCCGCGGCCTGGCGCCCCAGCGCCTGCGGCTGCAGGTCGACCGCGGTGATCGCCGGTGCGACGCTCCGCAGACTGTCGGCATCGGATCCGCACACCACGCGCACGTCCTCCGGCACCCGCACCCCGCGCTCGACGAGCCGGTCCACGAGCGCCCTGGCGTGATCGCTGGTCAGGCAATACACCCCGTCGGGCGGCTCGGGAAGGGCGAGCAGCTCATCGGCGGCGACCGCCCCCTCCTCGTGCTCCGAGCGCTCCGGCACGTGCCGCACGTGCTGGGCGGCGGGCGGCGTCCGCTCCCGATAGCGCCGCACCGTCGCCTCGTTCCACTCGATCGCATCCGTACCCACGACCAGCGCGATGCGCGTCGCCCCCGACGCCGCGAGGTGGTCGAGCACCCGATCCGTGATGAGCGCGGTGGCGATGTCGATGACGTGCGGGTCGTCCGGATCCGCCGGATCCGCGCCGACCAGCGTGTACGGCATGCCTCCTGCGCGCAGCGCGGCGATGAGCGGGTCCCGCTCGACCGGATCGGTCACGATGATGCCGTCGCACGCCCAGGCCGTGGTCGGGGCGTGCGGCACGGCCGGATCCGCGACGAGCATGAGCGCGTACCCCTGGCCGAGCGAGGTGAGCGCCGCGGCGCCGGCGAAGCGGGGGAAGTAGTCCACGTCCTGGATGTGCTGCGGCTCCACTCCGACGGCGGGACGCAGCACCAGCCCGATCACTCCGAGCCGGCTGCGGCGCAGCCCGCTCGCGACGACGTCGGGGTGGTACCCCAGCGCGGTCGCCGCCGCGCGCACACGCGCCTGGGTCGCCGGGTTGACCACGCCGTTCCCGGAGAACGTGTGCGACACGGTGGTCACCGACACGCCCGCCCGTCGGGCCACATCGCGGATCGTGGATCGCTGTCTGCGCATGCCGCGATGATAATCGTGGAATCCGCTTGTCCAAATCGTTTTGGATCTTTAGCGTTGCGTGTCGAGCGCGAACAAGGACGTCGCGCACCCGACCTTTCGCCCTGGAGGATCCATGTCGCAGACGACACCCCCCGTGACCGATTCCGCTCCCGCCCTGACCCACCCCGTGCCCACCGACAGCGCCGTGCGCGTGGAGACCCACGGCATCGACTACATCCCCGATGCCGAGCGCCACGGCCGCGCCCGCGACCTGTTCGCGGTGTGGGCGGCGCCCAATGTGAACTTCCTCGCCGTCGTCATCGGCGTCACCCTCATGCTGCTGGGACTCACCCTGTGGCAGGCGCTGATCGTGATCGTGATCGGCAACCTGTTCTCGATCATCACGGGGATCGTGGCCGCATCCGGCCCCGCCGCCGGCACGCCCAGCGAGGTGATCACGCGCGCCATGTACGGCATCACCGGGAACCGGTTCAACGTCGCGATCGCGGGCTGGCTGATCAGCGTCTGCTACCTCGCGATCAACTGGGCCGCGGCCACGACCGTCGCGGTCGGGCTGCTCGGCCGGCTCGGCGTCCCCTCGAACGGCTGGACGATCGCGATCAGCGCGATCGTGATCGCCGCCGCCACCATGGTGATCAGCGTCTACGGGCACGGCCTGATCATGCGCCTGTACCAGCCGCTCGCGATCCTGCTCGCGGTGATCTTCGCCGTGATGGCCGTGTTCGTCGTGGGCGGCGCGCGCTGGAGCTACACGCCGGCCGAACCGCTGCACGGCCTGGGACTCGTCGCGATGATGGCCGCGGGCGTCGCGCTGGTCGCGTCGGGGCCGCTGTCCTACACGAACAGCGCCGACTTCGCGCGGTACCTCCCGGCGAGCACGCGCGTGCGCGACGTCGCCCTGTGGACCACGCTCGGCATGGTCATCCCCGGCGTGCTCGCCACGTTCGTCGGCGCCCTGGCCGCGAGCGCGGTGGACATGTCGGATCCGGAGGCCGGCCTCGAGAAGTTCCTGCCCGGCTGGTTCGCGCCGATCTTCCTCATCTCGGTGATCGTCGGCACCATCGCCAACAACGCCATGACCGCGTACAGCTCCGGCCTCGCCCTGCAGGCCGTCGGGATCCGCCTTCCGCGCTCGCGCACCGTGCTGCTGGACGGCACGGTCGGCGTGCTGATGACCCTGTTCGCGCTCCTGGTGTGGAACTTCCTCGACAGCGTCTCGAGCGCCCTGCAGCTCGCGGTCACGGTCCTCGCGCCCGTCATGGGCGTCTACCTCGCCGACATGCTGTGGCGGCGCAACCGCTACGACGGATCCGCGCTGGCGGACGACAGCCGGGGCAGCCGGTTCTGGTTCACCGGGGGCGTGCACGTCGCCGGCGCGGTCGCGGTGCTCGCCGGCATCGGCGCGGCGTTGCTCTGCAGCGCGACGCTCGTCTACGTCGGCCCGGTCGCCGCGCTCCTCGGCGGGATCGACCTGTCGGTCCCCGTCGGACTGATCGTGCCGTTCGTCCTCTACCTCGCCCTGGTGCGGAGCTCCGCCCGCTCCCAGGCCTCGCTGTGACCCACGGATCCGGAAAGAAGGACCAGAACGCATGACCTCCCCTGACACGCACACCACCCACTACCGCGGCGGCGCGATCTTCACCTCCGACACGGATCCGTGGGCGCAGTCGCTCCTCGTCCAGGACGGACGTCTCGTCTTCGTCGGGGACACGGCCACCGCCGACGCCCTCGCGGCGGACGCCGTGATCGAGCTCGACGGCGCTCTCGTGATCCCCGGCATCGTGGATGCCCACACGCACCTGGTCGGTCTCGGCGAATCGCTCGAGCAGGTGGATCTGCACGACGCACCCGATCTCGCCGAGATCCAGAATCGGGTCTCCGCCGCGGCCGCGGCCGATCCCGCCGCCCCGCGCATCCAGGGCCGCAGCTGGCTGTTCTCGAGTCTCGGCGGGAAGGCCCCGCACCGCGAGATGATCGATGCCGCGGTCGCCGACCGGCCCGTGTACCTGCACGCGAACGACAACCACTCCGCATGGGTGAACTCCGCCGCCCTCGCCGAGCTCGGCATCGACGACGGGACGCCGGATCCCCTCGGCGGCACGATCCAGCGCGACGCCGACGGGCACGCCACCGGCATGCTGCTCGAGAACGCGGTGTTCGCCTTCTTGCGCGAGCGGCTCGACGCCCTCACGAGCGACGACGACAGGGAGGCGCACTTCGAGGCCGCGCTGCGCACCTACCTCGACGCGGGCGTCACCGCCGCAGTCGACATGGCCCTCACCGAACCCGACCTGCGCGCGATGCTCGCCGTGCAGGAGCGGCACGGCGGCAGACTGCCGATGCACGTGGCCGCGCACTGGGCGGTGTACCGCACCGGGACCGCGGAGGGCGATGCCACCGCCGTGGACCGGGCGATCGCGCTGCACCGCGCGCACACCGGACCCGGGTTGCGGATCTCCGGCATCAAGCTCTTCGTCGACGGCGTGATCGACAGCTGCACGGCCGCGATGCACGCCCCCTTCGCCGACGGATCCCAGCCGGAGGCGCTCTGGGATCTGCCCTCGCTCACGGCCGTGGTCACCCGCGCCGACGCGGCGGGGCTGCAGATCGCCATGCACGCGATCGGCGATGCCGCCTCCGCGCTCGCCCTGGACGCGCTCGAGGCCGCGGTCGCCGCGAACGGCCCGCGCGCCGAGCGCCGCCACCGCATCGAGCACCTGGAGACGGTGGACCACGCGACCCCGCTGCGCCTGGCGCGGCTCGGGGTCATCGCGTCGATGCAGCCCGTGCACTCCGATCCCGCGATCCAGGACAACTGGCGGGCGATGCTCGGCGACGACCGCGTCGAGCGCGGCTACCCCTGGGCCGAGTTCGCCGAGGCGGGCGCGACGCTCGCGCTCGGAACGGACGCCCCGACCGCGCCGTTCGACCCGCTGCCGAACCTGTTCATCGCCACGACCCGGCGCTCGGCGTTCGATCCTGCGCTGACGGCGAACGTCCCCGGCAACGCGATGGCGATCGCCGACGCGGTGCGCCGCGCCACCCGCGACGCCGCCTACGCGTGCGGCTGGGAGGGCGAGCTCGGCGTGCTCCGCGCAGGGGCGGCGGCCGACTTCGTGGTCCTGGACGGGGATCCGTTCCGCGACGGGCCGGAGGCGTTCCTCACCGCGCGGGTGCGCACGACGGTCGTCCGAGGGGTCGACCACGCCACGGCCCTCGCCTCCCTCCCCCGGGGTCGTTGAGCGCCCTTCGTCTCGCTTCGCTCGCTCAGGGACCGCTCCACGGATCGGTCCCTGAGCGAGGAGCGCAGCGACGAGACGAAGGGCGCTCGACCACCAGGGGCGGACCCGCCGATCACCGCTCGTAGAGCAGGATCACGCTCCCCGCGCCGTCGACACGGTGGGTCTCGTGGTAGCCGAGCGACTGCAGCTGCCCGAGGCCCCAGGTGTCCTCGACGCCGTCGAACTTCAGCTCGACGACCCAGACGCGGTCGACGCCCTCGAAGCGCCCCATCCCGGACGCACGCGGGATCCCGTAGGTCTGGTCGTACCAGGTGTAGGACTTCTGGAACGGGGTCTTCAGCAGCAGGTCCGTGACGTTGCGGAACGCCGTCGGATCCGTCGCCTTGGCGAGCCTGGTGCGCTGGGACGGCCTGGCACCGTCGTCGAAGACGATGCCGTCACCCGGGACGGCGTTCGCACTGATGAAGGCGGCGATGTCGTTCCAGTCCGACTGGTTCTTCGCGTACGGCCCGCGCTGCAGCGCCGCCACGGGTACCGCCGCGATCAGGACCGCGGCGACCGAGACGATCGCGAGTGCCTTGCCCAGCCGCCGGCGCGGGAGACGGGCGAGCCGGCGCACGCCGAGCGCCATCACGATCGCCACCGCAGGGGCCGAGAACGTGCCGTAGCGGGCGGTGTAGCCGGACACGAACGGGCTCGCGGCGATCAGGATCCCCATCGGCACGAGCATCCAGCTCAGCGCGACGGTCTCCAGCCGCAGGCCCAGTCGGGTGCCGGAGCGGCGGACACGCGCCGCTTCCACGGCGAAGAAGACCACGGCGACGAGGATCAGCGCCCAGGCGATGACGGCGAACCACCACTCCTGGAACCACATGTTGCGCAGCAGGACCTCGGGCGTGATCGACTCGCGCACGGCGAGGAACGCGATCTGCCGCCGCTGCATGTACCCGAACCAGGCCAGCGGAGAGGCGAGCACGAGCGCCACGGCCGTGCTCACCGCTGCCGCCCGCCAGCGCCTCCGCAGGGGCGGGCAGCACAGCACGATCACGACGATGGCCGGCACCATGAGGGCGACGTAGAGGAAGAGCCAGATCCCGACCGCGAGCACAGCCGTGTACGCGACCCAGCCGCCGAGAGCACGGGATTCGCGGCGGGCGATCTCCATGAGGATCGCGCACAGCACCGCGGCGAGCGCCGCCGTCATCGCGTAGGAGCGGGCCTCCTCGCCCGCGAAGATCAGCCGCGGCAGGATCGCAGCGAAGACGCCGGCGAGCACCGCGAAGCGCAGCGACCCGAAGCGGCCGCACATCCACACGACCGCGGCGGCGCACACGCCCATCGCGAGGGCAGAGGGGAAGCGGATGGAGAAGGCGCTGGGCCCGAACACGTCGATCCACGCGTGCAGCCCGAAGTAGTACAGCCCGTGCACCGCGTCGACGTAGCTCAGCATGTGCACGAGCGACGGCAGCGGCCGCGTCGCGGACATGAGCGTCGCCGCCTCATCCCCCCACAGCGAAGGGATCCAGGATCCGGCCGCGCTCGCGGCGACCGCGAACAACCCGACGAGAGCCGCCCACAGCCCGAGACGGCGAGGATCGGCGAGCCGCTCCTCCGCGTCAGGGGTCTCCTGGGCCGCCGCACGGTGCAGGGCCTGACTGGTCACGACGCCCGAGCGTAGCGTGTGCGTCTTGGCATCCCCTCCGAGGCCATCGCCGGGCGAGCCGCGCCTCCCTGCGACGGTCGCGCCCGTCACCGGGCCGTCACCCACCGTTCTCCGAGTGTTCGCCCGGCATGCGCCCAATATCCTTGAAGCGTGTCTCTCTCCTCCTCCGCGCGGCGCCTCGGATCCTCCGCGCGGCGCCTCCGCTCCACCGCCCGACGCCTGAAGCGCGCCGTCGACGCGGAGCGCATCGCCTTCTGGCGCTCCCGACCCGTGCGGCCCGATCAGGTGCTCTACGAGTCCTTCGCCGGAAACGGCATGCTGTGCAACCCGGAGGCGATCTTCCGCCACCTGCTGACCGACCCCGCGTACGCCCGTCTGACGCACGTCTGGGCACTCGCCGACGACGACGCGATCGAGCGCTTCCGGGCCGAGTTCGCCGGAGACCGGCGGGTCTCATTCGTGCGCCGCGGATCCGCCTCCTACCGCCAGGCGCTCGCGGTGAGCGGCTGGCTGATCAACAACGCGACGTTCCCGACCTGGTTCAGCAAGCGGGAGGGCCAGGTGTACCTGAACACCTGGCACGGCACGCCGCTCAAGCTCATGGGCTTCGACATGCCGTCGGGCGCCGTGCAGTCGGCCAACACGCTGCGCAACTTCCTGATGTCGGACTACCTCCTCGCGGCGAACCCGTTCATGGCCGAGACCATGTACGAGGGCGCCTACCGGCTCACCAACGTCTACCCCGGCACGCTCATCGAGGAGGGCTACCCCCGCATCGACCGGCAGCGCCTCGACGCCACCGCCGAAGCGGCCGTGCGAGCGGAGCTGGAGGGCAGCGGCGTCGTGCTCGGCGACAAGCCGATCGTGCTGTTCGCCCCCACCTGGCGCGGCACCTCGTTCGACGACCCTGAGGACAACATCGACGAGCTGGCCGCCCAGCTCGCGGCGCTGCAGGCCGGCGTCGGGGACGACCGCGTCGTCGTGCTGAAGACCCACCAGATCGTGCACGCGCACGCCTCGGCGCGGCCGGAGCTCGCGCGCTCGCTCGCACCGAACTCGATCCCCTCGAACGTGCTGCTGGGCGCCTCGGCGGGGCTCGTCACCGACTACTCGTCGATCTTCTTCGACTACCTGGCGACGGGCCGCCCCATCGCGTTCTTCACGCCCGACGCCGACCTGTACTCCTCGGGCCGCGGCACCTATATGCCGCTCGACACGCTGCCGGGGCCGGTGGCGGACGACGCCGCAGAGACCGGCCGCGCCCTCGGGGCGCTCCTGGACGGTGCGGATCCGCATCCGCAGTACGCCTCCTGGGCCGAGCGTTTCGCCCCGTTCGAGGACGGCGGCGCGACCGCCCGTGTCGTCGACATCGTCTTCGGCGGCGCCAGGGAGGGCTACCGCGCCCGCCCGACCGTGCACGACGGCCGCAAGCGCCTGCTCGTCTACCTCGGCGGCATGAAGCCGAACGGCATCACCACGAGCGCGCTCAACCTCCTCGGCGCGATCGATCACACCCGCTACGACGTCACCGCGCTGCTGCCGAGGAGGCGGCTCAGCACCGATCCGCTCACGCAGGCGCGGATCCCCGCCGAGGTGCGGCAGGTGTTCCGGATCGGGGGGATGAACGGGTCGAAGGCCGTGCACCTGCGCCGTCGCATCGACGAATGGCGCGGTGCCCCGCGCACTCCGGGCGCGGAGCCCTGGCACGAGGAGCTGTGGACGGCGGAATGGATGCGCGTCTTCGGCGACGCCCGCTTCGACTGGGTCGCCGACTTCAGCGGTTATGGTCCCGTCTGGACCACGCTGCTGCTGCACGCCCCCGCCGTGAGCGAGGGCGGGCCGGATCCCGTGCGCGCGATCTGGATGCACAACGAGATGGCGTCCGACCGCGAGCGCACGGTGAACGGCAAGGCCAGCATGAAGCGCGGTCTCGGCGCCGTCTTCTCGATGTACTCCGAGTACGACCAGCTGGTCTCCGTGTCGCACCAGCTCACCGAGCTGAACCGCATCGAGCTCGCCGAGTACGCGCCCGCCGACCGCTTCCGCACGGTGCGCAATTTCCCCGACGTCGAGCACGTCGTGCGCGGCGCCCGCCGACCGCTGAGCGAGTTCTTCTCCGAGTCCGACGCCCAGTACGAGGCCGCCGACAGGGAGATCCCGCCCCGCCCGGCGTGGTACGAGGCGCTCCAGGCCGATGAGGGCGAGCTGCGCTGGTTCGTCACGGTGGGCCGCCTCTCCCCCGAGAAGAACCACGCGCGCCTGATCCGGTCGTTCCTCGCCGTGCACCGCGCGCATCCCGAGGCGCGGCTGCTCATCGTCGGCGGAGGTCCGCTGCAGGACGAGCTGCAGCGGCAGATCGACGACGCGGGCCTGGACGACGCGGCCTTCCTCACCGGCGCGCAGCGGAACCCCTATGCGCTGCTCGCCGCCTCCGACTGCTTCGTGCTGTCCAGCCTCTACGAGGGGCAGCCGATGGTGCTCATCGAGGCGGCGATCTGCGGACTGCCGATCGTGTCCACCTCGTTCGGATCCGTCTACGGCGCGCTGCCCCAGGGCGCGATCCGCATCGTGGAGCAGGACGACGATGCGCTCGCGGCGGGGATGAGGGCGGTCCTCGACGGCGAGGTGCCTCCGGCCTCCCTCGACACGGATGCCTATCGCGCCGACGTGAAGGCCGAGTTCGAGGCGCTGCTGACCGACTGAGCAGCGCGCTCGATAGGATCCCCGCATGACCGCCGACGCCCGACCGCCCGGTCCGCCGGTGCGCGGTCTGCCGCGCAGTCTCGTGATCGCGCGTGCGTGGGGACGGCTCGCCGGAGTCGGTCCTCTCACGGGTCCCACCGGCGTTCCGCTGGCCCGCACGACCAAGCTCCTGATCGACCCGCTGGTGATCCGGCCGTCCGCACGCCCGCATCTCGCGCATGCCCTGCTCTCGGACGAGTCCGCCGGCGAGCTGGAGGCGCTTCTCCTCGCCGCGCGGTCGGATCTCGCGGCGACGGCCGCCTGGTTCACCGCTCTGAAGCGCGCGCGCCGCCGTGCCGGGATCACCCGTGGCAACCCCCAGGACCTCTACTTCCAGCGCGCGTTCGAACTGGCCCGCCGCCATGGTTCCCCGGCGCACGACGCCGACGTCATCGCCGCCGCCACGCTGGCTGAGGTGCACGACGACATCCGCCCCGGCATCGCAGACCTGCGCGCGCATCTGAACGATCCCGCGGTCGCCGCACGAGCGGGGCAGGAGATCGCGGAAGCATGGGCGCGCAGGACGGTGCCGGAGGACGACGTCGCGCACGACGCCCTGCGCCGGCTGCTGGACTCCTGCGCGAACGGTTCCGGGGCCGGGGATTTCGCCGCCCTCGTCGCGTCCCGCAGCGGATCCGCCGGCGCACCGCCGGCGGATCGTCCGGGAGCCGCCAGGGCGCTGGGGCTGACAGCCAAGGAAATCCCGGTGCCCCCAGAGCCGGGGACGAGCGCCACGAAGACCGCGATGCCGCCGCCGTTCGACAGATCGCTGTTCGAGCGGCTGTTCGCGTCGTTCGCGGCCGTCGCGGACAGCGGCGAGGTCCTCGACGACGTCGTGCACGACGAGATCCGTCGTACCGCGGGCGCGTGGCAGCTCGCCGAGGAGCGGAGCAGAGTCGTGCTGCTCGCCGCGGCCGAAGCATCCGCCGCGCTCGCGGATCCCGCGTCGGAGACGGGATCCGCGCCCTCCCCCGCCGCACTCGCCGACCCTGGGGCGGGCGCGACGACCGATGCCGCCCGGCGACTGCACGGACGATGGCGTCGCGAGCCGTTCGTGCACCATGCGCTGCGCCTCAAGGAGGACCCGGCCGCGGCGCGCGGTGTGCGCGAGGCCGTGCTGCGTCGCCTCTGGGTGCGGCTGCACGGACGCGAGCTGCGCGGCGACGCAGTGCAGGCGGAGGATGTCTGGGCGCTGCTCGACGGCGCGCTGCGTTCCGTGATCCTGGACCGGCGCGGGATCGTGAAGGCGTCGATCGGCCGCGACGCGCTCGAGGAGGCGGCATGATCCTGCACACGACCCGCACCTCGGAGGGTCTGCGGATCGGCCCTGTGCCGCCCGCGCACGCGCATGCGGCGCTGCTCGAGACGGCGGGCGCGCTCCTGGTCTGGGACGCGGCCGATCCCGCCGGACCGCCGACGGCGACCGTGTGGGATCCCGCCCTCGCCCTCGACGTCGCCTGGCAGATCTACGGCCCCGGCGCGGTTCCGGTGCTCCTGGAACGGACGGGATCCTTCGCGCCCGCTCCCGCTCCCGCTCCTGCGCTCGACCACGCTCGGCGCGCGGCGCTGGCGACCTGGGCGGCGACGTGGTGGCCGGCCTCGTCGCTCGCGGGCATCCCGCCGCTCGATCCGCGGATCCTCGCCGTGGAGCGGGCGGATGCGCTCATCGCGGTGGAGCACGTGCTCGACGGCGATGAGCTGCTGCTCGTGGCACTCGCCGACGGCCTGGCCGCCGCGCGTGCGCTCCGGCTCGCGCCGGAGATCGACGCCGCAGTGCTTCCCGCGCTGGCCGCGCTCGAGGCCCGGGTCGAGGAGGCGGCTGCGGACCGCGGAATCACCGCGGGCAGCGCCGCGGCGATGCCGGCACGCGAGGACCTCGCTCTCGCCGCCTCCGCGACCGCGCGCTCCCCCGCGGACGTGCTCGCGGAGGGCACGGAGCCGCTGGATCTCTCGGCGTTCGCGCCCGGCACGGTCGACGCCGCGGGATCGGCGCACTGGCAGGTGCGCTCCGCGGAATCCGACGTCGTGCTGGAGATCTCCGTCCCGCGTGCGCCGTCGATCTCCGCCGCGGATCCGGCACCGCTCGACGCCGTGTTCGCGGGCGTCGCGCTGGCCCTCAGACCAGAGCCCGGACGATTCGCGGGCAGCGTCGCCGCTCCCGCGACGATCCTGCTCACGCCTCCCGCCGCGCGCACGCTCGCTCTCGCCTCGCGCGGATATCGCGGCCGCCGCGACGTGGACGCGGGAGCGCTCCTCGCCCTCGCCCGCGAGCGCCTCGACCGCGCACGGGAGGCCGAGATCGGCGAGACGGGGATCCCGGATCAGGCCGTGCTGCTCGCCGAGCAGGAGGCCGCGAGGCGATGACGGGGACCGAGCCGACAGGAGGAGAAGGCGGGTCCTTCGACGCCCTGGTCCTCGGCCTGCCCGGATCCGGGAACCTTCCGGCCCGATGGCAGCACGTCGAGCCGCTCTTCGCCGAGCTGAGCACCGCGTACGCGTCCGGCGGCCCGATCGCGGCCGAGTCGGCCACCCGCCGCCTCCTCGCGGCCACGGAGGTCGAGGACGTCGACGGGGTCGGCCTCGACCTGCGCGGCCGGGCCCTGTCCAATCTGTCCGCGATCGCGGAAGCACGCGGGGATGCCCCTGCGGCGATCGACTTCGCCACGAGGGCGATCGCCGCCTGCACGGCCGCCGAGGCGGCGATCGGATCCGCCCGTCGCACCCCTGAGGTGCGTTTCGGGGCCGTGATCAACCGCGCGCAGACGCTCGCACTGGTCGGCCGCTCGACCGAGGCGCTGCAGGACCTCGAGGCGCTCGGCGCGGAGTTCGACCACGCGACGCCGCCGCTGCTGGTCTTCGGACGTCACAACACGCTCGGAGGGATCCTGCTCGATCGGGAGCGCTTCGCCGACGCCGAGGTCGCCTTCCGGGCTGCCCTGAGCGCGGCGCTGACGCACGAACCGCGTCTCGCCTCGTACGCGTACTCCGGCCTCGCCGCGCTCGCCCACCGGACCGGGGACCCGCGTCTCGCCGCCGAGCAGCTGCAGATCTCGCGGCAGCTCCAGGCGACCGGTCCGATCGCCGCGGCGCGCACGGAGGAGAACCTCGCGCGGCTGCTGCTCGACCGCGGCGAGGTCGATGCCGCCGAGGAGCGCTTCCTCGCGGCGGAGGAGGGCTACCGGCACGGCGGCGACCCTCGTTCCGCCGCGGTGTCCCGGCTCGGGCGCGCCGCCGTGCTGCTCGCCCGGGGCAAGCTCGCCGCCGCACGCCGGCTCGTCGAGCAGGTGCGTGCGGAGGTCCTCGCGCAGGGTGACGTGTGGGCGCAGTTCCAGGCGGAACTGCTGCTCGGCGACACCCTCGTCGCGCAATGGCGCTTCCCCGCCGCCGATGCCGCCTACCGGAGGGCGCGCGCGGTCTGCGCGTCGACCGGCGCCCTGCACGAGGCCGCACGGGTCGACGTGCGCCGGGCTGTCGCCGCGCTCACAGCCGCCGAGCGCTCGCTGTTCCCCGCGGAGAAGCGGCGCATGCGGCGCGCCGCACTCGATCTCGCGCTGCCCGCCGCGCTCGCGACGGACGCGCTGCGCGGGCGATTCGCGGCAGGACCGATGCGGGAGCGGTGGATCCGCACGGTCTCGACGGTCGCCTTCGAGGTCGCTCTGCAGAGCATCAGCGCGCTCGCCGAGACCCGCCTCGCCGTGGAGGTGATCGAGTTCCTCTGCTCCTCGCCTTCTCTCGACGCCTTCGCGCCCTCCTCGTCGGCCTCGGATCGCGCACCGGAGAACGACCGCGTCCGCTTCGCCGTCCTCGAAGCGCCGTACGCCCTGGCCGCATCCGGGGAGGCCGGTCGCGCTTCCCCGACCGCCACGGGCGGAGGAGCACCGCCGCCGTTCGTGCGGGCGATGCCCGGCGACGAGTCGTTCCGGGTCTGGATCGCCGAATCCGAACGTCGCTACGGGGTCGCCATCCGCTCCGCGGAGGCCGTCGATGCCTGGTGAACGCGGGAGCGCGGGAGATGTCGCCGAGGGCGCGCCGGACCGCCCGCGCGTGCAGCTCAAGTACGCCGACGTCGGCGATCTCTACGTCACGTGGCGGTGGGAGCATGCGCCGGAGCGGCCGCGCGCCTACGCGATCCCCCGTGCCGCTGTGCAGCCCGTGCTCGACCGGCTGGACGAGTCGGTGCCCTCGCCCCTGCCCGGCGAGAGCGTCACCGCCGCTCTCGACCGAGCCTTCCGCGGACTACTCTCCGATCCGGACCGCGAACGTGGACTGTCCGCGGAGCTGGCAGGGGCGCTGCTGCCCGCCCCGCTCGCCGCGGAGCTGAACGCACTGCTCGAGCGCGGCCGGCGCCCGCATCTGCGCATCCAGGGCTCCCCCTCGCTCGGCCGGGTCCCCTGGGAAGCGCTGCTCGTCGACGCGGACCGGCGGATGGTGCACGAGGCCGAGGTGTCCCTGCTCGTGCCGGCCGGCGTGCGCAACGCCCCGTCGCGTCGCGTCTCAGGGTGGGATCCGCGCGGTCCGGTCGTCGCGGTGCTGGATCCTCCCGTGCCGGGAGGGATGCTCGCCCCGGTGCTCGGGCCGGCGGGCGCCGGGGCGGGACTCGACGCGCTGCGGGAGCGGCTCGGATCCCGGGCCCGCGGCGCCGAGCCCCTCCTCGGCGGCGCGATCGACCGGGTGCGCCTTCGCGCGCTGCTCGCCGATGCGTCCCGCCTCCTCTACGTCGGGCACGTGTCGTCGTCCGACCACGGTCTGGACGTGCGCATGCATCTCTCGGACGGCCCGGCCCAACCCGGCCGTGCCGCACTGCTCGGCGCCCATCGCCCGCTCACCGCCGCCGACATCGCCTTCGGAGCGTCGGAGGACGACACCGACGGCGGCTGGCTGATTCCGGCCCGCGTCGCGCTGATGGCCTGCGAGTCCGGTGGAGACGCCGGTTTCGCGGAGCCCACGGCGCTCGTCGCGGCGCTGGTCCGCGGCGGCGCGGAGCACGTCACCGCCGCACGGTGGACTCTGCCCACCGATGCGGGGTTCGCACGAGCCGCCGGTGAGCACGCCCCGGCTTTCAGTGCGGCCATCGACGCAGTGGACGCGGCCCAGGAGAGCGCGGATCCGGTCGCGGCGCTCAACGCCTGGCAGCGCGCCTGTGCCGAGACCTGGGCGCGCTCCGGCGCCGTCGAGCACTCGCCGCTGATGTGGGCGGCGATCTCCACGACCTGGTCTCCGCCGCCGCGTCACGAACCCTGATCGCCGGAAACCTGTGATCGGGAGCGCTCGCCCTCCGCCAGCCTGAGTGCATCCACACGGACACACAGGAGGTACGGATCATGGGACTCTTCGATCGCGCGAAGAACGCATTCGCGGGCATGGACCCGCAGTCGATGGCGGCGCAGGCGCAGGCCGCGCAGCAACTGGCCGCGCAGCAGCTCGCCCAGGCGGGGTACTCCGACGGCGCCCTGCCCACGGCCGCGGAAGGCGCTGATCTGCGGGAGCGGATGCAGGCCGATCACGATGTGCTGAACGCCTACGGCCAGGAGCTCAACCGGGTGATCGCGGTCGGGACGCCGGCGACCGGCATCATCACGGGTGCCGTCGACACGGGAGAGCGCACCGCGGGCAACGCCTGGTACCTGATCGACATCGAGGTGACGATCCCGGGCGGCGCGCCGTACACGGTCGCCAAGCGCGAGATGGTCGCCGCGCAGTTCATCGGCAATTACGCGATCGGATCCGCGCACGGCATCGCCGTCGACCCGGCCGACCCGCAGAACATCGCCCTGACGAGCTGAGCGCAGCATGGGCCTGATCCGAGATCTGCGGCGTCTGATGCGCGCGACGCGCGAGCTGCCGCCGCATCCGACCGCGCGGGAGGCGATCCGCCAGTCCGCCGACATCGCAGAGCAGTGGGGCCGCGTCGCCGATGCTTTCGCGTACCAGACGACCGCGGCGGCCCCGTCGGGGCCCGGCGGGCCGTACGGCGCGGCGACGGCGGATCCCTTCGCGAATCTCGCGTTCCACCAGAACGGCCTGCCCGCATCGGGCACGGTGATCGCGTGCACGCCCGAAGCGCAATCCGCCGACGGCCTCGCGGTGTACGCCGTACTCCTCGAGGTGCGGATCGAGGGACGCGAGCCCTATCGGGCGACCTACCGCACGGTCATCGCCGAGGCCGCTCGGCACAACTGGCGCCAGGGCGCGGTGCTGCCGTTCCGGGTCTCGCCGGACGATCCGCAGGCCCTTCTGCTCGGATGACGCCGGGCACGCCCCCTTCCCGACCCCCCGCCGCCTTTCCCGAACCGCTATGGTCCAGAGACCCGAGAACGAGGAGAACGACATGAACCGCTGGGTGCGACGAGGGATCCTCGTCCTCTTCTGGATGGCGATCGGCACCATCCTCGCCTCGGTCCTCGGGTTCACGCTCGGCAGCACCGAGACCGCGACGATCGCGTTCGTCATCGCCCTCATCGTCGCCACGACCGTCGTGCCGGCGGTGCTGGTCTTCGGCATCGTGTCGAAGCTCGGCGCGAGTTCGGGTTCGGGTTCGGGGGCGCGACGCGGCGCACGACTCGGCGCTCCCCCCGTGCTCGCGCCCACGGCGCCCCGCGAGATCGCCCGCATCGAGTCCCTGCGCGAGGCGGGCCTGACCGTGCGCAACTTCCACCACCTGTACGAGTTCACGGTCACGGTGTTCCCGCGGGCCGGTTCTCCGCGGCAGGAGGTGTTCTCGCAGTTCATCACGATGGGCGAGCTGCCGGGCTTCTTCACCGGACGCTATGTCGTCGTGGCGACGCCGGCCCCGGAGGCGCGCCCCGTGCTGGACCCGGCACCCGACGCGCACTGGGCGGCCGAGCTGCGCGCCGCGCCGTCGCGCTACGACGCGGTGGCCCCTGCGACCGGCGCGGCGAAGACCGCTCCCCGTGCCGGAGTCGCGGAACCGTCGTCCGCCGAGCCAGGGTCGGGCGCGGGCCGCGTCGGACGGATCCTGGCGAACACCGTGATCATCGTCGTCTGCGTCCTCAGCGGATTCGCGCTCGGCACGGTCTGGGTGTTCTCCACGCCTGAGCGCGCGGCCGCACTCATCGGGGAGATGCCGCAGCGCCTCGGCGGACAGGTCCAGGGGATCTGGGACTCCGCCGTCCTCGATCTCGATCTCACCGACCTTCGCCATCAACTGCATGGCCGCAGTCTGGAGTCGGTGGTGATCTTCGACACGTACTGGTCGATCGACGCCATGAGCGCGACGGATCCGGAGGGCGAGGACAGCTACGCCTACCGGAACGGATCCCTCAGCCTGTCCTGGACCAGCGAGCTCACCTCGACCCAGGGCGGATTCTCGATCGCCGAGGTGGACCCCGACGTGGTGCGCCGCGCGGTCGCGACCGTCCACGCGGACGCTCCCGGCATCGTGATCTCGAACGTGATGATCCGGCGGCTGCAGGGTCCGCTCGTCATCGACGTCGACAGCGAAGGCGTGTACAAGACGACGACCCGGCGCTTCGACGCAGGGACCGGCGCGGAGATCCCGGTCGGCTGATCCCGGCGGTGCGAACTCCGCGCCGGACTGGCAGACTCGAAGTCCGCCGGGGCGCGCATCGTGGCGCACCCGGGATCGAACGAACGGGACTCACATGTCGTCGCAGCCCACGCCATCGCACCCCCTGGACTCGCTCACGGGCGAGGAGTTCTCCGCCACCGCCGCCGTGCTCACCCGCGAGCACGGCATCGACGCCGGCTGGCGCTACGCCTCGATCATCCTCAAGGAGCCGCCGAAAGCCGAGGTCAAGGCGTGGCGGGACGGGGATCCGGTCGTGCGCCGCTCGCTCTCGGTGCTGTGGCGCAAGCACACCAACGAGGTCTACGAGGCGGTCGTGAACCTCACCGACGACGCCGTGGAGTCGTGGACGCACGTGCCGGGCGTCACCCCGAACTTCACGATCGACGAGTACCACGACTGCGACCACGCGATGAAGGAGAACCCCGAGGTCCGCGCGGCGCTCGCGGGCCGCGGGATCGAGGACCTCGACCTCGTGCTGTTCGACGTCTGGACCTACGGCGGGGCCGTGATCCCCGAGAAGTGGCGCGACCGCCGCCTCGGCTGGGTGGACCTGTGGATGCGCGCGACGCCCGACGGCAACCCCTACGCGCACCCGGTGAGCGGGCTGAAGATCATCGTCGACATGAACACTCTCGAGGTGCTCGAGATCGAGGATCACCACGACTTCGGCTTCCCCGAGGTGCACGGCGAGTACGTGCCGGAACTCGCCGGCATCACTCCGCGGGAGGATCTGAAGCCGCTGCAGATCGTGCAGCCGGAGGGCGTCTCGTTCACCGTCGAGGGCTCTCGGATCCGCTGGCAGAACTGGGACTTCCGGCTCGGGTTCAATTACAGGGAGGGACCGGTCATCTACCAGGTCGGCTTCGACGACCAGGGCACCAGGCGCGAGGTCGCCTACCGGCTCTCGTTCGCCGAGATGATCGTGCCCTACCGGGACTCCAGCTTCGACCACTACCGGCGCACCGCGTTCGACATCGGCGAGTGGGGTCTGGGGTACATGTGCACCTCGCTCGAGCTCGGCTGCGACTGCCTCGGCGAGATCACCTACCTCGATGCCGTGCTGCCGGACACTGCCGGTCAGCCCTGGACGATCACGAACGCGATCTGCCTGCACGAGGAGGACAACGCCGTGCTGTGGAAGCACGTCGACCCCGACTCCGGCACCGAGGTGCGCCGCCAGCGCCGGTTCGTGGTGTCGGTGCACGCCACGGTCGCCAACTACGAGTACCTCGTGTACTGGCGCTTCTACCAGGACGGCAACATCGAGTGCGAGGTGCGCGCCACCGGCATCATGGTGACGACGCCCATGGCGGAGGGCGAGCAGGGCAAGGCGACAGGGACCACGATCGACGAGCGCACCTATGCGCCCTTCCACCAGCACTTCCTCATCGCCCGGCTCGACCTCGACGTCGACGGGGACGGCAACACCGTCGTCGAGTCCGATTCGATGCCGGCGCCGATCTCGGAGGCCAATCCGTTCGGGCTCGACCTGCACACGCAGGCCACCGTCATCCGCTCCGAGGCGGAGGCGGGGCGCCGCTACGACTGGGAGCGTCAGCGCGGCTGGAAGGTGCAGAACCCGAACCGCCTCAACGCGTGGGGCGCCCCGGTGGCGTACAAGCTCGTCCCCTCGGCGTCCTTCCCTGCGATGTTCGACGAGTCCTCGCCGATCCTCAAGCGCAACCCCGTCATCGGGAAGACACTCTGGGTGACACGGCACCACGACGACCAGTTCTGGCCCGCGGGCGACTACCCGACCCAGGCCGTCGACGACCTCGGCAACGGCATGACGGCGTGGATCGCGGACGACGAGAACCTCGTCGACGAGGACGTCGTGCTCTGGTACAACTTCGGGATCCACCACATCACGCGTGCCGAGGACTGGCCGATCATGCCGGCCGACACCATCTCGTTCTGGCTCAAGCCGTTCGGGTTCTTCGACCGCAACCCCTCGCTCGACGCCCCCCGCACGATCAAGGGCGCGGCCTGCGCGTGCGGCGGCGGCGAATGCCGCTGCGACCACGGCGAGGGTCACGGGCACGGCGGTGCGCACGCCCACGACGAGGGGCACGAGCACGACCACCACGGCTGAGGGGCGGCAAAGGCCCCTCGGGGTCGTTGAGCGAGCACGGCTTCGCCCGAGCTCGCTCGACGACCCCGGAAACGAGTATCCGCACGGCTTCGCCCGATCCGGCGCCCGTGGTCGCGGGCGGGGTTACGATCGCGGTATGCGAGAGACCAGGGCGACACCCCGCTGAGCGTCCTGGACGGATGATCCGCGCCGCCCGGCCTCCACGAAGGAGGTCCGACATGAACACGCAGGGGCGCGGCACCACCACTCACGCCGACTGGGGCGCGGGGCATCCTCATCTGCTGATCACCCTCGAAGACACCCACCTGGTGCACGAGATCACCGAGGACGAGACACGGATCGGATCCGGCTCGGACTGCCAGATCCGCCTCGAGGGCATCGACCCGGTGCATGCGATCATCCGCCACGACGGCCACGACGACTACGACCTCGAGATGGTCGGCCCTGGGCAGACCAGCGCGAACATCGCGAAGGCGGCCGAGGAGGAGGGACGTCCCGTCGAGACCCTGCACACCGGCGCGCGTTTCACCGCGGGCGACTGGCGCTTCGTGTTCGTGCGCGACGAGTTCGCCGACCATGGCCGTCCCTACGGCGGGCGCCTCGGCGGCGAGGGCGCGCACCAGCGCCGGCAGCCGCCGCGCCCCGACTACGAGGGCGAGGGGCACACCGGCGCCATCCCGTTGCCGCCGTCACCGCCGCAGACCGCCCCTGACGCGTTCGGCGACTGAGCCGCGATACCGAAGGGCCCTCCCACCGGGCGTTTCCCACGCATCGGCCGGGAGATGAGACCCCCTGTCGCCGGAGGGCACTCTGCGGAATACTGGTGCCGTCAGAGGAGACGCCGTGTTCCAGGCCGATGTGAACGATGTCCCGCAACTCAGCTTCACCGGCGCGCTGCCGCAGGACGCGCGGATCGATCAGCTGGTCGCCGAGGCGCACGCGCGCTACGCCGGCCACGACGACGGCGTCGTGGCCGACTACATCCCGATCCTCGCGGAAGCGGATCCGGCCTGGTTCGGACTCTCGGTGGTCGACGTCGACGGTGGCGCGCATGCCGTGGGCGATGTCGGCGTCGCCTTCTCGATCCAGTCGATCTCGAAGGCGTTCGTGTTCGCGCTGGCCGCGGACGGGATCGGGCACGACACGATCCGCGAGACCGTCGGCGTGAACAACACGGGGCTCGCGTTCAACTCCGTGGTGGCGGTCGAGCTCAACGACGGCAGCCCGATGAACCCGATGGTGAACGCCGGCGCGATCGCGACGACCGCGCTCGTCCCCGGCGCCCATGCCGACGAGCGCTGGCAGCGGATCCGCGACGGGCTCAGCCGCTTCGCCGGGCGCCCGCTCGCCCTCGACGGCGAGGTGTACCGGTCGGAGTCGTTCACGAATCACCGCAACCATGCCCTCGCTCGTCTGCTGCAGAGCTACGACCGCCTCGCGATCGCGCCGGACGAGGCCGTCGACATCTACACGCGGCAGTGCTCGCTCGCCGTGACCGCCCAGGATCTCGCGACGATGGGCGCGACCCTCGCCGACGGCGGCGTGAACCCGCTCACCGGCGAGCGCGTCGTCTCCGCGCAGACCGCGCGCGACACGCTCGCCCTGCTCGCCTCGTGCGGCATGTACGAGCGCAGCGGCGAGTGGCTGTTCGAGATCGGCCTCCCGGCGAAGTCCGGCGTCTCCGGAGGCATCGTCGCGATCGCCCCCGGCAAGGGTGCCATCGGCACCTTCTCCCCCCGCCTTGACGAGGCGGGCAACAGCGTGCGGGGACAGCGCGCGTGCGCCTTCCTCTCCCGCGCCCTCGGCCTCAACCTCTTCGCCTCCGCACCCCGTGGCAACCGCGCCCCCGGCGCCGGAACGGATCCGACCGCTGTGAAGGAGTCCTCATGACCGATGTCACCTCCCCCGTCACCCCGCCCGTCGAGGAGCGACGCTCCTGGGCGCCCATGATCGGGCTCTTCCTCGCCCAGGTGCTGATGTCGTTCAACGTCGCGGCGTTGCCGATCTCGCTGGGCGGGATGGTCGAGGACTTCGGCGTGCCGCCTACCACGGCCAGTTCGACCATCGTCGTGTACGGGCTGGCCGTGGCCGCGCTGGTGATGACCGGCGCCAAGCTCGGCCAGAGGATCGGCTGGGTGCTCATCTTCCGCATCGTGGTGGCCGTGTTCGCCCTCAGCAGCGTCCTGATGATCACGGCGACCTCGATCGGCTGGGCGATCGGCGGCCAGGTGCTCGCGGGCGCGTCCGCCGCGATCATCGTGCCCTCGCTCGTCGCGCTCATCGCGGAGAACTACCGCGGCGCACAGCAGGCGACGGCGGTCGGCTCGCTCGGCTCCGCCCGCGCGTTCTCCGGCATCAGCGCGTTCCTCATCGGCGGCACCCTGGGCACCCTCGTCGGCTGGCGGCCGGTCTTCTTCATCACGCTCGCGCTCGCGATCGCGGTGTTCGCGCTGAGCTTCGGGCTGCGCGGCGATCGCGGCAACCCCGCGATCCGGATCGACCTCGTGGCATCGGCGCTGATCGGCGCCGCGGTCGTGCTGCTCACCCTGGGCTTCAACAACCTCAACGCGTGGGGCATCCTGCTCGCCGAGCCCGGAGCGCCGTTCTCCGTGCTCGGCCTCTCCCCCGCGCCGCTGTTCGTCGTGGTCGGGGTGGTGTTCGGCCAGGCCTTCTTCCTGTGGACCCGACGACGCATGCGTCTCGGCAAGGTGCCGCTCGTGGATCTGAGCGTTCTCGGCAAGCGCTCGGAGCGCGCCGCGGTCTACGCGATGTTCATCATCGTCGCGATGGAGGCCGCGGTGAACTTCACCGTGCCGACCTACATCCAGGTCGTGCAGGGACGGACGCCGTTCGACACGTCCCTCGCGATGATGCCGTTCAACCTCACCGTGTTCGTGACCGCGACCCTCATCGTGCGGTTCTACAAACGCTTCGCGCCGCGGACCATCGCGCTGTTCTCGTTCATCCTGACCACCCTCGCCCTGATCTGGTTGTCCATCGTCGTCACGAACAACTGGGAGACGTTCCCGACGATCCTCGGCCTCGTGGTCTTCGGCATCGGCCAGGGATCGCTCGTCACGCTCGTTTTCAACGTGCTCGTCACGGCCGCGCCGAAGACGCTCGCCGGCGATGTCGGATCCATCCGCGGCACGACGCAGAACCTGGCGAGCGCCGTCGGCACGGCCGTGATGGGGGCGCTCCTGGTGACCCTGCTCAGCATGGGCTTCACGCAGGCTGTCACCGCGCACAAGGATCTGCCGCCGGAGATCATGACGCAGGTCGACCTGGATCAGGTGAACTTCCTCAGCAACGACGCCCTGAAGGCGAAGTTCGAGGAGACCGACGCGACCCCCGCGCAGATCGACGCGGCCGTGGCGATCAACGAGGAGCAGCGCCTGCGCACGCTGAGACTCGGCTTCCTCGTGCTCGCCGGCATCAGCGCGATCGCGGCCCTCCCCGCCTCGCGCCTGCCGCGCTACCGTCCCGAGGAGATCCCCGCGCCGGAGAACCTGCCGGAAGGATCCTGACCCGCCGCGCCCGGTAGCCCCTCCCGGCGGGCGCGGTGCGTGCGCCGTCGACCGCCGATTGCAGGATGGCGACTCCATCTGCAGGAGCGAGACCTCCGCTGCGGCCGAACACGCGTCGAAGCCCGCGTGATCACAGGACACGCACGACCACGGGCGCCCGTGCTCCTGCATTCGGGGACGGGCTCCTGCATTCGGCGCAGATCGCGCCGGGGGGTCCCCGCCTGCGGCGCGTGGTCAGGACTCGGACGGCACCAGAGGCAGCTGCGGGCCGTGGTTCCAGGCCAGGATCGCGGGCTGCTCGCGGGTGAAGCCGAGCACCGAGACGGATCCGGCGTCCAGGGTGATCGCGGCCCCGAACCGCGGCGCCTGACGCAGGAAGACCGCGGTCAGGATCCGCAGGTAGTGACCGTGCGCGATGAGCGCGACGTCGCCGTCGACCATCGCCGGCAGCACCCTGGTGAGCACGCGCGACGCGCGCGCGGCGACCTCCTCGACGGTCTCCCCCGGGGTCTCGCCGCGGATCACGCCGTGCGTGAACGCGCTCCAGTTGTAGCCGAGCTCGGCGCGGATGTCCTTGGTCGTGCGCCCCTCGAACCCGCCGTAGTCCCACTCCACGAGCAGCGGATCGACATCGGCGTCCAGCCCCGCGAGCTCCGCCGTGCGGCGGGCGCGCTGCAGCGGAGAGGACAGCACGAGGCGGAAGTCGTATCCGGTCACGAGCGCCCCGGCCAGCCGGGCCAGCTCCTCGCCGCGCGGAGTGAGCGGGATGTCGGTGCGCCCCGTGTGCCGGCCGCTCCGCGACCACTCGGTCTCGCCGTGCCGCAGCAGCACGAGCTTGCCCTGCGGGTTGTCGGGGGCGGGATGGTCGGGCAGCGGGTCGAGAGTCTCCACCTCGCCACCGTACGCCCTGGACCTCGGCGCCCATCGCAGATGCCGCCCCTTGACGCACCCATGACTCTTGTGTCATCCTCGGTCTGTCATCGTGAGGATGACACAAGAGTCATAGGTTGGATCAATGAAGCTCGAGCACCTCCTCCTCGGCCTGATCGGCGAGAAGCCGTCCACCGGCTACGAGATCAAGCGCTACCTCGACACGCACGGGCGCTTCCTGCGCTCGAACACGACGATGAGCCAGGTGTACCGCTCGCTCGCCGGCATGGTCGAGCGCGGCTGGGTCCTCTTCACGGTCGACGACCGCCCAGGGGCCCAGGACGCGAAGATCTACCGGGTCACCCCCGAGGGCATGACCGTCCTGCTCGACTGGCTGACCGGCCCCTACAGCCCGCCGAGCCGGTTCCAGGATCCGGAGTTCGGCGCGCGCCTCAGCTTCGCGGGGTTCATGACCCGGGAACAGCTCATCGACCTCATCGAGACCGAGCTCACCGCGCGCGAGGACCAGGTCGTGCGCTTCCGCCTCCGCGACCGCACCCTGCAGGTCGATCCGGACGTCGAGTTCGACTACGAGCTCGCTGCGGCGCTCAACGAGCGCGGCCACATCTACGGCATGGCCGCGATCGACGGCTACATGGACATGCTGCGCGAGCTGCGCCGCGATCTGCTCGACGGCGTGATCAGATCGGCTCCGGCGGCCTCGAACCCCGCCGCATCGACCAGGGCTGCTTCGGACCGACCCGGCGCCGCCGAGGCGTCCGAGAGCGGAGCGACCCGCTGATGCGCGCGATCATGGTCATGTTCGACAGCCTGAACCGGCATCTGCTGCCGCCGTACGGCTCGGACGAGATCCACGCCCCGAACTTCCGCCGTCTCGCCGAGCGGACCGTGACCTTCGACCGGTTCTACGCCGGATCCATGCCGTGCATGCCCGCCCGTCGCGAGCTGCACACCGGACGGCACAACTTCCTGCACCGCTCCTGGGGCCCGCTCGAGCCCTGGGACGACTCGATGCCGGAGATGCTCGGCAAGGCCGGCGTGCACACGCACCTCGCGAGCGACCACCCGCACTACTGGGAGGACGGCGGCGCGACGTACCACACGCGGTACACGACCTGGGAGTTCTTCCGCGGTCAGGAGGGCGACGCGTGGAAGGCCGACGTCGCGGCGACGGGACCGCTGACCGGCTTCAAGGATCGCCTGCATCGGCAGGACGCCATCAACCGCGGATACCTCACGCGCGAGACCGAGCATCCGCAGACCCGCACGTTCGACGCCGGGCTGGAATTCCTCGCCACGAACGCGGACGCGGACAAGTGGTTCCTGCAGATCGAGTGCTTCGACCCGCACGAGCCGTTCTTCACGTACGAGGAGTACCGCCGGCTCTACCCGCATCGCTACGAGGGCCCCGAGTTCGACTGGCCGCCCTACGCGAAGGTCACCGAGCCCGAGGACCAGGTCGAGCACGCCCGCTACGAGTACAAGGCGCTCGTCTCGATGTGCGACCGGTCGCTGGGACGGGTGCTGGACTTCATGGACGAGCACGACATGTGGGACGACACCCTGCTGCTGGTGAACACCGATCACGGGTTCCTCCTCGGTGAGCACGGCTGGTGGGCGAAGAGCGTGCAGCCCTGGTTCGAGGAGCTCGTGCACCTGCCCGCCTTCCTCTGGGACCCGCGCACGGGCCAGGCCGGCACCCGCAACGACGATCTGGTGCAGACCATCGACATCGCCCCGACCCTGCTCGACCTCTTCGACGTCGCACCCACCGACGACATGCTCGGGATCGCGCTCCGCCCCGGCGGATCCGAGCCCCGAGACGGAGCGGACGCGCCGGTCCACGAGGGCGCGCTGT
This sequence comes from Microbacterium sp. MYb64, assembly GCF_002979495.1. NCBI lineage: Bacteria > Bacillati > Actinomycetota > Actinomycetes > Micrococcales > Microbacteriaceae > Microbacterium > Microbacterium sp. MYb64. The sequence continues at coordinate 359,590 of NZ_PCOW01000001.1, read as the reverse complement.
TCGGCATCCACGGAGGGCACGTCAACGTCACCGACGGGCGCCACGTCTACATGCGCGCGTGCGCGACGCCGCAGAACGCGCCGCTCGAGGAGTACACCCTCATGCCCACGCACATGCGCGGACGGTTCGCGCCGGCGGAGTTCGCCGGCGCCGAGCTCGCCGAGCCGTTCCCGTTCATGAAGGGCGTGCGCCCGCTGCGCCTGCGCGGCTCTGCGATGGTGAGCCCGTACCTGCACGGCACACTGCTGTTCGATCTGGAAGAGGATCCGCAGCAGCTGCACCCTCTCGACGATCCCGCGCTCGAGCTGCGGATGCTGCGCCTCCTCGCCCGGCTCCTGCACGAGAACGACGCCCCCGAGAGCCAGTACGCGCGGCTCGGGATCCCCGCGGACGCGGAGCCCGGCGAGGAGCACCTGCTCGTCGCCGCGCAGGCCGCGCTCGCGACGGCCGCCGCACAGCCGCTCCCCCCGCTCGACGACTTCCCGGCCGGACGGTTCGGCCTCGGCACGCCGCTGCCCGAGCTGCTGTCTCATCCGCTCGCGCTCGAGGTGCTGCGGGGCGCGGTGCCGCAGCTCGTGCACACCGAGACCCTCGGCATGCTCGGCAGCACGTCGCTCTACCAGCTCGCGGCGATGATCGCCCTGCCCCCGGCGCTGCTGCGCGGCGTCGCCGAGGACCTCGCCGCTCTCTGACCTCCATCCCGCTCCACCCCTCACCCACCCCGCTCGACGATCGACGATGATCCAGGAGACCCCCATGTCCGCACCCGAATCCGCCCCTCCCCTCGCACCGCCGGCGGGCACGCCCACGTCGGTGATCCGTGCCGAGAAGGCGGCGCACGTGCCGCACCGGTGGCGCAACCTCTTCACCCTGACCGGCATGCTCGTGGTCGACGGCACGGAGGGCGGCCTGACCACGACGCTGTTCCCGACGATCGCGAAGGCCCTCGGCCTCGACAACGGCCATCTGGGCCTGCTCGCGGCCGCGGGGAAGATCATCTCGGTGCCGTTCGGGCCCGCCTGGGTCTGGATCTCGAGCAGGACGTCGCGTCGCACGGCGCTCGCGCTCAGCACGGCCCTGGCCGGGGTCTTCGGCATCGCCGCAGGCTTCTCGGGCGACTTCCTGGCCCTCCTGATCTTCAACACCCTGATGGCCGCCGCGCTCATCGGCGCGCAGCCGATCGCCAACGCCGTGGTGTCGGATCTCTTCGACGACAAGAACCGCGCCCGCGCCGTCGGCATCTTCTACGGCGCCGCCGCGGGCATCGGAGCGGTCCTCAGTCCGCTCATCGCGCAGCTCTCGCACTTCGCCGACGGCTGGCGCTGGGGCATGTGGGCGCTCGGCGGCGTCTGCATCCTCGCCGGCGTCGCGATCCTCGCGCTCTTCAAAGATCCGGGCGTCGGCGCCGCGGAGAAGCAGCTGGCCGGCCTCGACGCCGCGAAGCGCGCCGAGGTGAAACCCACCTTCCGCAGCGTGATGTCGCTGTTCCGGATCCCCTCCTACGTCGTGATGATGGTCTCCCGCCTGCTCTCCGGGCACCTGCTGATCGGCGTGTTCGGCATCCAGTTCCTCGTCACGGTGCGCGGCTTCGACAACGCCACCGCCGCGATCGCCGCGCTCCCCTTCGGCATCGGCTACTTCCTCGGCACGCTCGGCGGAGGTTTCCTCGTCGGCGTCCTCGACCGTCGCGCCCCGCAGCGCGGTCGCGTCGCCTACATCCAGGCCGCGCAGGTGCTCTTCGCGGTCGTCGCGTTCTTCGGCACCCAGTTCGCCTATGCCGGCATCGGCGCCTACGCGCTGATCTGGGGACTCATGGGCATCGCGCAGGGCATGAACCCGGGCGTGAACCGGCCGATCATCATGGCGATCACCCTGCCCGAGCTGCGCGGCCAGGCCTTCGCGATCATGATCACGATCTTCGAGGCGATCGGCTGGGCCCTGTTCTCGATCGGCGCCGGCTTCCTCGCCAACGCGCTCGGCCTGCAGACCGTGTTCCTCTGGGTGCTCGTGATCCTCATGCTCGTGAACGCGGCCGTGCTCGGGATCCTCTACCGCACCTACCCGCGCGACGTGAGGAGGGTCGCCGACGAGCTCGAGACGCGTCGACTCGAACTCACCTCCTGACTCTGCATCGCCTCGCCCGCACGACGAAGCGGCCCGTCTCCTCGGAGGCGGGCCGCTTCGTCGCGGTCGTCAGCGCACGGAGCGGATGAACTGGTTGACGATCGCGCCGATGATCGCGACGATCGCGCCGCCGATGAAGAGCGCCGCGTAGTTGTCGCCGCCGCCGATCATCAGGAACAGCGGCGCCGTGACCGGGACGAGCGTCTGCGGCAGCACGTTCGCGAGGTGCAGCACGCCCATGTCCTTCGCGACATCGCCGCGGGAGGGGAGCACCTCGGCGATGAGCGCCTGATCCACCGCGAGATAGGCGCCGAGCGCGAGTCCGGCGACGACGGCCGCGATCACGAACACCGCGAACGAGGGGGCCATCGCCGCGACGATATGCGCCACCGCGACGATGATCGCCGAGAGCAGCACGAACATCTTGCGCCGCCCGAGCCGATCGGACAGCCGCCCGAGCAGGATGCTCGTGGGGATGGTCGTCGCGGCGCCGATGAGCGTGAGCAGGAGCACCGCCTGCCCGACGTTCGCCTGCGTGAAGCCGAAGCGATCGAGCAGGAAGTAGAGCTGGTAGTTCGCGAGCGTCATGTTGCCGAACGTGACGAGCAGACGGGAGACCCAGGCGAGGGCGAAGTCGGGGGCCTTGCGCGGGCTGGTCCAGAACGCCTTCAGGAACAGCAGCAGGTCGAAGGGCGCGACGTCCTCGCGGCGGAGCCGGCGATCCTTGAGCACGAACAGGAACACGGTCACGAGCACGAGCAGCGCGACGCCGGGGATCAGGATCGCGGCGGTCAGATCGGGCAGGAACGCCTGCGCGAGGAAGGCGCCCGCGACGCCGGCGATGACCTGGGTGATCCCGATCAGGCCGGACACCCTGCCGAGCTGGCGCCGCGGCACCTGATCGGGGATGACGGGGTTGAGCCCGGCGAGCAGGATGTTGAAGGTCAGCTGGGTGAGCGCCCACGTGCCGACCAGCATCGGGATGTTCGAGGCGAACGCGAGGCCGAGGAGGCTTGCGGCTCCGGTCACCATCCCGCCCAGGATCCAGGGGCGGCGCATGCCGAACCGGCTCGACGTGCGATCGCTCAGCGCTCCGAAGATGTTCTGCGCGACGAGGGCCACGAAGGCGCCGACCCCCAGCACGAGGGAGAGGCTCGTCGCCTTGCCGGACGGATCGATCTGATTCACCTTGAGCGCCAGGGTGATCCCCGTCGCGGGCAGCAGAGCGGTCCAGGTGCCGAGGAAGGCGAAGAACAGGGAGGTCTGGAAGCCGGCCGTGACGAGCCGTTCGGGCGCGGCAGGCGGCACGGACTCCTCCGCCGTCACGGAGGCCGTCGCGGCCATCGGATCGAGGGGTGCTGCATCGGTGCGGTATTCGTCCACGGCGGTGTGGCCTTTCTCTGGCGGGTGATCCATATTTACCGAGTACTCAGTAGATAACGCAAGACCTCCGCCGAAATCGATACGATCAGGGCATGACGGATCAGTCGACGCCGACCCGGCGCACCAGGGCAGCCCGGCTCAACCCCGAGGAGCGCCGCGCGCAGATCCTGGACGCCGCCGTCGCCGTGTTCGGGCGCCAGGGCTACCGGCAGGGATCCCTGAAGACCGTCGCCGATGAGATCGGGCTCACCATCCAGGGCCTGCTGCACTACTTCCCCACCAAGGAGGACCTGCTGCTGGCGGCGCTCGAGCGCCGCAACGAGGCGGATCAGGAGGCGCTGGACGCCGCATACGCGAGCGGCGGCACCCTGGAGTCCTGCCGCCACATCCTGCGTCGAAACTTGGAGCGCCCCGGATTCATGCGGCTGTTCGTGACGCTCGCCGCGGAGGCGACGGATCCGGAGCACCCCGCCCACGACTACTTCCTGCGTCGGTACCGCGGAGCGGTAGTGCAATTCAGGGACTACCTGCGCCGCGACGTCCGCGCCGGGCGACTCGCCCCCGACCTCGATGCAGACGACGCCGCATCGCAGATCATCGCGCTCATGGACGGGCTGCAGCTCCAGTACCTGCTGCGGCCCGGCTTCGACCTCATCGCCGCGTTCGATGCGGCCGTCGCTCCCCTCGCCCGCGCCTGACCTTCGACGACACGACCCGGAGACCGCGGTTGGCCGATCTCACCCGCTCTGTTATAACTACTGAATACTCGGTAGTTAGAAAGAGGTCGACGTGGACTCGGATAAGCGCCCCAATGTGCTCTGGATCGTCTCGGAGGACTGCCCGCCGTGGTTCGGCTGCTACGGCGACCGCCTCGCCGTCACACCCGCGATCGACGCCCTCGCGGATCGCGGGGTCGTGTTCACGGCGGCGAGCTCGCCCGCACCGGTGTGCGCCCCTTCGCGGTTCGGCCTGCTCACCGGCATCGCTCCGGAGAGCCACTCCCCCGCCGATCGGATGAGGGCGGCGGCACCCGTGCCGGACTGGATGACCACCTATCCGGAGCTCTTCCGGGACGCCGGCTACTACTGCACCAACAACGCCAAGACCGACTACAACGCGGCCTTCGATCCCGATGAGATCTGGGCGGAGAGCTCGGCGACCGCGCACTGGCGCAATCGTCCCGACGGTGCACCGTTCGTCGCGGTGTTCAACTTCGACGCCTCGCACGAGTCCTCGGTGTTCGACGAGGACTCGCCGTTCATGACGGCGCTCGCGCCGTTCCTCGCCCAGATGGACCGGAAGCCGTTCCCGCCCGCGGTCCCTCTCGACGCCATCGAGGTCCCGCCCTATCTGCCCGACGACCCCGCCGTGCGCCGTGACTTCTCCGTCTACTACTCCGCCGTCGCCGCGTACGACGCTTTCGTCGCCGACCTCCTGGCCCAGCTCGCGGAGGACGGCCTCGCCGACGACACGATCGTCCTGCTGACCTCCGACCACGGCGGGGTGATGCCGCGCAGCAAGCGTTTCCTCTACGAGGAGGGCGTGCATGTCCCCCTCGTCATCGCCACCCCCGAACGACTCGGCTCGCCGCTGGGCGCCCCCGGCGCGCGCATCGCCTCGCCGGTCTCGACGCTTGCGATCGCCCCCACCCTGCTGGACCTCGCCGGTCTCGACGTCCCCGCCCGCATGGGGGCGGAGCCGTTGACGCGCGCTCTGCCCGCTCATGCCTACAGCGCGCGCAACCGCATGGACGAGCGCTATCAGCTGGCGCGCACGGTGCGCAGCGGGCGCTACCGCTACATCCGCAACTACACGCCGCACCGCCCGCATCTGCAGCATCAGGCGTTCGCGTGGAACGCCGCGGGCTACCGCGCGTGGGAGCGGGCTCATCTCGACGGTCGGCTCGACGCCGCCCAGGAGCGCTGGTGGCAGCCGGCCCCCGGGGCCGAGCTGTACGACCTCGAGAGCGATCCCCACGAGGTCGTCAACCTCGCCGGATCCACAGCGCACGCGGACATCGAGTCGGAGCTGAGCTCCGCTCTGCGCACGCACATCCTCGCCGTGCACGACAACGGCTTCCTCGCCGAGGACTCCCCCGCGCAGGGCTGGGACGAGAGCCGCGCGCCAGGCGCCTATCCGCTCGAGCGCGTGCTCGCCCTCGCGGACCGCGGTGCCGATCGGGATGCCTCGGCCGTCGAGGACTTCCTCGCCGCCCTGCAGGATCCGGACCCGACGGTGCGCAGATGGGGCGCGATCGGCCTGCTCGCGCTCTCCCCGAACCACGTCGTCGCGCCCGCCGCCGAGGGCCTGCGACGCGCGATCGAGGATCAGGACGCCTCGGTCGCGACCCCCGCCGCCGAGGCGCTCGCCCGGATCACGGGCGACGAGGCGGCCTATCGCGCGCTCTCCGGGATCCTCCGCGACCACGACAGCGTGTGGTCACGGCTCGAGGCGGCGAACGCCCTGACCTTCCTCGAGCTCGACCGCGTCCGCCCCTACCGCGACGCCGTCGAGACCGCGGCCGGGTGCGGACACGAGTACCTGGGGAGCGCCGCCCGCTACCTGCTCTTCCAGCTCGACGGGACCTACACGCCGGAATCCGTGGTGTTCGACGCGAGGGCGATCCTCTCGGCGCGCTGACCCGCAGGCGCATCGGGGCGAGAGCGGATCAGCGCTGCGCGCGCGAGCGCACACGGCTGAGGATCCCCTGCAGCAGCGCCGACGGATCCACGAGCTCCGGCTCGTAGAGCCAGGCGATGAGGATCCCGAGACAGGATCCGACGACCCAGTCCGCCTCGATCGCGGGATCCTTCACGCCCTCGTCCGCGAGCATGCCCTCGACCGACGTCCTGGCATCTGCGAGGCGCTCGCGGAAGAACACGTGCGCCGGGTGCGACGGCACGGTCGCCTCGCAGATCAGGACCACCTCGGCCGCGGTGACCCACCGCGGCCGCGCGGTGAGTCCGAGCACCTCGGCGTGATCCGCGGGCGCCCCGAAGAGTCCGGAGAGCACGGCGTCGAGGAGGGCGCGCTTCGTCGGCGCCGTGTGGATGAGCGCTGCGCGGGTGATCCCCGCATCGTCGGCGACGGCCTGCATCGACGTCTCGTAGTAGCCGTGCGCGGCGTACTGGCGCGCGGCCGCGGCGATCACCACGCCGTAGTCCGCGGACTCCGGGGCGACCTCCGCGGCGACGGCGGGCTCCGGGGCGGATCCGCCGGCGAGATCGCTCTCGTGCCGCGCGAGCTGACCCACGAGATCGATCTCGCCGGGGAAGTAGAGCCACAGGATCTGCAGCCCCTCCCACCCCGCCACGAGCAGCCGCAGCTCGCGCTCGCGCTGAGCCGCCGTCGATCCCAGACGCATGTAGGAGTCGATGGCGAGCGCGATGCCGGCGCGACGGCGCTCCAGCATCAGCGCGTGACCGGGGTGCTCGGGACTCGTGCCCTCTCCGAGCAGCGCGGTGAAGAGCTCGATCCACCCGGGCACGGCCCGCCCCGCCCGCGCGATCGCCGAGGCCGAGACGGGCTCCCCGCCCTCTTCGCCGCGACGCTCCCAGCGCGCGGCGCTCTCGGCGTCCAGACGGGCGATCAGGGCGGTGAGGATCTCGCCGCGGGACGAGAAGTAGCGCAGCACGGCGGGGTGCGAGACTCCGGCCGAGCGCGCGATGTCCCGCAGCGAGGTCGCCCGGTAGCCCTGCGCGATGAACAGCTCGTGCGCCGCATCGAGGATCCGCTCGACCCGCTCGCGCCCCGTGCGGTAGCTGCCGCGCGCCTTCGTCTCGTTCTCCATGATCGATCGAGTCTTGCAGATCCGAATACTTACCACTACGGTGGTGACACTGTCCGAGAGTGAAGATGCTCCCGGAATCAGGATCCCCCGAGTCCTCTCGCCCTGGAGACATCGATGTCCACCAACGCTGACGCCCCCTTCCCCACGCTCGAGCGCGACCCCGGCATGCCGTCGAGCCGGCTGCCCGTCGACCTGCGCCGACTGTTCCGACTCGCGCCTTTCGCCGCAGCGGCCGCCCCGATCGCCTACGGCGCCGCCGGCTTCTTCATGGCGATCCAGGTGCAGGAGTTCGACCCCGCCGCCAAGGTCCAGCACCTCGCCCTGATCCACTCCCTGTCCGCGATCGCGGCGATGCTCGCGCAGCCCATCTTCGGAGTGCTGTCCGATCGCACCCGTTCACGGTGGGGATCCCGGCACCCCTGGATGCTGACCGGAGCGGCGATCGGCACGGTCGGCCTGCTCACCGCGGGCCTCGCGCCGAACATGGCGGCCCTCACCGTCTGCATGCTCATCGTGCAGTTCGGGTTCAACGCGTGGCAGGGCCCGTTCTCCGCCCTGCTGCCCGACCGGGTGCCGGAGCGCTTCCGCGGCCGCTACTCGACGTTCGTCGGGCTCGGGGTGCTGCTCGGCGCCGTCCTCGGACCGATCCTCGGCTCGTTCTTCGTCGACCGGATCCCGCTCGGATATGCCGCCGTCACCGGACTCGTCGTCGTGCTCATCCTGCTGTTCACTCTCCTGGTGCGCGGCCGCGACAACCGGGGCGAACCGCGCCGCCCGTTCTCCGTCGGCGCGTTCCTGTCGGCCTTCTGGGTCAACCCGGTCCGCCACCCGGACTTCTTCTGGGGCTTCATGGGCAGGATCCTGCTCTTCGGCGGCTACTACATGACCTCGACCTACTCGCTCTACATCGCGCAGGACTACATCGGTCTCACCCTGAAGGAGGCGACGTCCCTCGTCCCACTGCTGAGCCTGATCGCCCTTCCCGGTCTGCTCATCGCGACCGCCGTCTCCGGCCCCCTCTCGGACCGCATCGGACGCCGGAAGCCCATCGTCCTGGCCGCGGGCCTGCTCATCGCCCTCGGCGCCGCGATCCCGTTCCTCGTCCCGACCGTCACCGGCCTGATCCTGCAGTCCGTCGTCGTGACGATCGGCTTCGGCGCCTTCGTCGCCGTCGACCAGGCCCTCATGGCGACCGTGCTGCCCGACCCCGAGGCCTATGGCAAGGATCTGGGCGTGTTGAACCTCGCGGCGACCCTCCCCGGCACGATCGCCCCTGCCGCGGCCGGCTTCATCGTCATGTCGCTCGGCTACGGCCCGCTGTTCCTGGTGGTCGGCGCGATCGGCCTCGCCGGAGCTCTCGCCGTCCTCCCCATCCGCACCGTGCGCTGAACCCGCCAGACCAGAGGACGCCGCCATGAACCGCCCCGCTGCCCTGCTCCTGCCCGCACCGCGCCTCGCCGAGGAGCGCGAGGGGACCCTCGCCCTGCACCACGGCGCCACCGTGACGGTCGCCTCTCCCGAGCTGATTCCGGTCGCGGAGCTCCTTGTGGACCGTCTGTTCGCGGAGACCGGCGTGCGGCTGAGCGCGCCGCGCACAGGAGCGGCGGCGCCGGGAGGGATCCACCTCCTCGTCGATCCCTCGGACGACGCGCTCACCGCGATCGCACCGGCGCGCGGCGTGACGCCGAGCGGGTGCTCCCTCGACACCGAACGGTTCTCGCTCCTGGTCGCCCCGGAGGGCGTACGTCTCGTCGGCAGCGCAGCGGCCGGACTGCACCACGCGACGACCGTGCTCCGTGCGCTCGCGGAGCAGGCGCGACGCTCGGAAGGCGCGCTCGCGCTCCCCGCCGTGCGGATCCTCGACGGCCCCGCGCTCGCCTGGCGAGGACTCTCCTTCGATGTCGTCCGGCACACGTTCTCGCGCGCGGAGGTGCTGCGGGTGATCGACCTGCTCGAGCGGTACCGGATGAACGTGCTGCACCTGCACCTGACCGACGAGCAGGGCTGGCGCCTCGAGATCCCGTCGCGGCCCGCGCTCACGCCGCCGGGATCCTCGTGCTTCACGGAGGAGGACTTCGCCGCGATCGTCGCGCATGCGGCCGCCCGGCACATCACCGTCGTCCCCGAGATCGACATGCCGGGTCACAGCGGGGCCGCGATCGCCGCCTACCCCGAGCTGTCGCCCACCGGCACCGCCCAGCCCGTGATCGTGGATCCCGTGGAGGCGATCGCACGGATGGCCTCCGAGGACTTCGCCCCGCAGTTCCTCGACCCCCGCAAGGACGAGGTCTGGACATTCGTGGACGAGGTGATCGGCGCCGTCGCCGCCCGCACGCCGGGCCCGTACCTGCACATCGGCGGCGACGAGGCGTTCGGGATGCCTCAGGATCTGCACGATGCGTTCGTCGTCCGCGCCAGGGAGATCGTCCGGGCCCACGGCAAGGAGCCCGTCGGCTGGCAGGAGACGGCCCGCGCGGACGCCGAACCCGGCGAGCTGGTGCAGCTCTGGATCGGCGAGGATCCTCTGCCCGACGCCGACGAGAACCCCTTCTTCCGCATGCTTCCGCCCCGGCTCATCGAGATGCTCACGACCACGTTCGCGGCGGCGGCGAGCGACCCCCGGCGCATGATCGCGCAGCACGCGAGGGTCATCATGTCCCGCTCGGACGTCGCCTACCTCGACGCGCCCTACGCCGAAGCCTCCACGGATCCGGAGGTCGAGGCCAGGCGATCCCGGCTCGGCCTGCCCACCTATCCGGCGGTGACGATCGAGCATGCGGCGACCGCACCGATCCCCGGATTCGACACCGACGACCAGCTCGACGTCGTCGGCTTCGAAGCTGCCATCTGGTGCGAGACGGTGCAGAGCTTCGACGACCTCACCTTCCTGCTCCTCCCGCGCCTGCCCTTGCTCGCCCAGCGCGCCTGGGACGCGGGCCCCGCCCGCACCTGGGAGGACCTCCGTCCTCGCCTCGCCGCACAGGAGCCGTTGTGGCGCCGAGGCGGCCTCACCTTCTTCGCCGCCCCCTCCGTCGGCGGACGATGACGACCCCGACCGCACCCACCCCGCAAAGGATGACCGCATGACCCCCGATCTGCCCGCACTCGTATCCCGGCTCTCCCTGGAGCAGAAGGTGACCCTCCTGACCGGGGCGTCGACGTGGACGCTCGCCGCCGAACCGGCCGTCGGCCTGTCGTCGATCATGGTCTCCGATGGACCCACCGGAGTCCGCGGGCCCGCGCTGGACGACCGGGATCCGTCTGCGAGCCTCCCCTCCGCCACGTCGATCGCGGCGAGCTGGGATCTCGACCGCGTGCGAAAGCTCGGGAAGCTCATCGCAGCCGAGGCCCGCGCGAAGGGCGTCGGCGTCGTGCTGGGCCCGACGATCAACCTGCACCGCTCGCCGCGCGGCGGCAGGCACTTCGAGGCGTACAGCGAGGACCCGTGGCTGACCGGCGAGATCGCCGCGGCCTACATCGAGTCGCTGCAGGCGGAGGGCGTCGCGGCGACGCCCAAGCACTACATCGCGAACGACAGCGAGACCGACCGGGAGAGCGTCGACGTGATCGTCGACGAGCGCACGCTGCGGGAGCTCTATCTCGCCCCGTTCGAGCGGGCCGTGCAGGCCGGCGCCTGGATGGTCATGTCCTCCTACAACAAGGTCAACGGCGCGTACGCCGCGTCGAACGATCTGCTGCGCACCCCGCTGAAGAGCGAGTGGGGCTTCGACGGCGTCGTGGTCTCCGACTGGCACGGCGTGAAGGACACCGTGCCGAGCGCCAACGCCGCCCAGGACCTGGTGATGCCCGGTCCTGACGGCCCCTGGGGCGCCGCGCTCGTTGCCGCCGTGCAGGCGGGCGAGGTGCCCGAATCCGCGGTGGACGAGAAGGTCGAGCGCCTGCTCCGCCTGGCGGCGAGGATCGGCGCCTTGGAAGGGGCGCCCGCGGCGAAGCACGTCCCGGCGTGGACCGCGCCCGAGATCGCAGAGCTGCTGCGCGAAGCGGCCGCGGACGGCATGGTGCTCGTCCGCAACGACGGCGTGCTGCCGCTCCACGGCGCACCGAAGGTCGCGGTGATCGGTCAGCACGCGCTGCACGGGCGCGGTCAGGGAGGTGGATCCGCCATGGTGTTCCCCGCGGTCGAGCACTCCCCCTGGGACGGCATCGCCGCTGCCTTCCCCGGCGCGGTGTCGGCGCCGGGGCTGCCTCCGGTCTCCGAGCTGCGCCCGTTCCCCCGGGGCGCGCTCACCGCACCCGATGGCGCGGCAGGGACCCGGGTGCACTACATCGACGAATCCGGTGCGGAGTTCGGTGCCGAGACGTTCCCGTCCGGCCGCTTCGGCTGGCTCTTCGCCCCGGAGCTGGCGCGGTCGAAGCGGCTGGAGTTCCGCACCGTCTACACCGCGGAGCAGTCCGGTCCGCAGCGGATCGGCTTCGCCGGGCTGGGTCAGGTGACGCTCCGGGTCGACGGCGTGACCGTGGTCGACGAGGAGATCGCCCCGGCCAGTGCCGAACTGGTCTCCGGTGTCCTTCACCCTCCCGTCCGCTCCGCCGAGGTCGACCTCGAGGCCGGGCAGCAGGTGCGGATCGAGCTCGACCTCGTGCCGTTCCTCCCCGGGGGCTTCCCGTTCGCGATGATCCTCCTCGGCACGGAGAGCGTGTTCGGCGATCCGGAGGTCGAGCTGCAGCGCGCGATCGACGCCGCCAGGGATGCAGACGTCGCCATCGTCGTGGTCGGCACCAGCGAGAGCATCGAATCCGAGGGCTTCGACCGCCCGTCCCTCGCTCTCCCCGAGGGGCAGGACGATCTGGTGCGCCGGATCGCCGCCGTCAACGATCGCACCATCGTGGTCGTGAACTCCGGAGCGCCCGTGCTCATGCCGTGGGCCGACGACGTGGCGGCGGTGCTGCTGAGCTGGTTCCCCGGGCAGGAGTTCGGCACGGCCCTCGCCGACGTGCTCAGCGGAGCTGTCGAGCCCGGTGGCCGGATGACCACGACGTGGGCGCGTCACCAGGAAGACGTGCCCGTGTGGAACACGACGCCGCAGGACGGCACGCTGGCCTACGACGAGGGCCTGAACATCGGCTACCGCGCCTGGACGGCGCGCCAGGACGGTCCGGGACCGGTCGCCGCCTTCGGTGCGGGTCTCGGCTACACGCAGTGGCGCATCGCCGACGTGAAGGCGGTTCCGTCCGACGACGGCGGCGCACAGATCTCCGCGACCGTGACCAACGTCGGAGGCCGCAGCGGCAAGCAGGTCGTCCAGGCCTTCGTGTCCCGGGTGGACGAGTCGGCCGTCGAGCGCCCCGCGCTCTGGCTCGCCGGATTCGCCACGGTCCGCGCCGAGGCGGGGGCCGCGACCCCGATCGCCATCGAGATCCCGCGACGCGCGTTCCAGCACTGGTCGGTCCAGGAGCACGCCTGGATCGCGGAGCCCGGGCGCTACGCCGTGCGGATCGGCGCCGGCATCGACGCCCTCGGCGACGAGCACATCATCACGATCGACTGACGAGACGAGGAGAAGGACGATGTCACGAGTACCCGAAGGATTCCTCTGGGGTGCCTCCACCGCCGCGCACCAGGTGGAGGGCAACAACACCTCGAGCGATATCTGGCGCTGGGAGGGCGGCGGCTTCCTGGCCGAATACTCCGGCGATGCCGACGACAGCTACCACCGCTACCCCGAGGACATGCGCCTCCTGGCGGATGCGGGCCTGAACGCCTACCGGTTCAGCATCGAGTGGGCGCGGATCGAGCCGGAGCGGGACCGCTGGTCCCTCGCCGAGCTCGCCCACTACCGCCGCATGATCGACACCGCGCACGAGCTCGGACTCGAGCCGGTCGTCACCCTCCACCACTTCACCTCGCCGTACTGGTTCGCCGAGGCCGGCGGCTGGATGGGCGACGAAGCGCTCGATCGCTGGCGCCGCTACGTCGAGAAGGTGTCGACGATCCTCGACGGCGTCGACTGGGTGTGCACGATCAACGAGCCCAACATGGTCGCCCTCATGCAGAAGTTCCTCGCCGGCGTGGAGCAGGGCGAGGGGTTCACCCTCGCTCACGACGGCCCGCTGAGCCCGGATCCCGCGCTCGGGGAGCGGATGGTCGACGCGCATCGGATCGCGACCGCCGTGCTGCGCGAGCGCACCACGGCGAAGGTCGGCTGGACCATCGCGCAGCAGGCATTCACTCCGACGCCGGGCAACGAGGAGATGTTCCGCGACGTCACCTGGGCGTGGGAGGACCTCTATCTGGAGGCCTCGCGCGACGACGACTTCGTCGGTGTGCAGTCGTACACGACCCAGCCGGTGAACGAGCACGGCCCCGTGCCGCATCCGGCGCACCCGGACAACACGCTCAGTGGATGGGCGTACCGTCCCGATGCCGTCGGCCTTGCCCTGCGGCACGCGCGCGAGGTGACCGGCCTCCCCCTGCTCGTGACGGAGAACGGCATCGCGACCGGCGACGACGCCCGCCGCATCGACTACACGACCGAGGCGCTCCGGCATCTCGCCGCGGCGATCGAGGACGGGATCGACGTCCGCGGCTATCTGCACTGGTCGGCGCTGGACAACTACGAGTGGGGGCACTGGGCGCCGACGTTCGGGCTGATCGCCGTCGATCGGGAGACCTTCGTCCGCACGCCCAAGCCGAGTCTCGCCTGGTTGGGCGAGGTCGCCCGCACGGGGGCCGCCGGGATCCCCGCCGGGACCGCGACGTTCGCACCGGATCCCGCCGCGGCCCCCGGATCCTCGGCGCTGTTCTCCCGGGACTCCCCCTTGGGAGACCTCCTGGACGACGAGCGCAGCAGGACGCTGCTCGAGGCTGCGGCACCCGGAATCGGCGCGCACCCGATGATCGGCATGGCGAGGGCCTTCCCGCTCGCCGCCGTCGCCGGCATGGCGAAGGATGTGCTCTCGGCGGAGGCGCTCGACGCCCTCGACGAGCGCCTCCGCGCGATCGTCTGATCCGCTCCGCCCGCAGGAACCCCGTGCCGCCCTCTCACCGAGGGCGGCACGGGGTGTTTCGCCGTCAGCGTCCCGCTGCCCCTTGGACGAGGTCGTCCCGCTGCACGAGAAGGCGGGGAAGGGGCTGACTCGGGTGCGGGGCATCGCCGAGGCGCTCCTGCTCTCTCCACATCGCTGCTTCCAGCATCTCGCGCACCTCTCGGTACGCCGGATCCGCGGCGACGTTGTGCACTTCCTCCGGATCCTCACGAAGGTCGTAGAGCTCCCACTCGGGCGGGTAGGCGAAGGGCCCCGTTCCGGGAATGCCGAGTCCGTCGTTGTAGTAGTAGATGAGTTTGTAGCGGTCCGTGCGGTAGCCGTAGTGGGCGGGCGCATGGTGGAAGACATCGTCATGCTCCCAGTAGCGGTAGTACACGCCTTCCGCCGCCGGTTCCGGGTCTTCCCCGGTGAGATCCCGCCAGAAACTGCGCCCGTGCATACGCGGATGCGAAGGAACGTTCGCAGCTTCGAGGATCGACTGCGCGAAGTCGACGTTCATGACGAGCCCCTCGTGCACCCCGCCGCCCGGCGCCTTCCTCGGATAGCTCATCAGCATCGGCATGCGCAGCGAGTCCTCGAACATCAGCCGCTTGTCGAACCACCCGTGTTCGCCGAGGAAGAAGCCCTGGTCCGAGGCGTACATCAACAGGGTGTCATCGAAGTCGCCGCGCGCGCGCAGCCAGTCGATGACGCGGCCGACGTTCTCGTCGACGCTGTGCACGCACGCCAGGTAGTCCTCCATGAGTCGCTGATACTTCCAGCGCGCAGCCGCGTCGTAGTCGAGTCCCTCTGGCACGTCCTGCTTGAGGTCATCCACGTTGAGGCTGTCGGCGACGCGCATCAGCGCACGACGTACCGAGCTCGATCGCGACTCGTAGTCGTCATCGAAGGTGTCCGGGAGCGGGATCGCGTTGCGGTACAGCGCCGCGTGCTCGGGCTTCGGCTGCCAAGGTCGATGGGGGGCCTTGTGGTAGATCAGCACGCACCAGGGGTCATCGCCCTGGAGCGAGTCCACCCAGTTCAGGGCCATGTCGGTGATGACATCCGTCGCATAGCCCTCGACCACGTGCTCCCCCTCGGCGGAGAGGAACAGTGGATTCCAGTACTCGCCCTGCCCGTCGGCTCCGATGAGCACGTCCCAGTAGTCGAATCCCTGGGGGTCATGGCCTTCGCCGTGGCCCATGTGCCATTTGCCGATCATCGCAGTCCGATAGCCGGCGGCCTTCAGCTGGGAGACGAACGTGGGCTGACTGGCGTCGATCGGCGTGACCAGGGTGGTGACGCCGTTCACATGGCTGTGCGTGCCCGTCAGAATGGACGCCCGGCTCGGTGAGCAGAGCGCGTTGCCCACCATGCAGTGGTCGAACCGCCAGCCCGCCTTGCCGATCTCATCGATCCGCGGCGTCGCGTTGATCTCGGATCCGTAGGCCCCGATCGTGCGCGAGGCATGGTCATCGGTGAGGATCATGACGACGTTGGGACGACGCTCCGCGCTCATCGGACGACCACCTCCACCTCGGCGCGCATCAGATCGTCCTCGGCGTGCGCTCCGACGCGGAACAGGTGAGTCCCCTCCGGGATGCTCCATGCGCCGCCGCGGAAGACCGCGAGGTCGGCCCAGGCGATGGACAGGTCGACGACCCGCTGTTCACCGGGCTCCAGATCCACGGAAGCGAACGCCTTGAGCTGAGCCGTCTCCGACCCGGGCGATGTCACGTACAGCTGCGGAACGACGGTGCCCGCTCTGCCGCCGGTGTTGCGGACGGTCACGGTGACGGGGACTCGATCTGTTCGTGCGCCGCTGTCCGCAGCACCAACAGGGATGATGACGCTGGCCGGCGCCGACAGATCCCCGATCTCGACGGATGCGTAGGACAAGCCGTATCCGAACGGGTAGGCGACATCAGGTGATGCGGAGCGCGAGAAGAAGCGGTACCCGGTCTCGTCCTCATCCATGCGGATCACCTTGTCGACACCGGGGAAACGGATCGCGGCGAAGGTCGGAAGGTCCTCATCCCGGGCGGGGAAGGTCACCGGGAGTCGTCCCGAGGCATCCTTCTCGCCCGTGAGCACGTCGACGATCGCGGCATTGCCACGGCTTCCGCCATACCAGCCCTGCACGAGAGCACCGATGCTCTCCCGCCACGGGGTGAGCACGGCGCTCGCCGTCTCGAGCACCACGACGGTACGCGGGTTGGCTGCCGCGACGGCGCTGATGAGCTCGTCCTGGCGACCGGGCAAACGCAGCGTCAGCCGATCGAATCCCTCACTCGCGATGTCGCGGACGACGACGATCGCGAGGTCCGCCGCCGCGGCCCGCGAAGCGACCTCGCGGAGCGCTGTCGGAATCGCCCCCGACGGGTCCATCACGCCGATCTTCACAGCCCCCGCGGAGCTTTCGACGAATGCGCCCTGACGCGGATCCGGCAAAAGGTACTCTGCCTCGACGAGGTGCTCCCCCGCCGCCATCGTCACGGCGGCCTCTGACCGCTCCGACTGGTAGCCGCGCCCGTCGTGCTGGAGCACGACATCGCCATCGATCCGCAACGTGAGCGTTCCGCCGGTGACGACGTCGAACACGTGGTCGCCCGCCTCGGAGGCCCACGTGCCGACCCAGCGCGCCCGCACCGTTCCCCGGACGGGCGAGATGCCAGGACTCACGCCGCCGAAGGCCCAGTTCGCGGTCTGAAGGGACAGGCCTGCCCCTCCCCGTGTCTCGAGCTCTTCACCGGCGTCGTCGAAGAACGTCACGCGGAGGCCTTCCACGCCGTCGTGCGTGAAAGCGCCGATGGGGAGCTCGGCGAATCCGGGGAACGCGTCGGTGAGCGCGACGGGTCCCAGAGCCGGCGCATGCTCGATCACGGCGCCCGGCATTCCCGAGCGCAATGCATCGAGGAACGTGTCCCGGTCGAGGATCGGCCGGGTGGGTCCGCCCGCGATCGCATCGTCGATGGCGGCCGGGCCGAAGACCGCGATCCGTGGTGCGGCCGAGGGGTCGAGGGGAAGAAGGGCCCCGCGATTCTCCAGCAGGACGACTCCGCGTGCCGCGGCATCGCGGACGGCAGCGGTCTCCTCCTCTGTCGGCCCTGTCCACTCGGTCGGGACAGGCGCGTCGTCGAAGAGACCGGTCCGGAGCATCGTGGTGAGGATGCGGAGAACCGCAGCGTCGACGTCCGCCTCGTCGAATCGGCCCGCGGCGATCTCCGACAGCAGTACCGAGCCGAAGAACTCCTCGTCGCGGAACTCCTGGTCCATCCCGTGACTCAGCGACGCGAGGGAGTGCACCGCCATCGCGTCGTTGCGGACGATGCCCTCGAACCCCCAGTCCTTGCGCAGGAGGTCGAAGTAGTCGGGGAGATCATTCACATGCACGCCGTTGACCTTCGCGTAGGCGGTCATGATCATCGAGATCCGCGTGTTGGCCAGCACCGATCGGAAGGGTGCCAGGTAGTGGCCGATCAGCCTGTCCGTGTCGATGACGTAGTCGGTCGTGAGGCGATCTGTCTCCACCGCATTCATTCCGAAGTGCTTCAGGTCGGGTACGACACGCTCATCATCGAATCCGCGAGCGTACGCCTCACCCGCAAGCGACACGAGATAACCGTCCTCTCCGAAATTCTCGTGTACGCGCCCGTGGCGAGGATCCCGGGTGATGTCCAGAGTCGGAGCGTGCCACACCCCGTATCCGAGGCGCCGGACCTGCGCTGCGAGCACGCGCGCGGCCCTCCGGGTGCTGCCCTGGTCGAACGAGGCACCGAGAGAGTGCTCGGACGGGATCTGCGTGACATGAGGCGGTCCGACCAGCGCGCTCGCGGGGCTGTCCCCCTGGGTGACGTCGGGGATGCCCAGCCGGTCGTTGCCCTTCACCCATGCCTGCCAGACGTTGCGCTCCGGTGACAGTTTGAGGCCCCGCCCGTAGAGCAGCGCGGACTTCTCCTCGAGCGTCAGCGCCTCCAGAAGCGCGGATGCGCGCTCGGCGTGCGGCAGAGACCGGTCTCCCCAACGAGCGCCGGTCGGTACGGGGGCAGGCGACGCCGACCGCGTCTCACTGGTGGCGAACAGGGCGGCGAGGATTTCATCCATGAGTGTGCTGCTTTCTGTATCTGAAGGAAGTGGTCAGTCGACGACGACCGGCGCGGCGCGGCGGGAAGCGAGCGCTGCGGCATTGGCTTCGACTCGGGCACGCGTGAGCGGATAGAGCAACCACATGACCAGCGTGAAGAGCGCGAACAGGATCGCCGGCCCCAGCGTCGCGATGGCGTAGATCCCGGCGACCGTCTCGTGGCTCTGCGTCGCCTGCCCCGCATGGAAGCCGATCGCTGCCAAGGCGAAGCCGCTGAGGCCGCCGACCGCGGCGAGCCCGAGCTTGCGCGCCCAGACGACGATCGCGTAGACCGTGCCGTCCTCGCGGCTGCCGGTCTTGACGTCGATGGCGTCGATGACGTCCGTGATGAACGCCCACACCAGAAGCATGAACAAGGACATGCCGAGGTTTCCGAGGAAGGTGAGCCCGAGAAACGCCCACGGGTTCGTGACGTGCAGGAGAAAGGTCAGCAGATGCATTCCTGTCGCGACGGCACCCGCGACGATGGCGATCTCCTTCTTCCCGAACCTGCGCCCGAGCCGGGTGGCGAAGGGGGCGATGAGCAGCACTGGCGCGATGCCGAGAACGGCCGCGATCGATGACAGCTGGCCGTTGTTGAAGTAGTTGAGCCAGAGGTACGGCGCCATCGACTGCGAGAGGAATTGGCCGATCATCATCACGAGGTTGGCGAGGACCAGGGTCAGCAGCGCCTTGTCCCTGGAGAGAGCCCCCAGTACGGTGCCGAGTCCCCTTCTCTGCGCAGACGGCGCGACGACGACCCGCTCGTTGGTCATCCTGTAGCAAAGAAGCAGGAAGACCAGCGCCCCGCCCGCGAACGCGGTCGCCGTGAGGAAGAGGTTCATGGGATGGACCTGTGACACGCCGTCCACCGTCGCGTAGATGAAAAGCGGAGGCACCACTCCGACGAAGAGTCCTGCGGCGGAAGCGCCCGTCGACCGCCAGACGGACAGAGCCGAGCGTTGCGCCGGGTCCTCGGTCATGACCGAGGCCATCGAGCCGTACGAGATGTTGACCATCATGTAGAAGCACGAGCCCCACAGCAGATACGTGATGCCCGCATAGGCGAGACGGACGCCGTACGCCCAGTCTCCGATCATCGGCACGTAGAGCAATGCGCTCACCACCGCGAGCGGCAGCGCCATCCGGCCGATCCACACACGGAACCGTCCGCGCGGGGAGGCCCGATGCGTGTCGAGGAACCGCCCCCATGCGACATCGACGAACGCGTCGATCACCCGAACGATCAGGAAGATGAGTCCCACCGCAGCCGGATCCAATCCTGCGACGTTGGTGTAGAACACCATCAAGAATGACGAGGCGAAGATGAAGACGAAGTCGTTGCCGAAATCGCCGAGCAGGTATCCGACCTTGTCTCGCCATCCGAAGGGACGATCGGCTCTGGCCGGTCGCAGGGGTCGTTCACGCATCGCAGGTGCTCCTGACATCGTTGTCGTTGCGCGGGATCCGGCCGGAAATCCCGCGCCGTCACCCGAGGATACGAACGCGCAGTGATTAATGTCAAGTTTTCGGAATTAATCCGTGACGGCCGATGCTCCCCCCGCGAGGCTCAGGACGATTCCGCCGCGCGCCGAGCCCAAAGCGCCCAGAGAAGCTGCCCGCACCTCGACGGATTCGCGGATGTACGCGGGCACGATCGACGCGAGATGGTCGGCCACCCGAGCGGCCACGCCATCGACGTTCCCGAGCACGCCTCCGAGGATGACGACCCTCAGATCGAGCGCACTCAGCTGGCCCGCGACCACGCGCGCGAGAAGTCCGATCTGTTCATCGATCCGATCAGCGAGGTCCGGCGCGCCGAGAAGGTCCGCGATGGGGAATCCGGTCCTCTCGGAGAGCTCGGAAAGTGCCAGGTACCGTTCAAGGCACCCCCTTCCCCCGCACCAGCACACGGGGCCCTCCGCACTCACGCTGACATGGCCGAGCTCTCCGGCGCGTCCGTGCGGCCCGACGATCAGGCGTCGCCCGAGGACGATTCCTCCCCCGACGCCCTCGTCCAGATGCACGTAGAGGAGATCGTCCACGCCCGCGGCCGATCCGAACTGCATCTCCGCAAGAGCTACCAGGCGTGCGTTGTTCTCGAACACGGGCTGCACCCCGAATGCCTGCCCTATGCGCTCGCCGAGGTCGGCTTGCAGCTCTTCCCCTCCCTCGGATGTCCCCCCGAAGAAGAGGGGAATGCCGATCACGATCGCATCGAGGCGGCCGAAGGACAGTCCGTTCTCCGTGAAGGCGTCATGAACGGCGTCGATGGCGCCTCTCGCTATCTCGTCGGCGGTCCTCTCCAGCTCGAAGGCCTGGGAGACGCTGGCGATGACCTCGTGCGCGAGATTCGCGACGACGACCCCGATGTGCGTCCGCCCGATCTCCACACCGACGACCGAGGAGGACCGCGGATCCAGCGAGATCACGGAGACGGGTCTGCCACGGCGGGGAGCTTCGCGCGACGGCGACTCGACGATCGCCCCCGCTTCCAGAAGCTCGCCGATGATCGCGTAGAGCGTGGTGCGGGAGAGCCCCGTCTCATCGATCAGCTCCTGACGCGTGAGCGGTCCCCTGACCCGGAGCACCCGGATCAGCTCTCGTTCGTGTGCGATCCGGAATCTGCGCAGTGGACTCCCGCCCGAAGGTACGCGTGCGTCGCTCATCCTGCCTCTGATCACCTCGATGTCGGAGCTCGTCGCCGTCCCGGCCTGAGGACGATCTCACCGATCATGGTCTTCTCGTCCCTCGAAACATACCTTGCCGCGGCATCGCCACCGGCGGCCCTCCCGACAGGGGCTCACGCCCGGCCGAGCACGAACAGCAGGCAGAGCACGCCGACGAGCAGCGTCGCGCCGGTCAGCGCGGCGACCGGCCAGCCCGAGCGCAGCACGACCGGTTCGGTCGAGGTGAGCGCCCTGTGCTGGCGCCGGTAGCGCCGGTGCGAGCCGACCAGCACGATCAGTGCGAGAGCGAGGCCGGCGAACCCGAGCGCGAGCGCCGCCCCGCCGATCACGGACGGCAGGATACGCATGATGACCACGGATCCTCCGGCGAGCGCGAGCGCGGTCCGCCGCCACGCCAGGGCGGTGCGCTCGGGCTGCAGGCCGGGGTCGAAGACCCGCTCCGGTTCGCCGGTCACGCCAGCAGCACCCCGAGCAGCACCAGGATCCCGGTCGCCACGACCACGACGGCGAGCGGGATCGCGATCCACGGCGGGCCCAGCGGGGTCGACTCCCGCAGCGAGCGCTCGGTGCGCATCCAGCCCAGCCACGCCTGCACGGGGGTCAGCAGACCCGCCACGATGAGCAGGATCGACGCCGCGTGCCGGAATCCGGGGTGCATGCCCAGGCCCAGCGCCTCGAGCGCGACACCACCCGCGAGCAGCGCGAGGGAGGTACGGATCCACGCCAGGAACGTGCGCTCGTTCGCGAGCGTGAACCGGGCGTCCGGCTCCTCGCCGCGGTCGTAGACGCGCCGGGGGAAGCGGCTGGTGCTCATACGTTCTCCGTTCGGAGCGAGACGGTGCGGAATCCGGCGTTGCCCATCGACGAGTCGGGCGTGTTCGAGCTGCGCGCGGAGTTCCGGTAGCGATTGCAGTAGGAGATGTGGCACAGGTAGCTGCCGCCGCGCAGCACGCGCGCCATGCCCAGCGAGGGGCCACGCGGATCCGCCTCGGCCGAGCGCTCGTAGGCGCGCGGATCGAACCAGTCCGCGCACCACTCCCACACGTTGCCGACGGGCTGGAACAGTCCGTAGCCGTTGGCGGCGAAGGCGCGCACCGGAGCCGTCGTCAGCCAGCCGTCGTCGAGGGTGTTCTCGCGCGGGAAGGCGCCCTGCCAGATGTTCGTGCGCCACCCGCCGTCGTCCGGCTCCTCGTCGCCCCACGGGTACTTCGCCCCGTCCAGCCCGCCGCGGGCGGCGTACTCCCACTCGGCTTCGGTGGGCAGCCGGCGGCCCGCCCATGCACTGTAGGCCGCGGCGTCGTTCCAGCTCACATGCACGACGGGGTGGTCGGCGAGTCCGTCCACATCCGAGCGGGATCCGCCGGGGTGCGCCCAGTCCGCGCCGCGCACGCCGTACCACCACGGGGTGCCGGCGGCCGGGCCCATGACGTCGGCGTCTGGTGCACTCACGGCCAGGTGGAACACGGCGGAGAAGCCGAAGGTCTCCGCCTCCGTACGGTAGCCGGTGGCCTCGACGAAGCGGGCGAAGTCGGCGTTCGTGACGGTGGTCGCGTCGATCTCGAAGCCCTCGAGCGCGACCCGATGCCGGGGCGTCTCGCCGTCGCCCCGGTTCTCATCGCCCGAGGAATCGCCCATGACGAAGGATCCGGCGGGGACCCGCACCTGCGCGATCGCGTGTCGTCCGACCGCGTCTCCCCCGCCTGTCTCACGCGCGCCGAGCAGCGGAAGCGCCATGCGCCCGCCGGACAGCACGTCGCGCGGCGGAGCGCCGCACGCGCAGTCCGGCCCGCAGGAGGTCGTTTCACCCATGGGTTCCATCTTCCTCGCTGTCACGCCCGCGGACGAAACCGGCGCGGCTCGGCCTCAGGATCGAGGAAGGGCGCCGTCCCGCGGGGCTTCCGGGACGGCGACCCGACCGCGGATGAAGATCAGGAGGACGAGACCGGCAATGATCACCACGATGTTGCCCGACGCCGCGAAGCCCGTGAGCGGACCCGCGGCGGGGTAGGCCGACTGCAGGAAGATCGAAGGGTCGGTGGTCGCATGCAGCAGGATCGGCCAGATCAGGGCGCCGGTGACCCGCAGGGCCAGATACATGCAGATGCCGAAGGCGAAGGTGTAGACGAGCTGCACCAGCGTGGGCAGGAGCGCCTGCCCGCTGAACATGTTGCCGGCATGCATCGCCGCGAACAGCGCCGCGGAGACGAGTGCGACGGTGAGCTCGCGATGCCCCGCCTTGCGCATGAGGTTCACCACCAGGCCCCGTGTGAGCACCTCCTCGGCGAACCCGATGAACAGGCCGGTGATGATCCAGGCGAGGACGATCCCCGCCCCGGCGGTCGCGTAGTCGATCGTCGCGAAGTGCAGCACGTTGAACAGCAGCGTGATCGCGACGGCGATCCACATCCATCCGCGGCCCCGGATCGGCTGCCGGCCGAACAGTTCGCGCAGCCAGCCGATCGACCACGCGAACACGATCAGCACCACGCAGCCGAACGCGATCGGCACGCCTGTCGTGACCAGGATCTTCGCCGCAGGATCCGTGAGACCGCCGACGAACGGCCCGAGGGTCCAGAGGGGCACGTACTGATAGAGCAGGTAGTAGGCGACCACGGCGATCAACGCCTTCCACCACCCGCCGCGGTTCCAGAATCGCTGCCAGCCGTTGGTGCCGAGGGCCACCACGTCGTTCATCTCGCTCCTGTCCGATCCTGGGTGGGTATCCGTACTGGCTCAGCGCAGCGGCCTCAGGACGGCGCGCGCAGATGCCCGGTGTCGTTGAGCCCGAGCACCCGAGGCTCCACCCCGGTCTCCCAGCGCAGCACGGTCAAGGACGCGTTGCTGATCGGCAGGCTCACCCACCGCCAGGTGGGGGCCTCGAGAACCGCGCGGACGAACCATGCCACGACGAACGCATGGGTGACCATGATGAGCGCTCGGTCATGGTCCGCCACCTCTCCCAGGGATTCGAGGGCGGCGTCCAGGCGTCGCCCCTCGGGATCCCTCTCCGCCGACGGCACCCCGCGGAGCAGCGCGTGATACCGCGCCGGCATGGTGGACAGGTCGCTCGGGACCGGGGTCCTGTCCTCCGCGTCCGCGCTGTGTCGCGCCCGCCACCCCGGGAGAGCGTCGGCGAGGATCTGCGCGGTCTGCCTCGCGCGACGCCGTGATCCGTGCAGGATCTCCCCCGCCTCGCCGCCAGGGAGCGCGGCGCGCAGCCGCGTCGCGACGAGGGCCGCCTGTTGCTCGCCGCGCTCGGACAGGCCAGGATCGGCACCCTCGTCCGCGTGCGCCGCCTCCGCGTGCCGGATGAGGTAGAGGGTGGTCGTGCTCATGGGTCCGGGGGTTCTCTCGTCTCAGCGCAGTGCGATCGGCACGTCGGATCCGCCCTCGTGCGTGAGCCGGGATCCCATCTGCACGAGCTGCGGCTCGGCTGCGAAGCCTCCCGCGAAGAGCGCCTGACCCTGGGCGAACCGCGGCGAGCGCTCCAGGATCTCACGCGGGGCGAAGCCGAACACCTGGCCGAGCTCGGCGAGGTCGCGCTCGGCGCTCATCCTCATGAGCGCGAGGTTGTCGCACTGGGAGATCACGTTCGGGTGCACCTTCGAGGGGCGCTGCGTCGACAGCAGCAGCCAGAGTCCGTACTTGCGGCCCTCCGCCGCGATCTGCACGATGCGCTCGGTGAGCATCCGCTGCAGCGGCGTCGACGCCTCAGGTCCGCAGAGGTTGTGCGCCTCATCGATCACGATGAGCCGGCCGACGCGCTCGTGCCGCCGCGCCCAGAGCTCATCGAGCACGGCGAGCGCTGCGGTCTGCATCTGCGCCGGGGTCGCGAAATGGCCGAGGTCGACCACCGTGGCGTCGGCGCGGTCCCCCACGATGTCGGTGACGTCCCTGCGGTCCCATGCCCACATGTCCCATTCCGGGAGGCCGAGGTTCTCGATCCGCGTCGCGATGCGGGCGTAGCCGGGGTCCCCGGTCGAGCGCAGCCACTCGACGACGGGCTGGTCCTCGTCGATGAGGTACTGGGTGTCGATCCGCAGCATGAGGTTGTAGTCCTCGGCGTCGCGGATCGGATCCAGCTGGAGCATCGTCGCGCGTGAGCGGACGTCCATGTCGACGAAGCGCACGAGCAGCCGCTGCGCGTGGCCCGGAGCGGAGTGCAGCACGCGCACGTCGCGGTCCCGCAGGAGGTCCGCCTCCGCAGCGGGCGCGTCGTCGCGCACCGTCCCGAGCGAGACGAAGTCCGAGTTCGGATCGAACACGACCAGTGGCAGCCGGGTGTGCAGCAGCAGCTGCTCGAGCAGCACGCCGAGCGCGTAGGTCTTCCCCGACCCGCTCTGCCCGCACCAGAAAGTGTGGCGGTTGAGCCGCGACGCCTGCAGGAAGGCGGGGGCGTCGGAGTCCAGGAGCGTGCCGATGGGCAGTTCAGCGGGCATGCTCGACATCTTAGGGAAGCCGCCGTGCGGCCGCGGCCCCGGCTGTCCCTCAGGTTCAGCCCTGAGCGCCGGGGTCGGGTGCGTAGAGCGCTCGGGCGAGGCCGTCCATGATGTCGGGGAGAAGGGTGCCCGCCGCGAAGATCCGGGTGTCCTCCGCATCGATGATCCGTCGGTGCTCGCCCGCGGTGGTCAGCGCGATGCTGGGCTGCGCGGCGAGCAGACCGTCGATGCCGCCCGCGCTCTCCAGTCCCTTCGTCATGACGAGGATCACATCGGGGTCGATCTTCACGAGGGCTTCCGGTGTCAGCGGCCGTTCTCCGACCCACCCGGCTTCGGATGCCGCGTCGACGGCGCCGACCGACGAGATGAGGCTGTCCGCTCCGCTGCCCTTGCCGAACAGGTAGTACACGCCGGCCGCGCCGCGCACGTAGAGGAAGACCACGCGCGGCCTTCTGGACGGGTCGGCGGGCAGCAGCCGCGCGATCTCTGCGGTCTTGCTCTCCATCGCCGCGCGCAGGGCGGTGTTCACCGTCTCCGCGGCCGGGGCGATGCCGAGCGCCGCCGCCACCTGGCCGATCGCGCGGTAGGTGCTCTCGGCGTCGGTCGCTCGATCGATCGTGACGACGGGGATCCCGGCGTCGCCGAGCTGGAGCACGACGTCGGTCGGGCCGATCGAGCCGTCGGTGAGGATCAGCGTGGGCTTCAGCGCGAGAACGGCCTCGGCATCGATCGTGTGGCCTTTCTTGGTGACCACCGGAAGCGTCGCCGTCTCCGGCAGATTCGTGGAGACGTCGCGTCCGACCAGATGGTCGCCGAGCCCCAGTGCGTGCACGAGTTCGGCGACGGTACCGCTGAGCGAGAGCGCCACGATGCGGGAGGTGTCGCGCACGGTCACCTCGCGCCCTCCGCCATCGGCGGAACGCACGGTGACGGGCAGCTGCGGCGCAGGGGCGACGATCGGCGGCAGTGCCGGTCCGCCGATCACGACCGTGGACGGGCCTTCGACCGCGCGCGGATCATCGACCGGGGTCAGTGAGCTGAGGGCCGGCAGAGCGGGCGAGGTCGACGCCGGGGCCGCGACCTGCGCGGCTCCGGCATCGCAGGCCGCCAGGGCGAGCACGAGGAGGGCTGATCCGATCGCCGCGGCGATCCTCGTGACTCTTCGTCCCACGCGTCCACCCTCCGGCATCAAGTTAAGTAAGCCTATCCTAAGATAGCTCCATGCCCTCCTCTCCCCCGGCGCCTCCGGAGGCGGTCTCCCCGCCGCGCCCGTCGAAGCCGCGCACCCGGAGCGCACGGGTTCTCGTCCCCGGCGGTCTCGGCCTCGCGCTCGTCGTCGCGGTGGTCGTGTCCGCAGGGATCGGCCAGCTCCCCGTGCCTCCGGACGAGGTGCTCGGCGCGCTGCTGCGCCCGCTCGGCGCGACCGCGTTGCGGCAGCCGGACGAGATCGCGACGGCGACGCTGTGGTCGATCCGGTTCCCGCGCGTCGCGATGGCGATGCTGGTCGGTGCGGCGCTGGCCGTCGCGGGCCTGCTGATGCAGGCGGTCTTCGGCAACCCTCTCGCCGAGCCGGGAGTCGTCGGCGTGTCCTCGGGGGCCGCGGTCGGCGCAGGGGTCTGCATCGTCTTCGGGCTGAACGCACTGGGCCCGTGGACCGTGCCGGTCTTCGCCTTCGTCGCCGGTCTCGGCGTCAGCCTCGCCGTCTACGCGCTCAGCCGCGCCGGCGGACGCACCGAGGTGGTCACGCTGATCCTGACCGGCATCGCCGTCAACGCCGTCGCCGGCGCGGCGATCGCGCTGCTCACCTTCCTCGGCGACACCCAGTCGCGGGAGCAGATCGTGTTCTGGCAGCTCGGCAGCCTCGCGGGCAGCCGATGGCCGCAGGCGGCCGTGATCCTGCCGCTCCTTCTCGTCGGCATCCTGATCGCACTGCTCATCGCGCACCGGCTCGATCTGCTCTCGCTCGGGGAGCGCACCGCCGGGCATCTCGGCGTGCACGTGGAGCGTCTTCGCCTCGGAACGATCGTGCTCGTCGCGCTGCTGGTGGGCGCGGCGGTCGCCTTCGCCGGGATCATCGCGTTCGTGGGCCTGGTCGTGCCGCACCTCATGCGGATGCTCCTCGGGCCCTCGCACCGTTCGCTGATCGTGGCGAGCGCTCTGGGCGGTGCGCTTCTGCTCACTCTTGCGGACCTCGGAGCGCGCACGATCGTGCCGATGGCCGATCTGCCCCTGGGCATCCTGACTTCGCTGATCGGCGGTCCGTTCTTCTTCTGGCTGCTGCGCCGCACCCGGCGATCCGCGGGAGGCTGGGCATGAGCGCGACGACCGTCTGCGAACTGCGCGCGGTGCAGGTCGTGCGCGGCGGGAGGGCGCTGCTCGACGGCGTGGATCTCGCCCTGCACGCCGGGGAGGTGCTGGCCGTGCTCGGACCCAACGGGGCCGGCAAATCGACCCTGCTGGGCGTGCTCGCCGGAGACATGCGCCCCGACGCCGGGGATGTGCTCGTCGACGATCGACCGCTGACGGCGTGGAGCCTGGGCGATCTGTCTCGGCGACGCGGAGTGCTGCTGCAGGAGAACGGCACGGCGTTCCCGTTCGCGGTGCACGAGGTGGTGCGGATGGGACGAGCTCCGTGGCGTCGCACCCCGAGATCCGCGGAGGACGACGAGGCCGTCGCCGAGGCGATCTCCGCCGCGGACATCGCCCATCTCGCAGAACGCGCCGTGCCGACCCTGTCGGGCGGCGAGAGGGCGCGCACCGCGTTCGCGCGGGTGATCGCCGGGCGCACGGGCATGCTGCTGCTCGACGAGCCGACGGCCGCCCTCGACCTCGGGCACCAGGAGGCGCTGCTCTCGCTCGCTCGAGCGCACGCGCAGGCCGGGGACGCCGTGCTGATCATCCTGCATGACCTGAATCTGGCCGCCGCGTTCGCGGACCGGATCCTGCTGCTGCAGGAGGGCCGGGTCGCCGCCTGTGGGACGCCCGCCGAGGTGCTGACCGAGGCGACGGTGTCCGCCGTCTATCGCACGCCGGTCGAGGTGATCACGCACCCGGTCACCGGCCACGGCATCATCCTGCCGCGACGCCCGGCCTGAGGGGCGCCGCGGCAGGAGACTGCGGTCGAGTCGCGCCCTCAGCGACGCCGGCGGATCGCGACCGCGGTGGCGACGGCACCTCCGGCGACGACGACGGCGCCGAGCGCGATCGGGATCCACGGCACGGTGGCCGGCTCGGCCTCGACCGTGGCCGCGTGCGCCCCCGCGTGCGACGGCGACGGGGTCGACGCCGGAGTCGGCTCCGGGGCGGCGCACGAGAGCTGGACGGTCGCGGTGACCGGATCCAGCTCCTCCCCCTCGGCGTAGAAGCCGCCGAAGGCGGGCGCCCCCGCGGCGCTGAGCGTCACCGGCGCCGCGGTGAGAGTCAGCGTTCCCGCGGTCGCGTCGACCGCGGGGGCAGCAGCCAGCATCCCGATCTCGGCCTGCTTCTGATCCACGGCGGGGGCGCCGGAGGTGTCGGTGCCGCGGACGTCGAGCAGCAGCACCGCTCGTCCGTCGCTGCTTATCTGCAGCGTCGGCGACGAGATGGTGAGATCGAGGATCCCTCCGTGCCCCGTGAAATGCACGGAGCCGGGGAAGGTCACGTGTCCCGATCCGCCGGCGGGATCGATCTCACCGGTCGCCCCGGTGAAGGCGAACGAGGGCGTGGCGTAGGTCGCGCCGGCGCTCGTCTCCCAGCTCCCCTTGGCGATGCTGCCCGAGATGTAGGAGCGGAAGGACTCCTTGACACCCCAGGTGAGCACGCCGCCCTGGACTGTGCAGGCGGGCGCCGACGAGGCCGTGGTCGGCTCCGGCGTCGCGGCGGTCGCCGTGGGCGCGGCGATGAATGCGCCGCCGAGAAGAACGGCGGCGAGGGCGGACAGGCGTGTGATGTTCATGAAGCCTCCATGCGCGAGGATGCCCGCCCGTCATCCGTCGGGCGGGCATCCGTCATCGGTTCGATCAGGCCGCGCGACGGCGGCGGATGGCGACCAGGGTCAGACCGGCGAGAAGCATCAGGACGCTCATCGCGATCGGGAAGGCCGGCGAGTCGCCGCCGGTCATCGCGAGCGATCCGCTCGCCGCATCCGTCGTCTCGTCGCAGGGCGTCTGCGCGCCGAGCTCGACACGGAACGAGACCGGGTCGAGCGCCGTGCCGGCGCCGTAGAACCCGGCGAACGCCGTCGCACCCGCGCTGGTGAGGGTGGCGCGAGCGCCCTGCACCGACACGCTCGATCCGGAGATCGCGGCGGACCCGAACGACAGGTCGGCGAAGTGCACAGTGCCGCTCGTCGCCGGCTTGCCGGTGGTGTCGGTCGAGGTCACCTGCGCGTAGAGCGCCGCGGATCCGGACCCGTTGAGCACGATCGTCGGCGAGGCGAGCCGGAAGTCCAGCAGGCCGTTGTGCCCTGTCGCGGTGATCGCGCCGGAGAAGACGATCCGTCCTCGCACGCCCGAGTCCGTGTTCAGCGCGCCGCTGCTCGCGGAGAAGGAGCCCCCGGAGAAGGCGCCCTTCGCGATGGGGCCCTCGACGTACGAGCGGAAGCTCTGCTTGAGGCCCCAGTCGAGGCTGCCGCCGTCGACGACCCGTGCGACGCAGGCGGGGATCGTCGGGCCGGTCTCCGCGGGAGTCGAGGGCGTGACCACCGGAGGCTTCGGACTCGGCGCCTCGCCGACGGTGAAGGCCCGGGTCACGAACGCGGCCTCCGGTGCGGGCTGGACATCGCGGAACACCTGCAGCTCGTGCGCGCCGGCGGGGAAGTCGGCCGGGACCGTCCACGTCGTGCGCGCGACGCCGGAGGCGTCCGCGACGGCACGGCCGGCGTCGATCGGGTCGGAGTGCACCTCGAAGCGCACCGCGTCGCCCTGCTTCAGGTCCGAGACCCGGAACGTGACGGTGTCGCCGGGGCGCGCCTGCACACCGACGGGGAGGATGATCTCGACCGTGGGCTGAGGCTCGGGCTGCACCGGACGATCGCCGCGGAAGTCGAGCGTCACGCCGATCTCCTGGGCGGCGTTCTTCTGTCCGCCCGCCGCGTAGGTGTAGACGCCGTAGGTGCCGGCCGCGCCGTCGGCGGGCTTGAGCGTCGTCCGCCAGGTGAAGGATCCGTCGGAGGCGAGCTCCACCCACTGCGCGCGCACCGTCTCGCGGTACTGCGCCGGGATCGCGTCCAGCGTCGCGGCGGTCAGCGCCCACCCCTGGGTGGCGACCTTGCGCGTGCTGGACGCCGCTCCCTGCGAGGGGCGCCAGTCGGCGCCGAAGCTGCCGAACACGACGTAGTCGCCCTGCGGAAGGGTCGCGGGCACGGGCACACCGCGCCCGCCGACGTTGGCCGCCGGATCGAAGCCGACGCCCTTCACCACGATCTCGTCACCCGTGTAGAGCGGCGTCCCACCCGCAGGCGTGACGCCGTCGGCGAGGAAGACCTGGACGGCAGGGGTGAATGTGCCGGGCTCAGGCTCGGTCGTGCGCCCCTTCACCGTCACCGTGACGGCGTTCGAGGCGGAGGACTGGAACGCTGCCCGGTCGTCCGGAGCGAAGCTCGCGCTGACGGCGTGCGCGCCCGCCGTCAGGCCGGACGCGGTGATCGACGCGGATCCGCTCGCGACCGCCGCGGTTCCGATGATGCCGTCGCCGTCGCGGAAGGTCACCGTCCCCGCGGCAGCCGGCGACACGGCGGCGGTCAGCAGGGTGCTGCCGCCCTCGTCGAACGTATCGGGCGCGGCGGTGAGCACGGTGGCGGTCGGCGCGGCCGGCGCACTCACGGTCGCGGTCAGGGTGAGCGGATCCAGCGCCGTTCCGGCCGCGTAGAAGCCGCCGAAGGCCGCGGCGCCGTCCGCGGTGAGCGTGACCGCCGCGTTCGCCCAGGTGTAGGTCGCCCCCGAGACCTGCGGGGATCCCAGGGCGACCGTGGCGAACTCGACGGCGTTGCGGGTGAACAGCTCGCCGGGCTCGGTGGTGCTCTTGAACTCGCGTCCGGTCACGTCGAGCAGCAGCGTGGCCCCACCGCCGGACACGACGATCTGCGGGTGCGTGAAGGTCAGATCCAGCGCGTTCACGCCGTTCATCGCGTGCCCGGTGAAGTGCACGCCGTCCCCCGCGCCGAACTCGACGGAGGCATCGGCCAGGTCGGCGGACGCGCTGCCGCTGCCGCCCGACCAGTGGAAACCGGCGCCGGT
Organism: Microbacterium sp. MYb64; assembly: GCF_002979495.1. Taxonomy (NCBI): domain Bacteria; kingdom Bacillati; phylum Actinomycetota; class Actinomycetes; order Micrococcales; family Microbacteriaceae; genus Microbacterium; species Microbacterium sp. MYb64. The sequence continues at coordinate 327,839 of NZ_PCOW01000001.1, read as the reverse complement.
GGACCCGACGGTCTGCACCTGGCCGTGAGCGATCGGGCTCTTCACGTAGCCGACGAACGAGGACTTCACCCCCCAGTCCAGAGTGGCTTCGGACACGGTGCTGTCGGTGGGCGCCGCAACGGCGGCCACGGGGGCCAGCAGCGCACCGACGGCAAGAGCCGCAGAGGTGACGAGGGTGAGCAAGGCTCTCGGCCTTCGCACGGGACTGATGGTGTTCACGACGGACTGTTCTCCTCACAGGAGGTCGATCTCAGAGTGGACGGATGGAGGTTCAGCAGATTCTCAACCTTTACTTAGGTTAGCCTCACCTAATCACGCCGCGCAAACCACGAAGCCCCCGACCGCAGGGCCGGGGGCTTCGGAGAGTCGTGCGCGTCGGATCCTCGTCAAGCGGACAGCTGCGCCGCTCCGAGATCGAGGAACACGTCCGTGTTGAATCGGTACGCCGCCCGCACCTCGTCGAGCATCCGCCCCTGCTCGTCGGCGTCGAGGCACTCCCCCAGCTCGTCCAGCACGCGCCGGTACGAGTCCTTGAACACGGCAGGATCCCCCACCGCGGTGAAGTCGTAGAACGCGATCCCGTCGCCGTCGAGATCGAACCGTCCGGCCACGCGACGCGCGATCGCCTGACCGCCGGACAGGTCTCCGAGATAGCGGGTGTAGTGATGGGCGACGACGCCCGCAAGCCAGCCTTCGCTCGCAAGCTCGCGGATCCGCCCGGCGTAGGCCGCGGTCGCCGGAACCGGCCTGATGCCGGCGCGCCAGTCCGATCCGAACAGGTGGGCGAGGTCGCGCTCGAGCGCGGCCACGCGCCCGAGCCCCTCCGGGTGCAGCGCCGCGAGGAGCGGATCGGCGGCGAGCAGGCGCGCGGCGTCGTCGAGCGCCTCGTAGAGGAACCAGTGCTGAGCGGCCAGCTCCGCATACTCGCGCAGGCCGCTCCGGCCGCGCATGATGTCGCTCATGAACGTGGCACCCTCGCTGTCCCCATGATCGCTCCACGTCGCCTCGCGGAGCCGGCGGGCGAAACCGTCCGGAGCACCCTCCGCGCCGCCGTGCCCGTGCGGCGCCGGCGCATGCTCTTCGCGCGCGGGTACGCCGAGTCGCTCGCAGGCCGCGCGATAGAGCATCACCGCGGCACGGCGGATCTGGGATCGCTCGGTGAGCGGAGCACCCGGCCATGGCACGACCAGCTCATGCTCGCCGTCGGAATCCGCGACCCGCCAGCGCCCCGCATCGGCGTCGAGCCCGATCATCGACGCCGATGCGGCGGCGGGGTGCCCGAAGGCGCGCGCGATCAGAACGTTGTCGTCGGCGTGGTCGCCGTTCATGTGGGCGGTCACCGCGGTGACGACGGCATCATCGAAAGACATGGCGATCTCCTTGGTTAGGTAAGGCTAACCAATTCAATCACGAGACGAGAGTCGAGCACAGCGCAGGATCTCGGATCGCCATCCGCTCGCCTCACCTCGACGCCGGCGGAGGTGCAGACCACACGACGAAGGCCCCGAGCGACTGCTCGGGGCCTTCTGTTCCGGTGGACCCAGGGGGATTCGAACCCCCGACCTCTTCATTGCGAACGAAGCGCGCTACCAACTGCGCCATGGGCCCGTGAACCAGATCAGCCTAGCACGGGCATGCGGGCGCACTCGGCATCGGCGGCCGTCACGGCGCCCGCCGGGCGTGTCGGATCCGCTCAGCCCGCGGCGCGCTGGGCGAGCAGCTGGCGCACGTGCGCCTCGATCTCGGCGTCGTCGACGTAGCCCATCCGCGCATACGGCGAGTCCTGCGCGACGGCCGGAGCGGGCAGCTCTGCGGGCGCCGGCGGAGCGAGCTCATCGGCCTTGCGCTGCAGCTCCGCGGCACGGGCCGCCTCGCGGGCGAGGGTCTGGGCGTCGATCGTGGCGCGGGCCGCGTGCGCGCGGGAACCGGCGACCGAGACGAGGGGTTCCGGCAGCGTGCGCGGCGTCCAGGTGCGCGGCCCCTGGTCGTGCAGCTCCGCCTCCCGGGCCGGCATGTCCTTCGCCTCGGGCTGCGCCACCAGGCGCGCCGCACGGCGAGCGGTGCGACGGGCGACCGCCGCCATCCGCTGCAGCATGAGCAGGGCGAGCAGCGCGACCGCGCCACCGGCCCAGAGCAGGAAGGAGGATCCGGCGGCCATCAGCTGCCAGACGCCGACGCCCACCGCACCCAGCGCGAGGACGAAGAGCACCGTGGCGGTGAGCCGGGTCCGACGACGGGCGCGCGCGCGACGGAAGGCAGGATCGGCGTGCGTGGCGGCGAGCTGCTCGCGCAACCGCTGAAGATCCGCCTGCTCGCGGTCCGTCTGCAGTCGCCTGGCCAGCTTCTGCTGCGCGAGCGCGGTGCGGGCGTTCAGCTCGAGCTCCACCTCGCGGGGCGCCTCGCTGGTCTCCGCGAGCACGCGCAGGGCGCGGTTCAGGCGCAACGCATTGCGCTCGGCGGCGTCGTACTGGTGCTGCCCCCGCCACGAAGGCAGGAAATAGAGCAGCCACAGCAGCGCCGCGACCAGGACGATCACGCCCCCGCTCAGCACCGGCCCGTTCATGCCCTCCACGGTATGCGACAGGCCGCCCGCGACCGTGTCGACACGCGCACGCCGACCCCACGCAGGCCGGATGCAGGCCTCCCGCCAACCCCTGCATCGGCCCAGATGTCCCCACCGGCGAGTAGGGTCGGGCTCGTGGCCTCGTTCACCCCTCTGCAGCGGCTCGTCATCTCGGTCGCCGTGCTCGCATCGTTCGTCACGTTCCTCGACGGCACCGTGGTCACGGTCGCCCTGCCGGCGATCAGCCGCGAGCTGGGCGGTGGCATCACCACGCAGCAGTGGGCGGTCGACGCCTATCTCATCACCCTCAGCGCCCTGATCCTGCTCGCCGGATCCGTCTCCGACGCCTACGGACGGGTGCTGGTGATGCGGATCGGGCTCATCGCGTTCGGGATCGCATCGGTCGCCGTCGCGGTCGCCCCCACTCCCCTGGTGCTGATCATCGCGCGCGCCGCGCAGGGGGCCGCGGGTGCGCTGCTCGTGCCGAGCTCGCTCGCGCTGATCACCGCCGTCATGCGCGGCGAGGTGCAGTCGAGGGCGATCGGGGTGTGGACGGCCTTCACCACGGCCGCGCAGCTGGTCGGGCCACTGCTCGGCGGGCTGTTCGTGGATCTGCTCTCCTGGCGCTTCGTGTTCCTGATCAACGTGCTCCCGATCGGCGTCACCCTCGTGCTCCTCGGCCGACTCCGCCTGCCGGAGCACGAGCGCACCACGCAGGTGGACTGGCTCAGCGGAGCGCTCTGCGCCATCGGCCTCGGCGGTGTCGTTTACGCGCTCATCGAGCAGCCGCACCAGGGCTGGGGCTCCCCCGTGATCCTCATCACCGCGATCGGCGGCGCCGTGCTGCTGATCTTCTTCCTGCTGCGCCAGCGCCGCCCGCACCCGCTCATGCCGTTGTCGCTGTTCCGCGTGCGCAACTTCGCGTGGGGCAACCTGTCGACGCTCTTCGTCTACGCCGCACTGTCGCTGAACGGCTTCGTGATCGGCGTGTACCTGCAGCAGGGCGCCGGGCTCAAGGCCACGGAGGCGGGCCTCGCGAGCCTGCCGATCACGATCCTGATGATCCTGCTCAGCTCGCGCGTCGGCCGGCTGGCGGGCAAGCTGGGCCCACGGCTGTTCATGGCGGCCGGCCCCCTGGTCATGGCGGCGGGTGCGCTCCTGCTGCTCCTCGTCTCGGAGCACTTCGACTACTGGTGGCAGGTGCTGCCGGCGATGATCGTCCTCGGCATCGGCCTGTCGCTAACCGTCGCACCTCTCACGTCGGCGATCCTCGGATCCATCGAGGAGAGCCGGTCCGGCATCGCTTCCGCCGTCAACAACGCCGTCTCCCGCGTGGCCGGACTGCTCGTGGTCGCGATGCTCTCCACGATCGTCGGCGGAACCCTGAACCTCGCCGGCTTCCACAGCGCCACCTGGGTCACCGCCGCCCTGTTCACGATCGGCGGGATCGTGTCGTGGATCGGGATCCGCCGCCCCGTCCCCGAGGCCGTGCCCGAGCCCGCCGAGGGCTGAGCGCCCGCCCGGCACGCCGCGCCCACTGACGCCTACTGTCGTCGACGCCCCCTCGCACCACCCACGCCCCCTCGCACGCACGTACCTACGGAGGGGCACCGACGCTCCGAGGGGGCGTCGACGCATCCCAGGCTCGTGCGGGCAGTGGACCACGGACCGCCGTCAGCCTGGACCCGGTGGCGAGCCCGGCGTGCGCCGCGCGTGGCGCGCATGCGCGCCTACTGTCGCCGACGCCCCCACGCAGCACCCACGCCCCCTCGCATGCACGTACCTACGGAGGGGCGCCGACTCTCCGAGGGGGCGTCGACGCATCCCAGGATCGTGCGGGCCGAGGTCAGCCCTGCATCCCGTGCTCGCGATGCAGCCCGGCATCGCCGGGCAGCCCCGCATCGCCCGGTGCTGCGGCATCGCCCGGCAGGCCGGCATCGCCCGGCGCTGCGGTCGAGGGCAGATCCGACGCCGGCACCGCTCCCCAGTCCGCGGGGACGCGCCCCGACGCCCAGCGGCTCAGCACGCCCTCCGGCACGTCCTCGCGCACGAGCGAGAACGCGAGGTGGTCGCGCCAGTCGCCGTCGATGTGGATGAACCGACGGCGCATCCCCTCGTAGCGGAAGCCGAGCTTCTGCACGACCCGCAGGCTCGGCCGGTTCTCCGGCCGCAGGCAGATCTCGATCCGGTGCAACCCCAGCTCGTTGAACGCGAGGTCGGTCGCCATCGCGACGGCGGCGGGAGTGATCCCGTGCCCCGCGAAGCGCTCGCTCACCCAGTAGCCGATCGTCGCGGAGCACAGGGATCCGCGCATGACGCCCCAGATGTTGAGCTGACCCGCGATCTTGCCGTCGTACTCCATCACGAACGGATAGCCGGTGCCGTCACGGTACTGCTGCAGCAGGCGCCGGATGCTCACCCGCATGTCGATGCCCGTCTGCAGACCGGGCAGCGTGGCCTCCCACGGCTGCAGCCAGCGCCGGTTGGTGATCAGCTCGTGCTGCAGCGAGCGCGCGTCCTTGGCCCGGATGAGCCGCAGCTCGACCGGTCCGTGCCGCATCGGTGCCGAGACGTCCACGTTCCGCTCAGATCCTCTCCGCGTACTCCTTGAGCCAGACCCGCAGGTCCGGCCCGAGGTCGTCGCGGTCCGCAGCGAGCTGCACGATCGCCTTGATGTACTCCAGCCGGTCGCCGGTGTCATACCGCCGTCCGCGGAAGATCACGCCGTGCACGCCGGGACCGTCGGGATCCGCCGCGAACTCCTGCAGCGCGTCGGTGAGCTGGATCTCCCCACCCTTGCCCGGCGGCGTGCGCTCGAGGATCTCGAAGATCGAGGGCGGCAGCACATAGCGGCCGATGACCGCGAGGTTCGACGGCGCCTCCTCGCGTGTGGGCTTCTCGACCAGCCCGGTGACGCGGCGGACGTCGTCCGAAGCCCCCTCCGGGATGCCGTCGGGATCAGCCGTGCCGTACAGGTGGATCTGGTCGGGATCCACCTCCATGAGCGCGATCACCGCGGCTCCGCTCCGCTCATGCTCGGCGATCATCGCGGTCAGCAGCGGGTCGCGCTCATCCATGAGGTCGTCGCCGAGCAGGACGACGAAGGAGCTGTCTCCGACATGCGTGCGGGCGCGGAGCACCGCATGCCCGAGACCCTTGGGCTCGCCCTGGCGCAGGTAGTGGATGTCGGCCATGTCGCTGGACGCGACGACGCGGGCGAGCCGGCGGTGATCGCCCTTCTGGGTCAGCTTGCCCTCGAGCTCCGGCATCTGGTCGAAGTGATCGGAGATCGCGTTCTTGTTGCGGCCGATGATGACGAGGATGTCGTCGATGCCCGCCGCCACGGCCTCCTCGACCACGTACTGGATCGCGGGCTTATCGACGACGGGGAGCATCTCCTTGGGCATCGCCTTCGTCGCGGGCAGGAAGCGCGTGCCCAGGCCGGCCGCGGGGATGACCGCCTTGATGCGTGCCTTCGTCATCTGCTCAGCTTACGGGCGCGGGGCGGCTTCGGGCTGGAGCGGGCTCAGCGGCTCCCCGGTAGAATCGAGGCCATGCCGGGCGATATCGACCATGCGAAGCGCGCGCTGCGCGCCGACCTGCGCGAGCGCCGCAACCTGCTGTCGGACCAACAGCGCGCCGCCGCCGAGACCGCCCTCACGGCGCGACTCGACGAGCTGATCGCCGCGACCGGCGCTCGTTCGATCTCCTGCTTCCTCTCCACCACGACCGAGCCCGGGACACGCGCCTTCATCCGCGCGGCTCTCGCCCGGGGCATCCGGGTGCTGCTTCCGATCACCCGCGAGGACGGCCTGCTCGACTGGGCGGTGGCCGGATCCGACGAGGAGATCACGACGGGTCTGCACGGGCTGGCGGAGCCCACCGGCGAGATCCTCAACCCGATGGCGCTGGACGAGGTGGATCTGCTGCTGATCCCCGCAGCCGCCGTCGACCGCACCGGGATGCGGATGGGCTGGGGACGCGGCTACTTCGACCGCACGCTCGGCTCGATGCAGAAGTGCCCTCCCGTGTACGCCGTCGTCTTCGACTCCGAGATCCTCGACGATGTTCCCCACGACGTGCACGACCAGCCGGTCACCGGCGCCGTCACGCCTCTGCGCACCGTCGTCTTCCCCCTGACCTGACCTTCCGAACCGAGACCTGCGAGGCCCCATGCCCACCTACTCCTACGCCTGCACCGCCTGCGGGCACCGCTTCGACGCCGTGCAGTCCTTCTCCGACAGCGCCCTCACCGAGTGCCCCGAATGCCAGGGCCGGCTGCGCAAGGAGTACGGATCGATCGGCGTGACCTTCAACGGCTCGGGCTTCTATCGCACCGACTCGCGTGCGGGATCTGGGGTTTCCTCCTCCGTGGGGGCATCATCGAAGTCGGAATCGACGGCGAGCGCCAAACCTGCGCCCGCCTCCGCACCGGCCTCTGGATCCTGAGGCCGACCATTCAGGGGAGAGAAAAAGCATGATCAAGGGCTTCAGGGAGTTCATCCTCCGCGGCAATGTCATCGACCTGGCCGTCGCGGTCGTCATCGGCGCGGCGTTCTCGGCGATCGTCAACGTGGTTGTCGAGTCGCTCGTCAACCCGCTCATCAGCGTGTTCTTCAAGGCGGACAGTCTGAATGAGGCGTTGAAGTGGACCGTCCACGGCCCCTTCGGCGGAACCGGCACCTTCGCGTTCGGCGCGATCATCGGCGCCATCATCAACTTCCTGGCCGTCGCGCTCGTCGTCTACTTCGCGTTCGTGATGCCGATGAACCACTTCAACCAGCGCCGTGCCGCGAAGGCCGGGGTCACCGATGAGCCCGAGGCCCTGCCCTCCGAGCAGGAGCTCCTGATCCAGATCCGCGACCTGCTCGAGAAGCAGAAGTCGGTCTGATCCGACTGGTTGCTGAGCGCGGAGCGCAGCGACAGGACGAAGCACCGACGCCCCGGCGCCCTCGTGGCGACCGGGGCGTCGTCGTCTGCGCCCGTCCGGCGCCTCAGTAGTGCGGCGGGACCTCGCGGCGCAGCGCCGCGTCGTTCGGGCCGGAGGTGCCCTTGGCCTCCGCGCCGGACTCGCGGTCGCGCTCGTCGGGTTCGGCGTGCGTCCCAGGGGCGGGTGTCAGGCGCGCACGACGCGACCCTCGCACGCGCACGACGCGCTGCCGGGATCCGGAGTCGGCGGAATCCGTCTCAGCCTGCTCCGGCGACACGGACGGTTCGTCGTCAGGCATCGTCCACATCGAGCGGCTGGGTGTCGCCGTCCACGCGCGGTGCGTCGAGGGGCACCCCGAGCACCTCGCCGATCCGGCGCGCGACCCCGGCGGGATCGCTGTACAGATCGAAGGCGTGCACGCGGATGTAGTGCCACCCCAGCCGCCGCAGCACCTGGGGGCGCAGCCGCAGGGTCTCGCGGAGCGATTCGGCGCGCGACTCCGGATCCGGCTCGATCACGACCGCCTTGCCGGCGTGCTGCGCCACGAGAGGCAGCAGACCGCGGTAGTCCACGTCGACCGAGACCCCGATACGGCGCAGCTCACGGGCGAGCGCGAGGGTCAGCGGATCCGCCTGGTCCTCGGCGCGCTCCTCGCGGGCGTGCCCGGCGAGATCGCCGAGGATCGACATGAGCGTGGCCGCACCGTGATCCAGGCGTCCCTCGTCGAACGAGGACGGGCGGATCGACGACACGATCACCATCGACCGACGCGCCCTGGTCATGCCGATCGTGAGCAGGCGATCGCCGTCGGGAGAAGACAGGTCGCCGAAATCGCTGAGCACGCGGCCGTGCTTGGTGACGCCGTAGCCGAGCGAGAAGATGACGCGGTCGCGGCTCTCGGCCGCGGCCTCCTCGAGCGTCAGCACGATGAAGGGCTCCTGCGTGTCCCTGCCGACGAACTCTGCCACGTCGCTGCGGCCCGCGAAAGCGATCGACACCGCGGCGAAGACCCGCTCGGCGTGCGTGCGGCTGGCCGTGACGACCATGAGCGACTCCGTGGGGCGGTGCACCGCATGCTCGACCACGAGCGTCACGATGCGCGCGACCTCGGCCTCTGGGCTCTCCATGGCCCCCGTCTCGGGGTGCGGGATGCCCACTCCGCCCTCGACGTAGTCCACCGTCAGCGATCCGCGGCCGAGGTAGGACCCCGCCCACGGCAGCGAGACGATCTCGCCGCCGTAGAAGGCGTCGTTGATGAGCGAGGCCAGATCCTCGCCGCCGGCGCGGTAGCTGCGCGTCAGCGTGACCACGGGCAGCAGTTCGGAGAGGCGCTCGAACACCGAGACCTCGTCGAACGGCTCCTCCTCGTCGCGGTCCTCCGCGGGCATCGTGGCGACCTGGAACGCGGTCGGCTTCTGCAGCACGGGGTCGCCGAATGCGACGATCTGACGGGCGCGGCGGATCGCCGGCGTCGCCTCCGCGAGGTTGATCGCCGCGGCGTCGACGAGGATCACGGCGTCGAACTCCACGGAGTCCGGCAGGTCCGGCACCTGATACGGCGAGGCGATCCACACCGGCGCGAGCACGCGCATGAGCGTGGGAGCCGCGGCCACGAGCTCGGCGACCGTGGTGCGGTGCTGCGTGAGCCCGTGCCGGAGGTTCTGCGCCTCCGCGGCCTCGTCCACGATCGAGATCCGCCACTGGCCGCTCAGCTGCCAGGCGAGCAGCGGGCCGGCAGCCCCCGCGTGCGCCTCGTCCACGAGGCGGAAGTCGCGCTCGAGCTGGTCGACGACCGAGGTGTTGGCCCCCAGCAGGGAGCGGTTCTGCCTCAGCGCCTGCTCAAGCAGGGACTGCCACCAGGCGTACTCCAGCTCCGCGCCCACCCGGTCCTCGGAGAGGTGCCGGGTGGACAGGTCGATGAGGAGCGGCTCGAGCCCGAGCCCAGCCAGCTCGTCACGGATGCGGGCGCGCTCGATGAGGTTGTCGAAGACGTCCGACTTGGCCGCGAGTCCCGCGAGCGTGCGCAGCAGGCGCGCGACCGGCAGCGTCGCGAGCGGCTCGCGGCGTCCCAGAGCCGTGTCGAGCTCGGCGAGCTGCGCATCGACGTCGCGCCAGGCGACGGACACGTCGGCGAGTCCGAGCGGCACCTCTGGTGCGACGCCGGCATCGACGTAGCGCTGCCATTCGGTGCGCTGGGACTGGATGCGCGTGAGCGCGTCGTGCATGTCCCCCACGTGCGCACCGGGGCGCACGTACTCCTTGGCGAGCTGGCGCAGCCGGCGACGATTCGCGCCGGTCATCGTCGCGCTGTCCCGGCGGCTGCCATGCGCCTTGATGAGCTCTCCGAGCGGCCGCTCGAACACGGCAGGGGTGAAGTGGTCGAGCGAGTCCCGGATCCCCCGGAGCAGGCGCAGGTACTCGCCGAGCTCCGTGATCGTCGCGAACGGGCGCATGTGCGTCTGGGCCACGAGTTCGTAGCCCAGCTCGAGCAGCTCCGGCACGGTGCGCGCGTGCAGGGTCTCGGCGAGCGCGTGCACGCGGTGCGCCTCGTCCGACGAGGAGAAGACGACCCCGTACCAGGGCGAGTCGTCGGGCCCGAACCGGAACTCCCCCAGCCGCGCGGCCTGCGCCAGCGCCTCGGCGGCGTGCGTGCGGTCCTCGGCGAGGTTCTGCAGCGCGGGGCGTCCGAGCCGCGCCGTCGTGGTCGGCGGCGTCGGGAGCAGAGCCAGCCGGGTGAGCATGCGGGTCGCGTCGAGCACGCTCGCACCCAGCGCAGGATCCGTCTCGGTCAGCGCGCGGCGGTAGTCGCGCAGCACCGTGCGCAGCCGCAGCAGGGCGTCGTCGATCTCGGCGAGCTTGGGCGCCGCGGCCTTCTCGTTGCGCCCGATCGCGCGCACCAGATCCCGGCGCACAGAGGCCGGAGAGACGGCGAACCCGTCCAGCCCGATCCCGCTCAGGCGGTGCCGCACGCCGTCGAGCGTCGAGCGGCGGGGAGAGACGACGAGCACGCGCTTGCCTGCGCGCACCAGTTCGCCGATCGCGTTGATCACGGTCTGCGTCCCGCCGGTTCCGGGGAGCGTCGAGACCGTGAGGGAATGCCCTGCTGCGATCCGGGCGAGCACCTGCTCCTGCTCGTTATCGGCATCCAGCAGGAGGTTGTCCGAGGCCGGGGCACGGTCATCGGGTCCGGCCGTGGACGGCTGCGGTCCCGGCGCGGAGACGCGCTCGCGGTCGGCCGCGTGGCCGGCCAGGGCGTTGAGCATCGGGTGGTCGAGGTCGTGCGCGTCGCGGGCCATCGCGGTGCCGACGTCGGCGAACGTGGACACCATCATGCGCGGCTGCACCGAGAACGTGTCGACGGATGAGGTGGCCGCGCGCAGCATGTCGATCGCCGGCTGCGGCGCGAACACGCCGTTCTGATACGCGAGGGCTGCGAGGCGGGTGTCGTCGATCGTGATCCCGAAGTGATCGCGCGCGATGCGCACGAGCTCGGGGTTGAGGAAGAACTGCCCGTGCAGCTTCAGCTCGTAGTCCGCATAGTGCCGGCGGATCGCGAGCGGACGCAGCAGCATCGGGGCGGCGTAGTCGACGCCGCCGATCCGCCAGGTGCACAGCCCGACCGCGAGGTGCACGGCATCGATGCCGCGCACGGTGCGCAGCTCGGTGTTCTTCGCCGTGATCCGGTCGGCGGCAAGGCGAGCACCGCGGAGTCCCACCTCGTCGCGGAACAGGTTGGACAGCAGCGTGGAACGGCCCGTGATGAACTGCGGCAGGCTGCCGGGGTGAGCCCGCGAGATGTCGATCCCGCCCGCGACGACGTCGCGATAGGCGGTCAGCGGCGAGGGGCCCCCGAGCTCTGCTGCTTCCGCCCTGAGACGGGCCCGTTCCGCCGTCGCCGCGTGCACCGCCTGCACGCCCGGCTCTGCCACATCGACGTCGCCGGGCGTCACGGACTTCTCCTCCGCGTTCTTCCCGTCACGTCGCCACACACGACAAAGACTAGGCGTGGTGGATGGGCAGAACCGTCAGATCCACTGGGTTTCGCCGGATTCAGGTGCTTTCCCCCTCCACAGCGGGCCTTTTCCGGATTATTCGCACCGATTGCGGCTCCGGCCGTCGTGTGTGCACGCGGTGACCGAGGATGGGTGCATGACCTACCGCTACGACTTCGCCGACACTCCGTTCGGGGACGCGCTGTGCGTGTTCTCCGACGAGGGGCTGGTGGCGTTCGACCTGCCGGAGGGGATGCACCGCGGCTCCCCCTGGGCGCTCGAGGCGACCGCGCGGATGCTGCGGGCCGTGCCGGAACCCGATCCCGGCGCGAGCGCGGAGATCGACGAGCTTCTGCACGCGTACTTCTCCGGAGAGCCGATCCGCTTCGATCGGGAGTTCGCCCTGGACTGGCGGCTCGCGAACGGGTTCACCCGCGCCGCGCTGCAGTCCGTATGCGAGATCCCCTGGGGCGAGAGCGCGAGCTACGGCGAGATCGCGGCGATGGCGGGCAGTCCGGGTGCCGCCAGGGCGGTGGGGACCGCGTGCAGGAACACGCCCTTCTCGATCGTGGTGCCCGTGCACCGCGTGGTGCGCGCGGACGGCTCGCCCGGCGAGTACGGCGCGCATCCCGAACGCAAGCGATACCTCCTCGACCTGGAGGCGGATGCGGCTGCCCGAGCCCGTCCCGTGCACGACGTCCGCCCCGGCGTGTAGGCCGCTGGGGCGGACGCGCCCCTTTCCGGAGAAGCACGGTCGCTGTGCCGGTATTGCGCCGACACTCGCGCGTTCCGGACGCAGAGGAAATGACGGATCCGGCACGGGCTCCCTCAGCCCCATCGGCATTCTCCGACAGCCTCTCGCACGCGCCGGAGTGATAGCGTCGACGCTACAAAACGACGGGGCGGACACCCCGGAAGCTGGTAGTCGGGTGAACTCGTTCGAGACCGTCGGATCCGACGCGGATCTGGTCGCGCAGGCGGTGCGCGAGCTCATCCGCCGCACCCGTTTCCCTGTCGCATTCGGCGGGCTGCTCGACAGCGGCGAGGTACCCGTCACCGCGATCGTCGGCTCCCGTACGCGGAGCCTCGAGGGGCTCCGCGTACAGCCGCAGCGCGGGCTCGGCGGGCGCGCGATGATCGAACTGCGCCCGCGCATGACGCACGACTACGGCGCCTCGCAGCAGATCACGCACGACTACGACGGCTTCGTCCTGGGTGAGGGGCTGCGCACCCTGCTCGCGATCCCGGTGATCGTGTCGGGGCGGCCGCGCGGTGTGCTGTACGCGGGAGCGTGGGAGGAGCCTCCGGCGGGTGGGATCACCACCGCCCCGGCGATGCAGATCGCCGACGCGCTCGCCGGTGAACTGCGCGTCCGCGAGGAGGTGGAGAGACGCCTGCGCTCGGCGAGCGCACCCACTCCCCCGCCGGCGCTGAGTCCCGCGCACCGCGAGGAGCTGCGGGAGAGTTTCGCCGAGCTGCGATCGATCGCCGCTCTCGTGCCGGATGAGACCGTACGCGAACGCCTCGGAGACCTCGAGCGCCGCCTGCTGGCCCTGTCGACGCCATCACCGCTCCCTCGCCTTTCCGAGGTGCGCCTGTCCCCGCGAGAGCTGGACGTGCTGAGCTGCGCGGCCCTCGGACAGACCAACGCACAGGTCGCCGCCGAGCTGGGGCTGCGCGAATCGACGGTGAAGGCGTATCTGGGCACGGCGATGGCGAAGCTCGATGCCCCGACCCGGCATGCCGCCGTTGCGCGGGCGCGGAGGGACGGGCTGATCCCGTGAGCCGGGATGCCCTGCTCCTGCCCAGGCGGCCGCGGTAGTCTCTACACAGCGCACTGCGCACCCGGACGAGGCGGGCCAGTACCCGGACAGCGAAAAGACTGGCTCTCAGGAGGCCCGCCATGGCGTGGATCGTGCTCATCATCTCCGGAGTCCTCGAGGCCGTCTGGGCGACGGCCCTCGGCAAGGCCGAGGGGTTCACCCGACTCTGGCCCAGCATCGTCTTCGTGATCGGCCTGGCCGCATCGATGTTCGGGCTGGCCTGGGCGATGCGGGAGATCCCGACCGCCACCGCCTATGCGGTGTGGGTCGGCATCGGAGCCTCCCTCACCGTCATCTGGGCCATGATCACCGGCGATTCCGATGTGTCCTGGATCCGGATCCTGTTGATCCTCGGTCTGGTGGGATGCATTGTCGGATTGAAGTTGATCGATCCGGGACATTCATGACATTCCGCATTCCAATCATTGCCATAGACAATTCCTGCACGTAGATTTGTCGCCATGGCACGCAAAATCGTTCATCAGCTCGTCGACGATATCGACGGTTCCGTTCTTGAGGTGGGCGAGGGCGAGACCGTGCATTTCTCGCTCGACGGCTCCGCCTATGAAATCGACCTGACCAGCGCGCACGCCGCAGACCTGCGTGCTGCGCTCGCTCCGTTCGTCGCTTCGGGTCGGCGCACACAGCGCGCGGCGGCCGGCCGTCCGTCCGCGGCGGCCAAGCGCCCGAACCGCAACCCGGAGACCGCGGCGATCCGCTCCTGGGCCGGAGACAACGGCTACAAGCTCTCCGAGCGCGGCCGCATTCCGGCCGATGTGATCGAGGCGTACCGCGCCGCGCACTGATCGCGAAGCACGACAGAAGGGACCGTCCTGCGGGACGGTCCCTTCTCGTTTGCCGGCGCCCCGCATCTCCATTCGCCTGGCGCGGTCGACAAAGCAGAAGAAGACCACCCCTCCGGGGCGGTCTTCTTCTGCTTGTGCCCCCGACAGGATTCGAACCTGCGACCTGCCCTTTAGGAGAGGGCCGCTCTATCCGACTGAGCTACGAAGGCGCCCTCCCAGTCTAACGAGCGCACGCGGCTCTATGCCGCCATCGCCAGGTAAGGCTCCCAGCGGGGGTCGCCCCGTTCGGATCCGCGCACCGTCCAACCGGTCCCCCGCGGCGGGGCGGGCGTCAACCGCAGCTCCCAGCCCATCTCTTGCGGGGTGCGGTCGCTCTTGACGTTGTTGCAGCGCAGGCAGCAGGCGACGAGGTTCTCCCAGGAGTTCTTGCCGCCGCGCGAGCGAGGCAGCACGTGATCGATGGTGGAGGCCGACTTCCCGCAGTAGCCGCAGCGATTGCCGTCACGACGCAGCACTCCGCGTCTCGTGACGGGCGTGTACCGGGCTCTCGGCATCCGCACGTACCGGCTCAGCACGATCACGGCGGGCCGGTCGAAACGTCCGCTCGCCGCCCAGACGGGATCGTCGACGGCGCACTCGACGACGGAGGCCTTCTTGTTCATGACCAGCACGATCGCGCGTCTGAACGACACGACCGCGAGCGGTTCGTACCCAGCGTTGAGCACCAGTGTGCGCATCCTGCATCCCTTCGATCCGACCGGGACGGCTTCCCGGTCTCTCGACCGTGCGCAGACGGAGGGTCCGCAGGATACGAAAACGGCGCTGTCTACGAGAGACAGCGCCGTGAACGCACGGGTGATCCGTGCAGATCCTGCGGGCAATGCCGAAGAACGAGTCGACCGAGTGCATCCGTGGTTCGGATGCTCGGTATTCGTCCCATCGTGTTCCTCCGCCCTTGCGACGACGGAATCAGGCTAACCCATGCCCCGACGACGACGCGGAGAACTTCCGGTGAACGCCGTGTCGGATCAGCGGACGTTGACCTCGAGCCACGCGAGCGGGTCGATCTCGGTGTTGTTCACGAGCACCTCGAAGTGCAGGCAGGATCCGGACACCCAGCCCGTGTTGCCGACCTCGCCCAGGTACTGACCGGCGGTCACGCACTGACCGACCCCGACGGCCCGGCTGCCGTAGTTCATGTGCCCGTACAGCGTGGAGATCGCGGCGGATCCGCTCAGCGCCGGGTGAGCGAGCTCGATCGTCTCGCCGTAGCCGCCGTAGCTGCTCTCGGAGATCGTGACGCAGCCGTCGGCGGCGGCGTAGATCGGAGTGCCGATCGGCGCGGCGAAGTCCTGGCCCATGTGGCTGCGACCGCTGCGGGCCGCGCCGAAGCCGTCGCTCAGCGTGTAGGAGCCGGCCGCCATCGGGTAGATGACCTGCCCGGGGTTCGCGATCGGCGCCATGCTGCTGCGGACCGACGCGACGGTCGGCTTGGCGGCGGCGGCTTCCGCCGCGGCCTTGGCGGCGGCGACAGCGGCCGCTTCCGCCTTCTTCTGCTCGATCTCCTGCGGAGTCGTCGCGGTGAAGGAACCGCGCGTGCCGGCGACGGCCGTCGCCTCGGATGCGACAACGATCGACTGCGCGTGGCCGGCGGCGATCTGCTGAGCGGTCGCCGGTGAGGCGGTCGCAGGTGCGGCGCCGGTCGCGAGGGCGGGCAGGGCGATCGCAGTCACCAGCGCTCCCACCGCGGCGAGGACCGCGAAGGTGCGGATCGGGCGCACGACGGATCGGGAGACCGGGTTCTTCGCACGCTTCGGGGTTCGCGTGTCGACGGACGTTTCGGTCTGTTCGATTTCTGCAGCCAAGGGCTTCCTCCAGGCCTCGGCGCCGTGCGTCGGCTCGTCCGTATTCGCGTGCACGTCGGGATTTCGACGCACATCAGGATGACCACGGCGGTGACGAGCCGGGAGGCGGCCGCCGAGGTTATCGCCGACGGGCTTCTCGTCGACGACCTCCCCGACGTTACCCGATCGTGATGAATCTGTCACCCCCTGATCCGGGATGACCGATCCGAGCGACCGGCGGAGACGGCGGAAGCCGGTCAGCCCGCGTTCGCGGCGAGCCAGGGCTCGGGGTCGATGACCGAGCCGCCGATGCGCACCTCGAAGTGCAGGTGGGATCCGTAGGAGTTGCCGGTATTGCCGACGAGACCGATGAGCTGGCCGGCGGAGACCTGGTCGCCTGCCTCCACCATGCGGCTGCCGTAGACCATGTGACCGTAGCGGGTCTCCACCATGGTGCCGTTGAGGTTGCTCATGATCATCATCGAGACGCCGTATCCGCCGATGCTCTCGGCCGAGGCCGTCACCGTACCGGCGGCGGCGGCATAGATCGGCGTGCCCTCGGGGGCGATCATGTCCCAGCCCTCGTGGCCGCGACCGGAGCCGGGGCCTTCGCCGGGGGTGAAGCTGGTGACCGGGTAGCGCACCGCACCGGAACCCGGGGCGACAAGTGCCATGCCGGCGAGGGACGGACGGGAGCTGCTGGTCGACGCGGTCGATGCGGCGGCGGCGGCAGCCGCCGCGGCGGCCCGCGCTGCAGCGGCTTCTTCGGCCTTGCGCTTCTCGATCTCGTCAGGAGTGGTCGCGGTGAACTGCCCGCGCGTGCTCGGGGCCTGTGTGGCCTCGGACGCGACCACGATCGACTGCGCGTTGCCGGCTGCCAGCTGCTCGGTGGTCACCGGAGCGGCATCCGCCGCACCGCTCGTCGAGACGAACGCCGGGAGGGCGATCGCGGCGACCAGGGCGCCGACCGCACCGAGGATGGCGACGGTCCGCACCGGGCGCACGAATGCACTGGACCGGGTCGCGGCCTTCTGGCGCGTGGTGGCGTCGGCGCTCGTCTGGCTCGTGGTCTCGATCGTGGTCTCAGGCAAAGTCTGTCCTCCGGCCTCTGCGCATCGGGCGCCGGTCCGTCGTCGATCGGGTCGGTCCGCACAGGGTTCGGACGCATGTCTCCCACGGCGGCGACGGGCCGATGAGGCGAGCGCCGTGGAGTCCGTCGACGGGCTTCTGCCGACGGCCCTCTCGACGCTACCGGAAAGTCACGAACGTGTCACGCTGCCCCAAGGATCCGCTGAACGCCTGTTTCCTGCGGGTCCCGCGGTGCGTACACAGGCGATGTCCAGCCGGCGAGCCCCTTAGACGGCCGCAGAGCCCCTCAGGCGACCAGGAAGATGTGCGAGGCGAGCTCGACCGGGAGCTCGAGACCCTCGTCCTGCCCGTCCACCTCGATGAGCACGTAGCCCTCGTTGAAGCGGAACCGGCCACGCGCACCCGGGACGACGCCCGCATCGCGCAGCTGCTCCAGCAGTTCGGGATCCACCTGCGCCGGCTCGGCGAGACGGCGCACCGTGCCCTCCGTGGGCGTGCCGACGGTGTTCATGTGCTCGACGAGGCCGATCACGCCCTCGTCGAAGGTGCGCGCCGGGGCGCCGCCGAGCTGGTCCAGACCGGGGATCGGGTTGCCGTACGGCGACTCGGTGGGGTGCCCCAGCAGCTCGACCAGACGGCGCTCCACCTGCTCGCTCATGACGTGCTCCCAGCGGCAGGCCTCCTCGTGCACGTAGGCCCAGTCGAGGCCGATCACGTCGGAGAGCAGGCGCTCGGCGAGACGGTGCTTGCGCATCACGTCCACCGCCTTGCGACGCCCGGCCTCGGTCAGCTCGAGGCGACGATCCTCGGAGACGACGACGAGGCCGTCGCGCTCCATCCGGCCGACCGTCTGCGACACCGTGGGACCGGAGTGCCCGAGGCGCTCGGAGATCCGCGCGCGCAGGGGGACGATGTTCTCCTCCTCGAGTTCGAGGATGGTGCGGAGGTACATCTCCGTGGTGTCGATCAGATCTGCCATCGATCCCCCTTGTCGTGCCGCGGATGCGGTCGCCTGCTGTTAGGCAAGCCTACCTTCTGCGGATATGCTCCGGCTCTGCACCGCGACGCGGCATCGCATGCCCGGCAGCGCAGGATCGCCGTGCGACGACGCAGAGCCCGTCGTACGGTGTCACACGGGCAGGGTCGCCCTCTCGACGGCACCTAGAATCTGTGCATGGCGATCGAGATTCCCCGCGAACTTCTGCCCGTCGACGGCCGCTTCGGATGCGGCCCGTCCAAGATCCGTCCCGAGCAGGTGAGCGCACTCGCCGCCGTCGGGTCGAGCCTGCTGGGCACCTCGCACCGCCAGGCGCCGGTGAAGAACCTCGTCCGCAGCGTCCGCGAGCAGCTCTCCGCTCTGTTCCGCCTCCCCGAGGGCTACGAGATCATCGTCGGCAACGGCGGATCCACCGCGTTCTGGGATGCGGCCGCGTTCGGTCTCATCGAGAACCGCGCGCAGAACCTCGTCTCGGGCGAGTTCGGCGGAAAGTTCGCGAAAGCGGCGGCGGCACCGTGGCTGCAGGCGCCCGATGTGCGCAATGCCGAGCCCGGATCACGCGCGGCGGCCGAGATCGTCGAGGGCGTCGACGTCTACGCCTGGCCGCACAACGAGACGTCGACCGGTGTCGCCTCCCCGATCCGCCGGGTCGCCGCGGACGGCGCGCTCACCGTGATCGACGCGACCAGCGCCGCGGGCGGGATCGACTTCGACGTGACCGAGACCGACGTCTACTACTTCGCCCCGCAGAAGAACCTCGGATCCGACGGGGGCCTCTGGTTCGCCGCGGTGTCGCCCGCCGCCGTCGAGCGGATCGAGCGGATCGCCGCGTCCGGACGCTACATCCCCGAGTTCCTCAGCCTGAAGAACGCGGTCGACAACTCCCGTCTCGAGCAGACGCTCAACACCCCTGCCCTGACCACCCTGCACCTTCTCGACTCGCAGCTGCAGTGGATCAACGGCAACGGCGGACTCGCCTGGGCCGCCGCACGCACGAACGAGTCCTCCCAGGAGCTGTACCGCTGGGCGGAGGAGAGCGCCGTGGCGACGCCGTTCGTCGCGGACCCCGCGGACCGCTCCCCCGTCGTCGCCACGATCGACTTCGACGATGCGGTCGACGCGGCGGCCGTCGCCAAGACGCTGCGCGCGAACGGCATCGTCGACACCGAGCCGTACCGCAAGCTCGGCCGCAACCAGCTGCGCATCGCGACGTTCGTCTCGATCGAGCCGGACGATGTGCGCCAGCTCATCCGCTCGATCGACTACGTGCTGGAGCACCAGGGCTCCTGAGCCCCGGCTGAGATACGAGAGAAGGCGCCCCCGGCAGGGGGCGCCTTCTCTCGTATCGCGTCTCACCCGGGCGCTGCCCGAGGGGACGGATGCTCACTCCTCTTCGGAGTCGTCGTCCTCATCGTCGTCGGAGTCGTCAGCCTCGTCGTCCGAGTCGTCCTCGTCGTCGTCCGAGTCATCGTCGTCGTCCGACGAGTCGTCGAGCTCATCGATGTCCACGCCGTCGAGGTCGCCGGCGTGCAGACGCGGCGCCGCCTCGTCCTCGTCGTCGTCCAGCTCGTCCTCGTCGAGCTCATCCTCGTCGAGATCGTCGTCGTCGATGTCATCGACGTCGGATCCCTCCTCGAGGTCATCGCCGGGAAGCTCATCGGATCCGCTCGCGTCCGCGTCGTGCTGGGCCGAAGCGGCGAGCTCGGCCTGGTGCGCGCGGTAGTCGGCGAGACGCTCGGCCCACGGCACCCACTCCGGCGCGAGCAGGGCGCCGTCTCCCGGCAGCAGTTCGGCCTCCAGCACGGTCGGCTCCTCGTCGCCGACCTGGGCGACGGACACGGTCCAGTACCAGCCCGGATAGCCGCCGAGCCTGTTCTCGAAGCGCAGCGAGACCACGCCGTCGACCTCGGGGAGGTAGCCGGCGGCCGGCCCCACAGACGCCGCGGGGGTGATCTCGTGCAGCGCGGCGAGCGCGAGATCGCGCGCGCCCAGCAGGCGCTCGCTCACGAACGGGGCGGCGACGGGCTCATCGATCGAGAAGCGCTCCTCGACCGCGGGCGCGATCGTCTCGGCCGCGGTCTGCCCCGGCTCGACCGGCTGGGCGCCGGTGCCGTCGCTCTCAGGCATCGAAGTCCTCGGCCACGTTTCGCAGCACGGCGGCGATCTTGCGGCCGTGACTGGACGACGGATAGCGGCCCCGGCGGAGGTCCCCGCCGATGCCGTCGAGCAGCTTCACGAGGTCTTCGACGATCACGGCCATGTCGTCCGCGGACTTGCGCTTGGTCTTCGCGAGGCTCACGGGAGCCTCGAGCACGCGTACGGACAGCGCCTGCAGCCCGCGCTTGCCGTCGGCGACACCGAATTCGACTCGGGTGCCGGCCTTGACCGCGGACCCGGCGGGGAGGGACGTGGCGTGCAGGAAG
Organism: Microbacterium sp. MYb64; assembly: GCF_002979495.1. Lineage (NCBI taxonomy): Bacteria > Bacillati > Actinomycetota > Actinomycetes > Micrococcales > Microbacteriaceae > Microbacterium > Microbacterium sp. MYb64. The sequence continues at coordinate 307,372 of NZ_PCOW01000001.1, read as the reverse complement.
ACGTCCTGGCCGTCATCGGTGGTGATGAAGCCGAACCCCTTCTCGTCGTCGTAGAACCTGACCTTGCCGGTGGGCATGGGAGAACCTCGCTGCATTACTCGGGCGCCGGATCCGTGCGGATCCGATCGGGACGCGTGCGGAAGCCCCGCACCCCACCAGCCTACCGGTCACGGAGCGGGTAGGCTGGGACGGATGAGCACTCGGCAGCCTGCCCCCGAGCCCGAGATCCGCCGGATCGATCGGTTCCTGACGTTCGGCGCGCTGACGCTGGCCGCACTCTCCGTGATCTGCTTCTTCGTGATCATCATCGCGACCGCGGTGGGGATGAAGCAGGCCGACTTCACGCACGGCGCGTGGCCGGTCGTCGGAGTGTTCCCGTTCTGGGGTCTGCCGATCGCCTTCGTGATGATCGTCGTGCTGCTCATCATGAGCTTCGTGCGGAGAGGCCGCGCGGCGCGGCGCTCCTGACGCCGCCGCGAGCTGTTCTCCCCATGAGCACCCATGCGCGCCTTCTCGCCGAGGCGCTGTCCGCGCGCACCGACGAGGAACTCGCCGCGCTCTTCGGTCGTCGAGAGGTGCGCCCCGAAGCCGGCTGGAACGACTTCTTCGACGCCGCGGAGGCGCTGCTCGATCCGTCATCGCTGATGCGCATCCTCCCGAGGCTGACCCGAGCCGAGGCCCGCGGACTCGTGGCAGCGGCAACCGGCACGGATCCCGGTCCCGTCGCGGAGGCCCTTCGCTCGCTCGCGCTCCTCTCGCCCTCGGGTGCGACGCTGCCGCCATCGGTGGCGGCCGCGGTCGCCGGACGCGATGCACCGGCCGCCGCGGTCGAGGCCGCTCCGGCATCCGGCGTCCTCGCCGGGAGCACCGAGGAGCCCTCGGCGGCGCGGGCGGCCGAACGAGCGTTCACGACGGTCGCCACCCTCGCCGACGCTCTGCTCCTCGCCGAAGAGGGGCCGCTCGCGCTGCTCGCCGGAGGCACGGTCGGCCTCTCCGAGAAGCGCCGGCTGAGCGAACGCGGTCTCCCCGACGACCCGGCGCTCCTCGACGACGTGCTGGCGGTGGGCACGGCCGCCGGTCTGCTCCGGCCGATCGATCGCACCCTGCTCCTCTCCGCCGCCGGCGCGGCATGGCTCCGGCTCCCCGGCCCGGAGCGGTGGTCGCAGCTGGTCTCCGGCTTCCGCGACGCGCTCCCCGATGTGCTGCGGACCGCGGACGGCGGCTGGATCCCGCTGCGGGAATGGGCGGACGAGCACCCCTGGGACTCCGCCTGGCCCGCTCGTACCGGCGCCCTGCTCCGGCAGGCACGGCTGCTCGGCCTCGTGATGGACGAGCGCGCGAGCCCCGAGCCTCTCGAGACCCCGTGGGCCGAGGCGCCGCGGCGCGGAGCGGATCCGGATCCGGCCGCCCTCGCCGCCTACGTTCCCGCAGAGGTCGACCGGATCTTCCTGCAGAACGACCTCACCGCGATCGCACCGGGGCCCCTGCTGCCCGCACTCGACCTGCGGCTCCGTGGCATGGCCGCGCGGGAGTCGGCCAGCCAGGCCTCCTCCTACCGTTTCACGGCCGACTCGCTCAGCACGGCGCTGTCCGCCGGCGAGACGGAGGGCGGCGTCCTGGCGTTCCTCGAGGAGATCTCGCTCACCGGCGTGCCCCAGCCGCTGCGCTACCTGCTGGCGCAGAGCGCGAGCAGGCACGGCCAGGTGCAGGTGGGCACAGACGCGGAGACCGGGCGCACCCGCGTGCGCAGCCGCGACCCGCACCTGCTGCAGGCGATCGGCGTGGATCAGGCCCTGCGCCCGCTCGGCCTCGTCCCCGAGGACAGCGCGGAGGACGGCATGGTGCTGACCACGCGCGTCAACCGCGACACCGTGTTCTGGGCGCTCACCGACGAGCACTACCCCGCCGCCCTCGTGGATGCGGAAGGGGCCGTCGAGCGTCCGGTGCGCACCACCGCGGAGAGCGCACCCGCGCCGCCCTCCGACACGCAGCGCTACGAGGCGCTCATCGCGCATCTGCGCGAGGCCCGTGAAGACGACGCGGACGCCGCCTGGCTGGAGCGCGAGCTCGAGCACGCCGCGAAGCAGCGCGCCGTGCTCGCCGTCGAGGTGGCGATGCCCGATGGCACGGCGCGGGAGCTCGTGCTCGAGGTGACCGGTTTCGGCGGCGGACGCCTGCGCGGCCGCGATCGCGCGAGCGACGTCGAGCGCACCTTGCCCATCCGCTCGATCCTCTCCACCCGCGCGATCGAGGACACCGGATCCTGATGCGGCCCCGTCGGCCGCACGGTCCGAGGGGGCGCCCCACGACGGCCGCGCCCGGTGGCGGGCGCCCGCTCCCCGGGACGACCGGTAGACTGATCCGCTATGTCTGATGGCCCGCTGATCGTCCAGAGCGACCGCACCGTACTGCTCGAGGTCGCGCACCCCGACGCCGAGAGCGCCCGGCACGAGCTCGCGATCTTCGCCGAGTTGGAGCGCGCGCCCGAGCACATCCACACCTACCGGGTGACCCGGCTGGGACTGTGGAACGCGCGCGCGGCCGGGCACACGGCCGAGGACATGCTGGAGACCCTGGACCGCTGGTCGCGGTTCCCGGTGCCGCCGTCCGTGTCGGTCGACATCCGCGAGACCGTGAACCGCTACGGCAGGCTCGTGATCGAGCGGGACGACGAGGGCCTCCTCATCCTGCGCTCCACCGACCCCGCCGTGCTCACCCAGGTCGCCGGGAACAAGCGGATCCAGCCGCTGCTCGTGGGGCACCCCTCCCCCGACACCTACGTCATCGACGCCTGGGCCCGCGGGCAGATCAAGCAGGAGCTGCTGAAGATCGGCTGGCCCGCCGAGGACCTCGCCGGCTACACACCGGGCACCCCGCACGAGATCACCCTGGCCGAGGACGGCTGGACGATGCGCCCCTATCAGCAGGATGCGGTCGACGCGTTCGCGAAGGACGGATCCGGCGTCGTCGTGCTCCCCTGCGGCGCCGGCAAGACGATCGTGGGTGCCGGCGCGATGGCCGCGACCAAGACCACCACGCTCATCCTCGTCACGAACGCCGTCTCGGCGCGGCAGTGGCGCGACGAGCTCATCAAGCGCACCAGCCTGACCGCCGAGGAGATCGGCGAGTACTCCGGGCAGGTGAAGGAGGTCAAGCCGGTCACGATCGCGACCTACCAGATCCTCACCGCGAAGCGGAAAGGCCAGTACGCGCACCTGTCGCTGCTGGACGAGATGGACTGGGGCCTCGTGGTCTACGACGAGGTGCACCTGCTGCCCGCGCCGGTGTTCAAGCTCACCGCCGACCTGCAGGCACGGCGTCGGATCGGCCTCACCGCCACGCTCGTGCGCGAGGACGGCCGTGAGGGCGACGTGTTCAGCCTCATCGGTCCGAAGCGCTTCGACGCGCCGTGGAAGCAGATCGAGGCGCAGGGCTTCATCTCCCCCGCCGCCTGTTACGAGGTGCGCGTGGACCTGCCGCCGGACGACCGGCTGGAGTACGCCGCCGCAACGGACGACGAGCGCTACCGCCTCGCCGCCTCGGCGCCGGCCAAGATCACCGCCGTGCGCGAGCTCATCGCGAAGCACCCCGGGGAGCGCATCCTCGTGATCGGGCAGTACCTCGACCAGCTCGAGGAGCTGTCCCAGGCGCTCAACGCGCCGTCGATCACCGGGGCCACCCCCGTCGACGAGCGCGAGGAGCTGTACCGCCAGTTCCGCGAGGGCGAGATCGAGCTGCTCGTGGTGTCGAAGGTCGCGAACTTCTCGATCGACCTGCCGGAGGCCTCGGTCGCGATCCAGGTCTCCGGGTCCTTCGGCTCCCGACAGGAGGAGGCGCAGCGGCTCGGGCGCCTGCTGCGCCCCAAGCAGTCCGGGCACACGGCGAGCTTCTACACGCTGATCGCCCGCGACACGGTCGATCAGGACTACGCGCAGAACCGCCAGCGCTTCCTCGCGGAGCAGGGCTACAGCTACACGATCCTGGATGCCCACGAGCTCGAGGCCGCCTGACCTCTCGCTTCTTGCCCTTCCCTCTTCCGCGCTTCCCTCTTCCGCGAGACTCCAACTCCGCGACGAGACTGCAGGCCTCAGGCGCAGTCTCGTCGCGGAGTGGGAGTCTCGCGGTCTTGGTGACGCCTCACGCAGCGCGCGCGAACCAGTCCAGGGTCAACCGCGCGACATCGTCGGGCCGGTCGTCGGTGAGGAAATGCGCGCCGCCCTCGACGAACGCCAGCTCGAACCGGTCGGCATGATCGGCGTGATTGCGGCAGATGCGGCGCGCGGTCGGCTCGGCGAACGGTCCGTCCTGCTGACCGAACACGCACAGCATCGGCGGATGCAGCCGCATTCGCTTGTAGACCCCGCGCATGAGCCGCATCGAGACCGGAATCACCATGCCTCGGTACAGCGCGGTGACGGCGCGCTCGATCTCGGGCCCCCCGTGGACGCTCAGGTACGTGTCGATCGTGCTGTCGGTCATCGGCTGCGCGGCGTAGCGCGGCCCGAACAGGTACCGCAGCGAACGCCCGGGACGGTGGGTGAGCAGAGCCGGCATGTGCGCGAACGCCGGCATGACCCGGGGAGTGAACTCCATGAAGCCAGGGGGCACGGAGACCTGGACGATCGCGCGCACACGCTCCGGACTCCGGTAGGCGAGCTGCATCCCGGAGATCGCCCCCATGTCGTGGCACAGGAGGAACGCGCGCTCGATGCCCAGCGCGTCGAGCACTGCCTCGACGTCATCCACCTGCGATTCGGCATGGAAGCTCGGATCCTCGCTCTCGGTCCAGCCGGATCCTCGCAGGTCGGGGCAGACCACCCGGTATCCCTGCGCGGCGATCGCAGGCGCGATGAGACGCCACTGCCACCAGTGCATCGGGAACCCGTGCAGAGCGAGGACCGGATCGCCCTCACCGATGACCGCGACGTGCGTGCGGAGGCCCGGAGTCTCGATCATGAGGTGCTCGAAGCCCTGCACTTCGGGAAGCGGCGGCGACCACGCGCGTCCCACGGCTCCCGTCGAAGACGCCTGCGTATCCATGGCGAGACCTCCCTGTCATCGCACGACGCGGATCCACCGACCCGCGTTCCTGAATGTTACTACGTTTATAGTGTCGTGTCACTAGGGACGTAGTAGCTACGCTCGTCCCATGAGCAGTACCCGCCGTCGTGCCCTCGAAGCCGCCGTGACCCTGATCGGGACCGAGGGCATCCGGTCGCTCACGCACGGGAAGGTGGACGCCGCGGCCGCGCTGCCCGCAGGCTCCACGTCGAATCACTTCCGCACCAGGGCCGCCCTCGTCGCGGGCGTGGTCGAGTGGCTCGCCCAGCAGGAGCGCCAGGACGGGGGTCTTCCCGAGGTCCATAGCCGGGATGAGCTCGTGACCCTGCTCTCGCGCATGGGCGCCGCGCAGACTGGCCCGCTGGCCGCGCGCACCCGCGCGAGATACGCGCTGTTCCTCGAAGCTGATGACGACGCGATCCGGCCGCTGCGGGATCAGCGCCGGGGCATGGAGGAGTGGATCCGCGGCGTGCTGACGGAGCTCGGAGGCAAGAGCGCGGCACCCAACACGACGTTCCTGATGGCCGCGTGCGACGGCCTTCTCCTGCACCGCCTCACGGTGGACCCTGAGGTGCCGATCGACGACGTGATCGCTCGCGCGGTGGACGCGGCGCTGCGGAGCTGAGCCCCGTCACGCACCGGCTCAGCCGGACGGATCCTCTCCCGGCCCCAGCCCGCAGCGCCAGCAGGGTGCGGCCGGGTCGTCCAACAGCGCGCCGCACTCCGGGCACACCTTCGAGAGCCAGCACGCCGCGTCCCCTCCGCGCTCGTCATCCACGGTCCCTGCGCTCCTTCCTTCCTCCCCCGGCCATGACCGCGCCATGACCGCGAGACTGCAACTCCGCGACGAGACTGCGGTCCACAGGCGCAGTCTCGTCGCCCATTTGGAGTCTCGCGGTCACGGTGGGGGCACGGCGGGGTCGGCCGCGGGGTCAGGTCTGCGGGATGACCGTCAGCACGCGGGCGGTGAACTCCGCGAAGGCGGCCATGAACTGGCGCAGGAACTCCTCGGTCCCGGGCGTCGTGACACGGCCGTCGTCGTCGATGAGGCCCGGCGAGTAGTGGATGTAGGCCTCGGGCGCGGTCATCTGCCGGGCGTTGAGGAAGCCCAGCGTCGCACGCAGCGACTGCTGACCGACCGCGGTGCCGATCGCGCCCATGGACGCGCCGACGACGCCGGTCGGCTTGTGCGCCCACACGTTCTGCCCCCACGGCCTACTGCCCCAGTCGATCGCGTTCTTCAGGGGCCCCGGCAGCGAACGGTTGTACTCCGGCGTGACGAACAGCACCGCGTCCGCGCTCGCCACCGCTGCCTTGAAGTCGAGGGCGACCTGCGGATAGTCGGCGTCGAAGTCGCGGTTGTACAGCGGCAGGTCGGCGTAGGAGATCTCGAAGAACTCGAAGCCCTCTGGAGCCAGATGCGTCAGCGCGTTCGCGAGTCGGCGGTTGATGGATTCCCGGGAGAGGCTGCCGATGACGACGCCGACACGGTACGGACCTTCGTGCTCGATGATGTCGATCTTCATGGGTCTCACTCTGCACCCGGAGGGGCCGGATCGTCACGCATCCTGAGCCGTCGCATAGCCATTCCCTAGGGAAGTTCCGCCCGCAATCAGCGCGAACACGGATCGGGTCACCATAATGGGGGCATGACTGAAGCGCGCATCCTGGTCGTCGACGACGAACCCAACATCCGCGATGTCCTCTCCACGGGCCTGAGCTTCGCCGGTTTCTCGGTGAAGACGGTCGCCAACGGCGCCGCCACGATCTCGGCCGTGCTGGAGGAGGAGCCCGACCTCATCATCCTCGACGTGATGCTCCCCGACATGAACGGGTTCAGCGTCACCAAGCGACTGCGGGGCGCCGGATTCACGGCGCCGATCCTGTTCCTCACGGCGAAGGACGACACCGAGGACAAGATCGAGGGCCTGAACGCCGGGGGCGACGACTACGTCACCAAGCCCTTCGCGCTCGACGAGATCGTCGCTCGCGCACAGGCGATCCTGCGTCGCACGATGCAGGCGGATGAGGAGTCCGTGATCCGCGCCGGCGAGCTGTCGATGGATCAGGACACGCACGACGTGTTCGTCGGATCCAGCCCGATCGAGCTCAGTCCGACGGAGTTCAAGCTCCTCCGGTACCTCATGCTCAACCCCAACCGCGTGCTGTCGAAGGCGCAGATCCTCGACCATGTCTGGGAGTACGACTTCAACGGCGACGCGGGCATCGTGGAGAGCTACATCTCGTACCTCCGCCGCAAGATCGATCCGCACACCGAGGAGCCGGTCATCCAGACCAAGCGCGGCTTCGGCTACATGCTCAAGGTGGGGAAGTCCGCGTAACGGATGGCAGAGCCCGACGCGATCACGCGATGGTGGCGCCGGATCAGCCTTCGCGCGAAGGTGACCGGCGTCACCGTCGGCGTGCTCGCGCTCGGCCTGGTCGTCACCGGGATCGGCACCATGCCGATCCTGCGCAACCTGCTCATCGACAACGTCGAGTCCCAGCTGCCGACCCTCGTGACGAGCGACCTCGCCACGATCACCCCTGACGGATACGGCGCGTTCAGCGTCACCCTCAAGGACGAGACCCTCGGCCTCGCCGACTACTTCGTCGCCGTCTACGACACGGGGGGTGCGCTCGTGTACGCGGGCGGCGGCGCGCCGAAGGCCGTCAAGCCCGAGTTCCCGACCTCCTATCCCCTGGCCCGCGCGACGCTCGACGCCGGACGCACGGAGCCGATGGTCCTGCGCGGCGCGGACGGATCCGAGTTCCGCGCGGCGGTCGCGGTGCGCGAGGATCCCAGCACCAACATCACGTACACGCAGATGGTCGCGGTCTCGCTGGACGAGCCGGACCGCATCCTCGCGACGTTCTTCGGCGTGTTCACCACCGTGGCGCTCGTGACGATCATCATCGCCGCGCTGGCGACCCGAGGACTGGTGACACTGGCGTTCCGCCGATTGGGGCGCGTGGAGTCCACCGCGATGGCAATCGCCGCGGGCGACTTCAGCCAGCGGCTCACGGACCTCGAACCGACCACCGAGGTGGGACGGCTGAACGGCGCCATCAACACCATGCTCGACCGCCTCGACGCGGCGATCTCCCAGCGCGACCGCTCCGTGCAGCAGATGCGCCGCTTCGTCGGCGACGCCAGCCATGAGCTACGCACGCCGCTCGTGAGCGTTCGCGGCTATGCCGAGCTCTACCGGATGGGCGCGATCAAGCCCGGTGAGGACACCGCGCGCGCGATGGACCGGATCGAGAAGGAGGCGCTGCGGATGGGCGTGCTCGTCGAGGATCTGCTCGCCCTCGCCCGCCTGGACGAGCAGCGCGAGCTGACCATCGAACCGCTCGACCTGCGTCCGCTCGCGCAGGACGCCGCGCTCGACCTTCGCGCCGCCGCACCGGAGCGCCCCGTCACGGTCGTCGACATGACCGCCGAGGCGCATCCCACGGATCCGCCCGTTCGTTCCGCCACCGCGATCACGCGACCCGCTCCCGTGACCCGCAGCACGCCCACGCGCGGCCGCATACCGGCGATCCTGCGCCGTCGTCCGAGGGACGGCGACCCGGTTCCCGAGATCGACTTCTCCGAAGCGATCGTCGCCCCCGTCTCCACCCCGCCGATCGTGCTCGGCGAGGAGAACAAGGTGCGCCAGGTGATCGCGAACCTGCTGGGCAACGCCCGCCGCTTCTCCCCCGGCGATTCCCCGATCGAGGTCGTCGTCGGCGCGGATCGGCGCAGGGACGTGGGCTGGTTCTCGATCGTGGATCACGGCGAGGGCGTGCCTGAGCAGATCAGGGATCAGATCTTCCAGCGCTTCTGGCGCGCCGACTCCTCGCGCACCAGGGACACCGGCGGCGCGGGCCTCGGCCTCGCGATCGTGGCGTCCATCGTGCGGGCGCTGAACGGTTCGGTGCAGGTGACCGAGACGCCGGGCGGCGGCGCGACGTTCACGGTGTCGCTGCCGCTCGCTCCGCCGCGGGCGACACCCGAGCACCTGCTGCAGGACACGCAGCCCATCGAGCCGCTCGATCTCTCGCGCTGAGCGCGCTCCTCGCCGCGCCCGGATAGGTCCGCACATCTCGGGCTCCCACGGGGCTCCGCACGGATTGCGCGATGAGCCCGAAACGGTGCCACCCCGATCCTTATCGTCGAACGCATCCGATGCACCTCGACGAAAGGATCCCCCCATGACCGTCTTCAGCGTCGACACCGACGCGGTCTCCGCCACCAGGCTCTCCGCCCAGGCCACCGCCGACCGGCTGCAGAGCGACTCGGCGACCATGCTCTCGCAGATGACCCTGCTGCAGTCGTCCTGGCGCGGACCCGCCGCCCTCGCCTGCCAGAACGCCACGGAGCAGTGGCGCGGCGCGCAGGCCCACGTGGAGCAGGCCCTCGCCGCGATCGCGCAGGCCCTCGGATCCGCCGAGCAGTTCTATGCGCAGGCAGAGATCGAGACCGCCGCGCTGTTCCGCTGACCAGGCGCCGGGCGCGCCGACCGGCCACGGGGCACCACGGGCCCGCGCCGCCGCGCCGCCGCGCGCGCTCGCTCCGAACACGGAGAAGGCCCCCGGGACGGATCCCGGGGGCCTTCTCGAAAGGGGGATGGACTCAGAAGTCCATGCCGCCGGACGGGTCGGCCGGCATGGCCGGCGCCTTCTCCGGCTTGTCGGCGACGACGGCCTCGGTGGTGAGGAACAGGCCGGCGATCGACGCGGCGTTCTGCAGCGCCGAGCGGGTGACCTTGGCCGGGTCGATGATGCCCTGTGCGAACATGTCGCCGTACTCGCCGGTCGCGGCGTTGAGGCCGTGACCCGTGGAGAGCTCGGAGACCTTGTGCGCGACGACACCCGGCTCGAGACCGGCGTTGAGGGCGATCTGCTTGAGCGGCGCCTCGATCGCGACGCGAACGATGTTCGCGCCGGTCGCCTCGTCGCCCGCGAGCTCGAGGCCGTTGAGGGCCTTCGTGCCGGACTGGATCAGCGCGACGCCACCACCGGCGACGATGCCCTCCTCGACGGCGGCCTTCGCGTTGCGGACGGCGTCCTCGATGCGGTGCTTGCGCTCCTTGAGCTCGACCTCGGTGGCCGCGCCCGCCTTGATGACGGCCACGCCGCCGGCGAGCTTGGCGAGGCGCTCCTGCAGCTTCTCGCGGTCGTAGTCGCTGTCGGTGTTCTCGATCTCGCGACGGATCTGGGTCACGCGACCGGCGATCTGCTCGGCGTCGCCGGCACCCTCGACGATCGTGGTCTCGTCCTTGGTGACGATGACCTTGCGCGCACGGCCCAGCAGGTCGAGGGTCGCGTTCTCGAGCTTGAGACCGACCTCCTCGGTGATCACGGTGCCACCGGTGAGGATGGCGATGTCCTGCAGCTGCGCCTTGCGACGGTCGCCGAAGCCCGGAGCCTTGACGGCGACGGACTTGAAGATGCCGCGGATCTTGTTCAGCACCAGGGTCGCGAGGGCTTCGCCCTCGACGTCCTCGGCGATGATGACGAGCTCCTTGCCGTCCTGGATCACCTTGTCGACGACGGGCAGAAGGTCCTTGATGTTCGAGATCTTCTGGTTCGCGATGAGGATGTACGCGTCCTCGAAGACGGCCTCCTGGCGGTCCGGGTCCGTGACGAAGTACGGGTTCAGGTAGCCCTTGTCGAAGCGCATGCCCTCGGTGAGCTCGAGCTCGGTGCCGAAGGTCTGGGACTCCTCGACCGTGACCACGCCCTCCTTGCCGACCTTGTCGATGGCCTCGGCGATGAGCTCGCCGATCTCCGGGTCGGCGGCCGAGATCGACGCGGTGGCGGCGATCTGCTCCTTCGACTCGATCTCCTTGGCGGAGGCGAGCAGCTCGGCGGTGATGGCGGCGACGGCCTTCTCGATGCCCTTCTTCAGGCTGATCGGGTCGGCACCGGCGGCCACGTTGCGCAGGCCCTCGCGGACGAGCGCCTGTGCGAGCACGGTGGCGGTCGTGGTGCCGTCTCCGGCGACGTCGTCGGTCTTCTTCGCGACCTCCTTGACGAGCTCCGCGCCGATCTTCTCGTACGGGTCGTCGAGCTCGATCTCCTTGGCGATGGAGACGCCGTCGTTCGTGATCGTGGGGGCGCCCCACTTCTTCTCGAGCACGACGTTGCGGCCACGCGGGCCGAGGGTCACCTTGACCGCGTCGGCCAGGATGTTCAGGCCGCGCTCGAGACCGCGACGGGCCTCCTCATCGAAAGCGATGATCTTTGCCATGAGTTCTGTCGTCCCTCCTGGACGTAGACATTGGGTTTAGCACTCAGATCAGTCGAGTGCTAAACCCAGTCTGGCACTCGACCCCTGTGAGTGCAAGCCGCGGAGGGAGCGTCCGAACTCAGCCCGTCGAACCGTCGCCCGAGGTGTCGGCGGGGGTCGGCTCGGTCGTCGGAGCGTTCTTCGCGAGATCCTGCCCGAGCACCACCGTCAGCTGCTTCTGACCGGCCACGACGTCGTCGCCGTACTGATCGCTCAGGGCGATCTTCGTCGCCCCGATGAGGTTCGCGAGCGCCTGCGCCGCGGACTTGTCCGCCTCGGTCTTGTAGTAGACCGTCGTCGCCGGGAAGTCCTGCGTGCTGGCGTCGCTCGCGGCCACCGCGTTCCCGGCGAACCCGGCGGCGACGATCGTGTCGCGTGTGCTCGCGGCGAGGCCGTTCGCCGTGGTCGCATTCAGCACCAGCACGGCGTACGACGTGTCCAGCGCCGGAGCGGAGGCGGTCGCCGTCCGTGACACGCTGGGCATCGGCGTGCTGGTGTCGAAGCTGATCCTGCCCATCGCGAGCATCGCGGCGAAGATGCCGATGGCGATGAGCACCGCGGTCGCCACGGCGGCCCAGAGCAGCACGAACCAGCCGCGCATCCCGGGGTTCTCGGCGCGGTGGGCGCCGACCCGGCCCTGGGCGTGCGGGATCACGTCGAATCGGTCGCGGGCGGATTCAGGCATTCCATGATGTTATCCGGGGTGCTCCTGCGGTTTCCGTGAACGACAGGCCGGGAGTACGAGGCGAGTCCTCGGCTCAGCGGGCGGAGAGCGCGGTGCGACCGGCCCGACGCGCGGCCGCATCCTCGCGGATCCGGCGAAGACGACGCACCAGCATCGGATCCTCGACCAGCGCCTGCTCGGAATCGATGACCCGGTCCAGAAGCTGGTAGTACCGCGCCGGAGTGAGCTCCAGCTCGGCCCGGATCGCCTCTTCTTTGGCACTGGAGTGCCCGGGGCGCCGCGCCTCGAACGCGAGGATGACGCGCTCGCGGTCGCTCAGGAGGTCGGTCACCGTTCCAGGCTACGTCCCGAGGGGTGCCGTTCGAGGACGGCGCGCCTGCCCGTGGCCCCTCGGCGCGCGGAACGCGGGAGAATGGATCCGACCCTGGGAGGATCCATGTCGCATCGCGTGACCAAGACCGACGCCGAATGGCGGGCCGAGCTCGACCCGCAGCAGTACGCCGTGCTGCGCGAGGCCGCGACCGAACGGGCGTGGACCGGCGAGCTGCTCGACGAGCACCGCGCAGGCCTCTACACCTGCGGCGCGTGCGGTTCCGAGCTGTTCCGCAGCGGCACGAAGTTCGACTCCGGCTGCGGCTGGCCGAGCTTCTACGAATCCGTCCGCCCCGAGGCCGTGCAGCTCATCGAGGACACCAGCCTCGGGATGACCCGCACCGAGGTGCGCTGCGCGAACTGCGGTTCGCACCTTGGCCACGTCTTCCCGGACGGGTTCGGCACGCCGACCGGCGACCGCTACTGCATGAACTCGATCGCGCTGTCCTTCCAGCCCGACGAATCCGCCACCGAGGCATGAGCGCGCTCGAGGCCGTCCGACGCCGGCAGTCCTGGTCCAAGGTCACGCCCGAGGCGCCGACGCGCGAACAATTGCTGCCGCTGATCGCCGCCGCCGGCCGGGTCGCCGATCACTCCTCGCTCCGGCCGTGGCGCCTGATCGAGCTGCGCGGGGAGGACCGGGAGCGGCTGGGATCCGCGATCGCGGAGGCGACGGGCGACTCCTCTCCGTCGTCCAAGCCGTTGCGCGCCTCCCTCCTGATCGCCGTCGTCGCCAGCTACCGGCGCAGCGACAAGGTGCCGCGCTGGGAGCAGGAGGCGGTCGCCTCGGGCGTCGCGCACGTGCTCAGCCTGCTGCTCGACGAGGCCGGCTGGGGCGTCATCTGGCGCACAGGCGGTTACACCCGCGCCGCGGCCGTGGCGCGCACGCACGGGCTCGGACCCGACGAGGAGCTGCTCGGATGGCTCTACGTGGGCGGCAAGCCGGGGAAGGAACCGGGCCGGCGCTCACCCGTCGACGCCGAGGCCGTGCTCTCCCGCATGCCGGCCGAGCGCGCGGACCACGACGGCGTGCCGGCGCAGGATCCCGGAAAGCCCGACGCCTGCGGGAAGAAGGCGAAGAAGAAGGCGAAGAAGAGGGCGAAGAAGGCCGCCAAGAAGGCCGAGAAGCGGAAGAAGGCCGAGAAGGCGGAGCGAAAGCTCAGGAAGGCCGAGAAGCGGAGCTGAGCCGCCGGCGGCTCCGCCACGGCAGCGCGGCCAGCACCGACAGCACCGCGGCGAGCACCATGACGACGACCTGCCATGCGGCGGGTCCCGCAGCAGGCGGCCAGATCAGATCGATCAGCACCGACACCGCGAGCTGACCGAGCACGGCGCCGAGCCCCATCAGCAGCACTCCCGTGCGGGCCACGATGACCACGCCCAGCAGGATGTAGGACGCGCCGAGCAGCCCGCCCAGGTAGAGCCACAGATCGCCGGGAAAGGCCGCCGGCAACGGCTCTGGCGCTCCCGTGACGAGCAGGCTCGCGCCCGCCGACACGGAGAGCACGAGCACTCCCCCGACGAAGCTCATGTACGTCGCGCCGAGGGGCGAGGCGATGCGCTGTCCGAGTCTGCCGTTCACGGCGGACTGGAACGCGATGCCCGCACCGGTGAGGAACGGCAGCACCAGCATCCACCACGGCGCCCGGCCGAGCACGTCTCCGCCGAGGGAGACGCCGACCGCGATGAGGGCGCACGCGCCGCCGATGAGCCTTCCGGGGGTGATGGCCACCACGCCGGCGGGTCCGAAGCCGAACCGGTCCAGCAGCAGGCCGTGCAGCGTCTGACCAGCCACCACGCCGACGCTGAACAGGGCGACCCCGAGCACGCCCGCGACGAGTCCCTGCGTCGACACGGTCAGCGCGCCGCAGGCGCCGCCGAGCAGCATCCACCATGGCACGTCTCCGGTGCGGATCCCTCGCCACAGGCGCCCGAGCGCCAGGCGTCCGGAGCGCGTGAGCAGCACGGGGAAGCTCAGCAGCACCAGGCCCACGGCGAAGGACACCCAGCCGGCGAGGATCCCGTTGTCGAGGTGCACTCCGAGCTGCCCGTTCACGCGCGCCTGGATCGCCGTCATCGCGCCGATCGCGACTGCTCCGCCGAGCGCCAGCGCGGTGCGGCCGCGCCTCGGCGTCGGGGTGTGCACTGTCACTGTCCCGAGCCTACCGCCGCGCATCGGTGCTCTGCCCTCGCCGATGTCCGAGGGCGGAGGTACGCTCCCTCCATGTGCGCGAGCTACGGTCTGGATCCCCGGTTCAGCTATCAGCAGCTGATCGAGGAGGCCGACGACGAACTCATGGAGGGCATCCGCGCCTGGGCGCGGCGCAACGCGGATGAGACCCTGCGCCCCACCGGACGGCTGCTGCGCAACCTCAACCCGATCCTCGTGCCCTCGGAGTCGCGGACGCCGCAGCTCGAGGAGGCATGGTGGGGCTTCCTCGTCGATGGCAGACCCTCGCGCTTCCCGTCCATCAACACGCGCTCCGAACGCCTGCAGGAGCGTCCGGGAAGCCTGCGCGGTCGGGCGATCGTGCCCGCCACGCGGTGGTTCGAGATGCAGAAGCCGTCGAAGTCCTGGCACGAATTCGGCCTGGACGGCGCCCTGTTCGGCATGGCGGCGGTGACGCAGCGCGGGCGCGCCGAAGACGGATCCTGGTTCACGTGCTACTCGATCGTGATGCAGCCCGCGCCGGCGCGCCTGGCCGGGATCCACGACCGCATGCCCGTTCTGCTGCCGGCGGCGTTCGCACAGGACTGGCTGGACGGCGCACCCACGCGCGAGCTCATGGACGACGCACTGCTGGCCTCGGCAGACGCGACGCAGCGGGTGCAGACCGCATCCATGACCGCGTCGCCCTGAGCGGGATGGGAGCCTCCTGCCGGACTCGAACCGGCCACCTGCGGTTTACAAGGCCGCTGCTCTACCAGATGAGCTAAGGAGGCGAGAGTGGCCCGAGAGCCGCTCCCAGCGTAGCAATGCGCGACGCCCCGGCACGCACGCACCGGGGCGGATCCGCGCGCTACTTCGCGGTCGAGGGCGACGGCGTGGGCGAGACCGTCGGGGCGCTCGTGCCGTAGTACGAGTCGCTCGCGACGGACAGCACGAACTGGCTGAACTCGGCGGCGTCCGTGAGGGATCCGGCGTAGACCTGGCCGTTCACGACGATCGTCGGCGCGCCGCTCAGGGCGCCCTTCTTCGACCCGGGCAGCGGGCCGTCCACGGCCCGCTGCGTGACGTCCTTCACCCAGGAGTCGTAGGTGCTCTCGTCGACGCAGTTCTGCAGGCCCTTGGCGTCCTTGACGCCGCTCGAGACGGCGAGGTCGATGAGCTCCTTGTCGCTCTTGCCGTCGGTGTCCTGCTTCGGCTGATCGATGAGGAGCGCGTGGTTGAACGCGTAGAAGACGTCGGGCTGCATCGAGGCGACGCAGGCCGCGGCGGACGCGGCGCGCAGCGAGTACTTGGTGCCGTTGGAGTTCGCGGTCAGCAGCGCGACGGGGTGGTAGGTCACGGTGGCCGCATCCTGATCGACCCAGGTGGCGAGCTGCTTCGCGTTCGCGCGCTCGAAGTCGCTGGCGCCCGGCGAGAGGTAGTCGACGTAGACGTGGATGTCGACCGTGCCCGCGGTGGCCGTCGGATCGGGCGTCGGCGAAGCGGTTTCGGTCGCCGCAGGCGTGCCGGCGGTGGTCGGAGAGGGAGTGGGCGTGCTCGCGGACCCGGCACGCGCCGCGGCGAGATCCTCCTTGGTCACGACGACGCCGTCGTCCTGGAGGTTCGACGGGGTGAGCGACGGCTTCGACACGGCGGAGCCCACGGCCCAGGCCACGGCGCCGCCCGCGGCGCCGACCACGACGATCGCGACCACGGCGATGATCACTCGTCGCATGATCCGGGCGCGGGACTGCTTGGCGTTCACCTGCTGGGCCTTCTCCCGCACGGCCGCACGAGAGTGCGAGGGCGTGGGGACGTTCGGCGTTTCGTCGCTCGACATCGTTCCTCTTGATTCCTCGGGATGGGCATCCCCGTTCGCCAGCGCCGACGGGAGCGGCACGGCACGGGTTCGATGCTAGCCAGGGAGGCTGAGAAATGACCAGACGGCCCCTGGTCGGACCCTGCGAGATTCCGTTCGGAAAGCGCTTCGCCGGTGACGCTGGACCGGTCGGGAGCTCTCATGTCATACTGATCCCGGTCCGATGGCGGGCCACGGCGGGTTCACCCTCGTCGCTTTTTCACTACGGATCGTCCGGCACGTACCTGCCGGTGAAGGAGAAGACAATGGCAACTGTGACCTTCGACGAGGCCACCCGGCTCTACCCCGGCGGCACCCGCCCCGCGGTCGACAAGCTGAACATCGAGATCGCCGACGGCGAGTTCCTGGTTCTGGTCGGCCCCTCCGGCTGCGGAAAGTCCACCTCCCTGCGTATGCTCGCCGGCCTCGAAGAGGTCAACGCGGGCCGCATCCTCATCGGCGACCGCGACGTGACCGACGTCCCGCCGAAGGACCGCGACATCGCGATGGTGTTCCAGAACTACGCGCTGTACCCGCACATGACCGTCGCCGAGAACATGGGCTTCGCGCTCAAGATCGCCGGCGTCGGCAAGGAGGAGCGCGCCGCCCGCGTCCTCGAGGCCGCCAAGCTGCTCGACCTCGAGCCCTACCTGACCCGCAAGCCGAAGGCCCTCTCCGGTGGCCAGCGTCAGCGCGTCGCGATGGGCCGTGCGATCGTGCGCCAGCCCCAGGTGTTCCTCATGGACGAGCCGCTGTCCAACCTCGACGCCAAGCTCCGCGTGCAGACCCGCACCCAGATCGCCTCGCTGCAGCGCCGCCTCGGCGTCACCACGGTCTACGTCACGCACGACCAGACCGAGGCGCTCACCATGGGCGACCGGATCGCCGTGCTCAAGGACGGTCTGCTGCAGCAGGTCGGCTCGCCGCGCGATCTGTACGAGAACCCGAGCAACGTCTTCGTCGCCGGCTTCATCGGCTCCCCCGCGATGAACCTGTTCACCTCCGACCTCGCCGACGGCGGCGTGCAGTTCGGCTCCGAGGTCGTCCCGCTCGACCGTGAGACGGTCAGCGGCGCCACGGGTTCGCAGGTCACGATCGGCGTGCGCCCCGAGGACATCACCGTGGGACCTGCCGACGGCAAGGGCCTCTCGGTCGTCGTCGACCTCGTCGAGGAGCTCGGCGCGGACGGCTACCTCTACGGCCACACCGAGATCAACGGCAAGCGCACCGACCTGGTCGCGCGCGTCGACGGTCGCAACCACCCGAACGCGGGCGAGACCGTCACGCTCGCGGCCAACCCGGGCCACGCGCACGCCTTCGACCTCGAGTCGGGCGAGCGCCTGAACAAGAAGCCGATCGCCGCTTCCTGATCACCGTCTGATCGACGCGGCGCGGGGGATATCCCCCGCGCCGCGTCGTCGTCTCCCCCGCCGATCCCCCCGAGGAGCACCGTTGAAGGACGCGCTGACCATCACCGCGAGCGCCGTGGATCCCGGCCTGCTGTCACTGCCCTGGTCGCAGCCGCTGTCGAAATGGCCGTCCGAGGTGATCGTCTCGCTCCCGAAGGGTCTCTCCCGTCACCTGGTGCGCTTCGCGGATCTGTCCGGATCCGTCGTCGCGGTGAAGGAGACCACGGAGGAGATGGCGCGCCGCGAGTACGAGATGCTGGGCAACCTCGCCCGCCTCGACGTGCCCTGCGTGTCCCGCGTCGCGGTGATCGCCGGTCGCACGGACAGTAAGGGCGAAGCTCTGCCGGCGGCCCTGGTGACCTCGCACCTGCGCTTCTCGATGCCGTACCGGGCGCTGTTCACCCGGGTGCTGCGGCCGGACACCGCCACGCGCCTCGTCGACGCGCTCGCACTGCTGCTCGTGCGTCTGCACAACGTCGGCTTCTACTGGGGCGACGTGTCGCTCTCGAACGCGCTGTTCCGCCGCGACGCCGGGGCGTTCGCCGCCTACCTCGTCGATGCAGAGACCGGCGAGCTGCACGAGGAGGGGCTGACCGACGGCCAGCGCGCCTATGACCTGGATCTGGCCCGCACCAACATCGCCGGGGAAATCCTGGATCTCGCCGCCGGCGGACGGCTCGAGCGGGGCGTGGACGCGGTCGCGATCGCGGACGGCATCGTGTCGTCGTACCGCTCGCTATGGGCCGCGCTGACCGCGCACGAGTCTTTCGCCGCGGGCGAGGCGTGGCGGATCACCGAGCGCGTGGAACGGCTGAACGCGCTCGGCTTCGACATCGGCGAGATGTCGATCCAGACCACCGCGGACGGCACCAGGGTGGAGATCGAGCCGAAGGTCGTGGATGCCGGCCACCATCAGCGCCGCCTCATCCGCCTGACCGGCCTCGATGTCGAGGAGAACCAGGCCCGGCGACTGCTGAACGATCTGGACGAGTTCCGTGCCCGCTCCACCAAGCAGTGGGCGGACGAGGAGATGTACGCGCACGAATGGCTCACGCGCGTGTTCGAGCCGGTGGTGCGCGCGATCCCCTACGACCTGCGCGCCAAGCTCGAGCCTGCCGAGGTGTTCCACCAGGTGCTCGAGCACCGCTGGTACATGTCGCAGGCGCGGGGGCGGTCGGTGCCCCTGGCCGAGGTGCTGACCTCCTACATCAACGATGTACTGCGGCATCGCCGCGACGAGGCGACGATCATGGGCCCGCCGACCGAGACGATGTCGCTCCCGGTCATCACCGGATCCGTCCCCGTCGACGACGACCCCGACATCGACTGGCGCGACCTCGTCTGAGCCCCCGGGTCTCCCCCGCCCCTATCGACCGCGAGACTCCATCTGGGCGACGAGACTGCGCTGCTGGAGCGCATTCTCGTCGCGGAGATGGAGTCTCGCGGTCAGATCGGCGGTGTCGGGCGGGGTCAGTAGCCGACGGTGAAGCGCTCGCGGCTGTGCTTGCCGTTCTCGATCTCGTCCACGACGGCGAGTGCGAAGTCGGCGCCGGAGATGGTCGAGTTGCCGTCGGCGTCGCGCACAACCACGTCGCCGCCGTCGCGGTAGGAGCCGGTGCGCTCGCCCTCGGCCCAGGGTCCGAAGACCTCGGCGGGGTGCACGAAGAACCAGTCCAGCGACGCGTCGGCGTTCTGCAGCAGCGCGAGGGAGTCGACGCCGACCTGCGCCTCGTGCCTGTACTCGTCGGGGAAGTCGAGGTCGATCAGGCGCGGGCCGCCGGGCGCCGAGAGGCTGCCGCCGGCGCCGCCGACGACGCTCACGCGCGTCCCCGTGCCGCTGAGCTTGTCGACCAGCGCGGACAGGGCGGGGATGACGGCCTGCTCCATGTCGCCGCGCGGGGACAGCGCCGACACCACGACGTCGGCGTTCTCGAACACGTCGCCGAGGGTGTCGAGGTCGGTCACCGAGCCCTGCACGTTCGTGACGCCGTCGACGGGAGCGGACGGCTCGGAGCGCGAGATCGAGACGACTTCGTGCCCGCGCGACGCGGCTTCCTGGACGATGTGACGACCGGCGTAGCCGGTTCCTCCGATGACGACGATGCGAGCCATGCGCGTTCCTTCCGTTCCCGTCCCGGTTGTTTCTGCACCGGGTTCGGGAGATGCAAGGATCCGCGGCCGCGCGCTATTCCGGGTCGCGCGGATCCTGCACGGATGTGCACGTGCGGTCAACGCGATGCGCTGTCGGTCATGCGTCCCGCGGCGCGCACCCTGGGCCGCGGCCGCGCGGCGTGCCCGAGCCCCGCACGGCGCACCCACGGCGCCGTGCGGGCTCGCGGAGGTCAGCCCTTCGCGGCGCGGACGGTCGAGACCTGGTACAGCGCGACCGAGGCGGCGATGCCGGCGTTGAGCGACTCGGTGGCCGCCGAGATCGGGATCGAGACGATCTGGTCGCAGGTCTCCGTGACGAGGCGCGAGAGGCCCTTGCCCTCGGATCCGACCACGATCACGACGGGTCGATCCGCGAGCTCGATCGCCGGCAGCGAGACGTCGCCGCCGCCGTCGAGGCCCAGCACGAACACGCCCTGCTTCTTGAACTCCTTGAGCATGGACGTGAGGTTCGCGGCGAGCGCGACGGGGATGCGGGCCGCGGCTCCGGCGCTGGTCTTCCACGCGGCGGAGTTCACGCTCGCCGAGCGGCGCTGCGGCAGGATCACGCCGTGTCCGCCGAACGCGGCCGTCGAGCGGATGATCGCGCCGAGGTTGCGGGGGTCGGTGATCCCGTCCAGCGCCACGAACAGCGGCGTCTGGCCGCGGTCGATGATCTCCTCGAGCAGGTCCTGCGGGTGCGCGTACTCGTACGGCGGGACCTTGAGCGCGACGCCCTGGTGCACGCCGTCGAAGCCCGCCATGCGGTCCAGCTCCTGACGGGTGACCTCGAGCACGGGGATCTCGCGGTGCCGGGCGATCGCGAGCATCTCCTTGACGCGGTCGTCCATCTCCACGCGCTGCGCGATGTACATCGTGGTCGCGGGGATCTTGGTGCGCAGCGCCTCGAGCACCGAGTTGCGCCCGGTGACGGTCTCGGTGTCGTTCGAGGCCGACGACGAGGACACGCGGCGGTTCGGGTTGGATCCGCCCTGCGGCTTCTGGCCTGCGCCCGATCGTGCGCCGGGGCGACCCTTGCCGCCCGCGGCGGCGTAGCGCTCCTGCGCCGCCTTGCGCTTGCCGGCGACGTGCCAGGCGCGGTCTTCGGCCTTCGGGGTGTTGCCGCGGCCCTCGAGAGCCTTGCGGCCGTTGCCGCCGCTGCCCTTGGTGGCGCCCTTCTTCTTGCTGTTGCCCGCTCCGGGCCTGCTCGGCTTAGCCATCGATACTCCAATGAGTTCCGTCTGGAGTGTCCTCCAGGGTGATGCCCGCCGCACCGATCGCATCGCGGATGCGGTCGGCGGCGGGCCAGTCCTTGTCCGCACGGGCCTGCGCGCGCTGGGCGATCATCGCCTGCACGAGCGCGTCCAGCGCGGTGGTGGTCTTCGTGTCGGATCCGGACGCCCGCCATTCGGGCGAGAACGGATCGATGCCGAGCGCGCCGGTCATCGCCCGCACGGCGCTCAGCGAAGCACGAACCTCGTCGGCGTCGCCGCGGTCCAGCGCTGCGTTGCCCGCGCGCACGGTCTCGTGCAGCACGGCGAGCGCCTGCGGCACGCCGAGATCATCGTCCATCGCGGACGCGAACGAGGCAGGAAGCGATCCCGTCGCCATCCCGCCGTCTCCGCCGACGATCCGCTGCGCCCGCTCCAGGAAGGTGCGGATCCGCCCCAGCGCCGCCTCGGCCTCGCTCCACGACGAGTCGGAGAGATCGAGGCTCGAGCGGTAGTGCGCCGCGGCCAGCGCGTAGCGCACGACGAGCGGATCGTGCTGCCCGAGCACATCGGCGGCGAGGGTGAAGTTGCCGAGCGACTTCGACATCTTCTGCCCGTCGACGGTCACGAGGCCGTTGTGCACCCAGTACCGGGCGAACGCGTCGCCCGCCGCGGTCGACTGCGCCAGCTCGTTCTCGTGGTGCGGGAAGCGGAGGTCGAGACCGCCGCCGTGGATGTCGAACTCGTCGCCGAGGTAGCGCCGCGCCATGGCGGAGCACTCGATGTGCCAGCCGGGACGCCCGGCGCCCCAGGGGGACGCCCAGGTCGCATCGGCCGGCTCGCCGGGCTTCGTGCCCTTCCAGAGGGCGAAGTCCTGCGGGTTGCGCTTGCCGCGAGGCCCTTCGACGGGCTCAGGGACCGGTTCCTGGACCTCCATCGCGTCGACGGACTGATGCGTGAGCTCGCCGTAGGCGGACCAGCTGCGCACGTCGAAGTAGACGTCGCCCGATCCGTCGGCGGCCGGGTAGGCGTGACCGCGCTCGATGAGGCGCTCGATGAGCTCCTGCATCTGCGGGATCGAGGCCGTCGCCCGCGGCTCGTACGTGGGCGGCTGGATCCCGACGGCCGCGTACGCCGCCGAGAACTCCTGCTCCATCCGGTAGGCCAGGCCCCACCACGGCTCGGCGTCGGTCGCGTTCGCGAGCACCTTGTCGTCGATGTCGGTGACGTTGCGGACGAACGTGACGCGTCCGTAGCGCAGCTGCAGCCAGCGCCGCAGCAGGTCGAAGCTCAGCGCCGCGCGCACGTGCCCGATGTGCGGGCCGGACTGCACCGTGGGTCCGCACACGTACATCGTCACGTTCGAGGGATCGAGCGGAACGAAGTCGCGCAGTTCCTGCGCGCGCGTGTCATGGAGGCGGATCGTCACCGCACAAGCCTACCGGGGCGCCCCTGCGAGACCGCGGCGGGTTTCCGGGGCGATCGCGCGAGCGGCTCGCGCGATCACCCCGGGGCTCCGTCCGCGATCAGGGACGCAGCAGGATCTTGCCCTCGCGCCCGGCGCGGAGGTTGTCCTCCGAGGCCTCCGCGACCCGGTCGAACGGGAGCACGGCGGAGACCGGGAGGGTGAGCACGCCCTCGCGGATGCGCTGCAGCAGCTCGCCGAAGAGCGCGCCGCGCTGGTCCGCGGGCATCGCCGCGGCGACCTTCGAGCCCCAGAAGCCGCGCACGGTCAGTTGCTTGAAGATCACGTCGCCCGAGGAGATCCGCATGGTCGGCGACGCCATCGCGCCGAACACGACGAGCAGACCGCCCTCGCCCAGCATCGCGGCGACCTGACCGCTCGCTTCGCCGCCGACGGAGTCGATGCCGGCGCGGATCGCCGCGCCGGCGGTGAGCGCGCGCACCCGGTCCTGCCAGTCCTCCGCGTCCGTCGCGACGACGTTCTGCACTCCCTGCGCCTCGAGCTCGACGATCCCCTCCGCGCGGCGGACCAGGCTGACCACGTGCACGCCGCGGGCGGCGCCCAGCTGGGCGACCATGCGCCCGACGGCGCCGTTGGCCGCATTCTGGATCATCCAGTCGCCTGCCGCGAGGCCCAGCGAGTCCAGCACGCTGATCGCGCTGAACGGCATGGATCCGAGCTGCGCGGCCTGCTCGTCCGGGATGTCGTCCGGCACCGGGATGACCCCTGCGGCGGGGGCCAGCACGAATTCCGCCCAGGCGCCGAAGGCGCCGCCGACGGTGACCCTGCGACCGAGAAGCGCGGCGTCGACGCCCTCGCCGACCGCGTCGACGACCCCGACCGCCTCCGTGCCGGAGCGGGCCGGCAGCTCGGGCTTGTAGCCGTAGAGGCCGCGCACGGTCAGCAGGTCGTGGTTGTGCACGGTGGCCAGCAGCACCCGCAGTCGCACCTGCCCCGGCCCGGGCTCGGGTGACGGCACGTCCTGCACGGACAGGACTTCGGCGGGATCCCCGAAGGAGGAGTGGACGAGTGCGCGCATGACGATGACCTCTCTGCGACGTCTGCTGAATGCGGCGGGTGGCCGCGGCATCCAGCGTAAGCACGTGCGCACCGGATCGGATCCGAATCCGGAGGATCCCTACGGTTATGGATTCAGCTCTGGGCGATCGGATGCACGAGAGCCACAGCCGTGACCGCGATGCCTTCGCCGCGCCCCGGGAAGCCGAGCCCGTCCGTGGTCGTGGCGGAGACCGCGACGGGCACCCCGCCGAGCGCCGCCGACAGGGCCTGCTCCGCCTCGGCGCGACGCGCGCTGAACCGCGGCCGATTGCCCTGGAACTGCACGGAGACGTTGCCGATCGCAAAACCCGCCTCGGCGAGGATCTCGGCGGTGCGGGCGAGGAACACATCGCCGTGCGCGCCCGCATATTCGGGGTGCGCCGTGCCGAAGTGCTGCCCGATGTCGCCGAGCCCTGCCGCACCCAGCAGTGCATCCACGATCGCGTGGGCGACCGCATCGCCGTCCGAGTGCCCTTCGAGTGCGGGCTCGCCCGGCCAGTCCAGGCCGGCGAGGCGCAGGGTGCCCTCCGAGGCGAAGGCGTGCACATCGGTGCCGATGCCGATCCGAGGGACCACGGGCCCCGAGACCGGGTGCTGTGCCGAGGACGAGAGGATCATGCGGGCGCGCTCCAGGTCGTGCGGGGTGGTGATCTTGAAGGCCTCCTCGGATCCGAGGACGTGACGCACCGCTCCCCCGGCGGCCGCGAAGAGCGCCGCATCGTCGGTGTACTCGACGCCCTCGTCCGCGGCCCGCGCGTACGCGGCCACGAGCTCCGCCCGAGGGAAGCCCTGCGGCGTCTGCGCCGCGGCGAGCTCTGCACGGTCGACCGGGGCGACCGCGTCCTCGCCATGCACGCGCTTGAGCGTGTCGACGACCGGCAGCGCGGGGATCACGCCGACGCCGGGACGGACAGCCGTCGCCACCGCGCCGAACTGCGCGGGCGGGGTGAGCGCGCGGGCGGCGTCGTGCACGAGCACCGCGTCGATGCCGTCGGCGAGTACGGCGAGCCCCGCGGCCACCGAGTGCTGCCGGGTGTCGCCGCCGGGGACGATCCGAACGGGCCGGCCGCCCGCCATCGCCGAGACCTCGGCCTCGCGCCCTGCGGGCACGACGAGGATCACCTGGGACGGCGCCGCGGCGAGGACGCCGTCGAGCGCGTGCTCCAGGATCGTGCGGGCGCCGAGCGGCACGAACGCCTTGGGCGCGCCCGCCGCGAGCCGGGTGCCGGAGCCGGCGGCCACGATGATCACGGCGGCGCGTGCGAGCGGCGAAGGGAGGTCGTTCACGCTCTCACGTTAGCGCCGGATCCTCCGCTCCCCCGCGTCCGGATCCATTCGCAAGAAAACCTTGCGTGAACGAATACTTGATCTGATACAGTACTTGACATGAACGATGACGCCTTCTCCGCGGACCTTCTGCGCGGGCACACCGACACGATCGTGCTCGGCATGCTCCGCGGCGGCGACCGCTACGGCTTCGAGATCTACAAGACCATCCGGGACGCCACTGGAGGGGACCACGAGATCAAGGAGGCCACCCTGTACGCGACCTACCGCCGTCTGGAGAAGGACGGGCTGGTCGAGTCCTACTGGGGCGACGAGACGCAGGGCGGCCGTCGCAAGTACTACCGGATCACCGACGCGGGCCGCGCGGTGTACCGACGCAACGTCGCGGCCTGGGTCGCCACCCGCCGCGTGATCGACACGCTTCTGGACGCGAAGGACTGAGCACATGAACACCGACATCCACCGCCTCCTGGACGAGGCCTTCGCCGGGATCGAGATGACTCCGGCCGCACAGGACCTGAAGGAGGAGATCCGCGCGAACCTCGCAGCACAGGTCGACGAGCGGGTCGCCGCAGGCGCCTCGCCCGCCGAAGCCGCGCAGAGCGCGATCGCCGAGCTCGGCGACGTGCGCGCGCTGCTCGAGGACGAGCCTTCCGCGGGCGCATCCGAGGCGCCGGGCTGGGAGGCGCTCACCGCCCGCAACAGGGTGCGGCCGAAGCCAGGGTTCGTGGTGCGCACCGTGCTGCTGAGCCTCATCGCGGCGGCCGCCCTCGTCGGGATCCTCCTCGTGGTGCTGCTCGTGCAGCCTGCCGCACCGCTCGCCGTCGCCGGGCTCGGCGCCATCGTCGCGGTCGCGCTCGGCATCGTCACGGCGGACGCGCTGCTGCAGGAGACCACGACGAACCACCCGCTGCCGGCTTCCCGGGCGGTCGGCTTCGGCCTGTCCACCGGCGGCACCCTGCTCGCGCTCGGCCTCGGCGGCGGCTTCGCGCTGGCCCTCGACCAGCTCTGGCTCGTGATCCTCGCGGCCGTGCTCCTGGTCGGATCCATCGCGCTGTTCTCCTACCTCGGGGCGACGCAGACCAATCGGCACAAGGCCTGGACCCGCGGCGCCATGAGGCAGATGCCGCCGAACCGCTTCGAGACGGACCCGGAGTCCGCCGCCCGCTTCGGGATCTACACGGCGGTGATCTGGTTCCTCACCCTCGCCGCGATCGTCGTGCTCGTCTTCACCGTCGGCTGGTGGTGGGCGCCCGTCGCCTTCATCGGAGGCCTCGCCGCCATGATGCTGCTCCTGGCACGCATGCTCTTCGCACCGCGCAGCGGCGACCGCCGCTGACCGGTCCGGCGGATCCGGTCCCCTCACTGCGGTGAGACCGGATCCGCCCTCCCCACAACACAGAGAAACCCTCAGCACGGAAGGGATGTTCGTCATGCCCGCACACCAGCGCATCGACGGCGACGCGATCGTCGCCGAAGACCTCGTCAAGGAGTACCGCGGCCGCGGTCGCCGCCCCGCCGTCCGCGCCCTGGACGGCCTGAGCTTCGCGGTTCCGGCCGGACGCGTCTTCGGACTGCTCGGCCCGAACGGCGCGGGCAAATCCACCACCACCAAGATCCTCACCACCCTGTCGCGGGCGACCGCCGGCCGCGCCCGCGTGGCCGGCCACGACGTGACCGACACCCCCGGCGACGTGCGTGCGGCGATCGGCTACGTCTCGCAGGGGACCGGAACGGATCCGAATCTCACGGCGACGGAGAACCTCGAGATCGCCGGACGCATGCGCGGCCTGGGCGGCTCCGACGCCAGGGCGCGCACCGCGCGACTGCTGACCGAGTTCGGACTCGACGACGCGACCCGCCGGCCCGTGCGCACGTTCTCGGGCGGGATGCGGCGGCGCCTCGACGTCGCTGCGGCCCTCGTGCACCGCCCGCAGGTGCTCTTCCTCGACGAGCCCACCACGGGCCTCGACCCCGAGGCCCGTGCGGCCATGTGGGCCGAGATCCGGCGCCTGTCCGGCGAGGAGGCCCTCACCGTGGTGCTCACCACGCACTACATGGAAGAGGCGGACCGGCTCGCCGACGAGCTGCTGCTGGTGAACCGCGGGCGCGCCGTCGCCCAGGGCACACCGGACGAGCTCAAGGCCGCGCTGCACGGCGACGCGGTCCGCGTGACGCTCATCGAACCGGATCCGGTCGCCGTCCGCGCCGCGGTCTCACGCGTCCCCGGGCTGCGCGACGTGCTCGTGGAAGCAGCCGGTGTGGACGGCCTGCTCGTCGCCCGCACCGACGACGCCGCCTCCGCGGTCGGCGCGGTCATCGCCGCCCTCGACGGCGCCGGGATCCGCTACGGCCAGGTCGCGGCATCCCACCCCACCCTCGACGACGTGTACCTGCACTTCGTCGGCCACACCTTCGGCGACGCTCCCGCGTCCGCCCTCACGGAAGAAGTCGCCGCATGAGCGCGATCACCCTCTCCCCCGCCTTCGTCGGCGCCCCTGCGCGGCCCGACTGGTTCACGCAGACAGGTCAGGTGCTGCGCCGCTGGTCGATCGTCTCGATCCGTCAGGCTTGGGGCCCCGTCATGAGCCTCATCCAGCCGGTCATCTGGATCCTGCTGTTCGGGCAGGTGTTCCGGACGCTGGGCGCCCTGCCGCAGTTCGGCGGACACGGCTACATCGACTACCTGGTTCCAGGGATCCTGATGATGACGGTGCTGTACTCGGGCGCATGGGCCGGCACCGGCTACATCGACGACATCGACTCCGGAGTCATGGACCAGTACCTGACCTCGCCGCTGCGGCGCTCGTCGATCATCGCGGGCCAGCTCCTGCAGCAGCTCGTGATCAACGTCCTGCAGTCGCTCGTGGTCCTCGGCATCGGCTGGCTCGGCGGCGCCCGCTACCCCGGCGGCATCGGCGGCATGCTCGTCGCGCTGGGCGTCGCGACGCTGCTCGCGACGATCTTCTGCTGCGCCTCCACGGCGGTCGCGCTCATCTCGCGCAGTCAGATCGCGCTCATCAGCCTGTCGCAGCTGATCGTGCTGCCTGCGACGTTCCTGTCGACGACGATGATGCCCGCGACGGCCATGCCGGAATGGGTGCAGAACGTGTCCCGGTGGAACCCGATGACCTGGGCGGTCGAACTCGGTCGCGGCGGCCTCACCGGCTCGTATCCGGCCCAGGGCTGGTGGCAGGCCGGCGGCCTCGTCCTGCTGGCCGTGCTCGCGTTCACCTGGGCGCTGAGCGCGATCCGCAGCTACCAGCGTTCGATCTGACGCCCGCCGGTCCTGCCGCGGGCGCGAAGAAGGGGTGGATGCCATCGCATCCACCCCTTCTCACGCAGAACTCAGGAGGCGAGGACCTCGTCGAGCAGCGCACCGGCCTTCTCCTCGTCGGTCTTCTCCGCGAGCGCGAGCTCGGAGGTGAGGATCTGACGGGCCTTGGCAAGCATGCGCTTCTCACCCGCGGACAGCCCGCGGTCCTGGTCACGGCGCCACAGGTCGCGGACGACCTCGCTGACCTTGATCACATCGCCCGAGGCGAGTTTCTCGAGGTTCGCCTTGTAGCGGCGCGACCAGTTGGTCGGCTCCTCGGTGAACGGGGCGCGCAGCACCTCGAACACCCGATCCAGCCCCTCTTGTCCGATCACGTCGCGAACGCCGACCAGGTCGACGTTCTCCGCAGGCACCTCGATGATGAGGTCTCCCTGCGTGACGTTCAGCTTCAGGTACTTCTTGGTCTCCCCCTTGATCACACGGTCCTTGACCTCGATGATCGTCGCGGCGCCGTGGTGCGGATAGACCACGGTCTCACCAACCTCAAAAAGCATAAAGTCGTGTCCTTTCGGCAACCTCCAGGATACCACAGCGGGAATGCGCTAAGGTTCGCGCCCCCGCACCGGCCGACCGTCCCGCGCGCGAGCGGGGCGAGCCGTGCGGCGCGAGCGCGTGCCCCTAGAATGGTGCTGGATCATCACGTGAATTTTCTGGAGGACCCGTGAAATCGCGCCTTGCTGCGTCCATCGCCCTCAGCGCCCTCGTCATCGTCGGCGCCACCGGGTGCGCCGGGATCACTCCGCAGGCGACCACCATCGAGTACTCCGCCTCCGACGGCGCGAACGTGCCGAAGAGCGGCCCGATCGAGGTCCGCAACGCCTTCGTCGTCGCGGATGAGGCCGGCACGCTCGGCAACCTCGTCGCCGGCCTGGTCAACACCACCTCGGACGCCCAGACGATCCACATCTCGATCGGCGACGGCCCGAGCCAGAGCGTGCGCATCGCGGGCCAGAAGTCGGTCAGCCTCGGAGGCGACGACGCGAAGCCGATGACCTTCGAGAACCTCGAGACCAAGGCCGGGGAGACCATCGACGTCTACTTCCAGTCCGGCGACGCCGAGGGGATCAAGTACGCGATCCCCGTGCTCGACGGCACCCTCCCGTACTACGCGCAGCTGGTGCCGACCGCGCAGCCGAGCCCGACCACGAAGCCGGTCGCGCCGGCGGTCGAGCCGACCCCGACGGCCAGCGAGACCCCGGTCGGCTGAGCCCTTCCCGTTCCCCGCAGAGAGCCCCCGCATCCGTGAGGATGCGGGGGCTCTCTCGTGCGTGTCGGCGATCCGCCGCGAGCGGCGGATTCAGCCTTCGAAGCGGTAGCCGAGCCCGCGCACGGTGACGAGCATCACCGGCTCGGACGGGTTCTGCTCGATGCGCGAGCGGATCCGCTTGATGTGCACGTCGAGCGTCTTGGTGTCGCCGAAGTAGTCGCTGCCCCATACCCGGTCGATCAGCTGGCCACGGGTGAGCACCCTGCCGGAGTTGCGCATGAGCACCTCGAGCAGCTCGAACTCCTTCAGGGGCATGTTGATCACCTCGCCGTCGACGGCGACGGTGTGCCGATCGAGATCGACGGTGACGCGACCGCCCTCGAGGATCCGCTCATCGACATCCTCCTCGGCCTGCACGACCCGCCGCAGCACGGCGCGCATACGGGCGAGCAGCTCGCGCGAGGAGTAGGGCTTCGTGATGTAGTCGTCGGCGCCGAGCTCGAGCCCCACGACGATGTCCACCTCGGAGTCCTTCGCGGTGAGCATGATGATCGGCACGGCGGATCCGGTGCGGATCTGCCGGCACACCTCGGTGCCGGGCATCCCCGGCAGCATCAGGTCGAGCAGGACGATGTCGGCCCCGCTCTCGCGGAACAGGGCGAGAGCGGTGGGACCGTCCTCGGCGATCTCGACCTCGTAGCCCTCGCGGCGCAGCAGGTACGCGAGCGGGTCGGCGAGATCGGGTTCGTCTTCGACGAGGAGGATGCGGGTCATACGAGTTCTCCGGTATCGGTGCGGATCGGGTCCGTGGTCGTCGCGGGCGACGCGGCGAGGCGCGCGGCCTTGCGCGCCTGGCGCTTCTTCTTGCTCTTGTCCTTGGGCGGCTTCTTGCGCTTGCCCCCGTCGTCATCGACATCGGGCGCCGCGATCTGCGGCAGGCGCATGGTGAAGGTGGATCCGCGGCCGGGGCGCGACCACAGCCGCACCTCGCCGCCGTGGCGCTGCGTGGCGTGCTTCACGATCGACAGCCCGAGACCGGTGCCTCCGGTGCGCCGCGAGCGGGCTTCGTCGGCGCGGTAGAACCGCTCGAAGATGCGGTCGCGGTCGGCCTCGTCGATGCCGATCCCCTGGTCCGAGACCGAGATCTCGACCACGCCGTCGTCGACGCGCACGCCGACGCCCACGCGCGATCCGCGCGGCGAGTAGACGATCGCGTTGGCGATGAGGTTGCCGACGGCCTCGATGAGGATCTGCACGTCGCCCTGCACCCACGCGCCGCGGTCGCCGCCTCGGGTGAGTTCGACGCCGGCGGAGGCCGCCTGCACCGCATGGCCCTCGACGCTCGTGGCGATGACCTCGTCGATCGCGACAGGGCCGAACGCGCCGAGCCCGTCGGAGGACTGCAGCCGGGAGAGGCTCATGATCCGCCCGGTGAGCTGTCCGAGTCGCCCCGCTTCGGCCTGGATCCTGGTGGCGAACGCGCGCACCTGGGCGGGATCCTCCGCGGCCGACTCGATCGCCTCGGCCAGCAGGCTCACCGCTCCGACCGGGGTCTTCAGCTCGTGACTCGTGTTGGCCACGAAGTCGGTGCGCATCTGCTCGAGACGCTCCTGCTCCGTGACGTCGCGGATGATGAGCAGGCTCAGCCGGGGTCCGATGCGGCTCGCCCGCGCCGCGACCAGGCGCGGATCCAGGTTGCGTCCGCCGCGCGTCAGGCGCAGCGTGCTCGTCTGGGATCCGCCCTCGCGCACGGAGCGCACGAGCTGGCGCAGCTCCGGATTCTCCAGCGTGGCCCCGACACCGATGCCGAAGCGGGCGGCCGCCGTGCTCGCGGCCGTGACGAGACCCGAGGGGTCGACCGCGCAGGCCGCGTCGTCCATGGCCGCCAGCACGTCGGTGAGGCCGTCCGGAAGCTCGCTGGACGCCTGCTGCTCGGCGGCGGTCCGCGCCCGCATCGCGGCCACGATCATCGCGGTGATGCCTGCGCCGATCGCCACTCCCAGCCCGAGGGCGAGGAGGGCGAGCAGAGTGCTGTCCATGGGTCCAGCGTAGAGGTCGTTCACCCCCCGGATCTGCGAGTTCCCGCCTCTCGCACCCCCTGGCGCGCTAGTGTTCACGAGGACGGCACCAATCGTTAACCTTCGCCGAAGAGAATCGCCACGTGCGTGTCACGACCCGTGACGGGCACCGTCCCGTGCCCGCTCTGCGGGCCGCCGTGCGACTCAGACCATCCGGTGCCCCGGGTCACAGAACGAAAGGTGCGCAGCCATGCGCGAAGTCTTCCACCAGTCCCTCGAGGACCTGCAGTCGCAGCTCGTCGAGATCGCCGACCTCGTGGCCGTGTCGATCGAGAAGGCCACCCGCTCGTTCGCGACCAGCGATGTCGCCCTGGCCGAAGAGGTCATCGCCGACGACGCCCGGATCGACGAGCTCGCGGTCGCGCTCGACGAGCAGGCCATCGAGATCCTCGCCCGCCAGCAGCCGGTCGCCCGCGATCTGCGCATCGTCGTCACCGCGCTGCGCGTGAGCGCCTCGCTCGAGCGCATGGGCGACATGTCGGAGCACATCGCCCAGCTCGCGCGGCTGCGCTTCCCCGAGCGAGCCATCCCGAAGGGGCTGAAGGGCACCTTCACCCGCATGGGCGAGCTGGACGTGGAGATCGCGCGCACGCTCGCCTCCCTGCTCCGCACGCAGGACCTGCGCTTCGCGGACACCATCCGCAACGCCGACGACGACGTGGACGAGCTGCACGCGAGCGTCTTCGAGAAGGTGCTCAGCGACAACTGGAAGGGCGAGGCGGGTGCGACGGTCGACGCCACCCTGGCCAGCCGCTACCACGAGCGCTTCGCCGACCACGCGGTCGCCGTCGCGAAGAAGGTCGTCTACCTGGCCACCGGCGACTGGGCCGTCGACGAGGAGGACATCGCCCTCGCCGTCGAGGCGCAGCACGAGGCGGAGTCCGGATCCGGCCACGCCTGATCCCCGGCTTCGAAGATCCGCCCCGCCGTTCCCTTCGGTTCGGGGCGGATCTTCTCGTTTCGGGGCGCACCACGGCCGGGAATTCCGGGAGGGCGCGCCCCGAAACGACGGATCCCGCCCCGAACCGGCTCAGAGAACCGGTCGGGACGGGATCGACGTCTGCGTGGTTACTTCTTGCCCTGGTTCGCCACGGCGGCGGCTCCGGCGGCGGCGGCCTCCGGGTCGAGGTAGCGGCCGGGCCCGGTGGGGACGTTGTTCTCGTCGAGCTCGTAGACCAGCGGGATACCGGTGGGGATGTTCAGCTCGGCGATGTCGTCGTCGCTGATGCCCTCGAGGTGCTTCACGAGTCCGCGCAGCGAGTTGCCGTGAGCCGTCACGAGCACGGTCTTGCCCGCCTCGAGATCGGGCACGATCGCGGAGGACCAGTACGGCAGCAGCCGGTCGATGACGAGCTTGAGAGACTCGGTGCGCGGGACCTCGCCGTCGATGCCCGCGTAGCGCGGGTCGTTCACCTGGCTGTACTCGCTCGCGTCGTCGAGCGGGGGCGGCGGCACGTCGAAGGAGCGACGCCACAGCTGGAACTGCTCGGGACCGAACTCCTCGAGCGTCTGCGCCTTGTCCTTGCCCTGCAGAGCGCCGTAGTGGCGCTCGTTGAGCCGCCAGGAGCGGGTCACGGGGATCCACAGCCGGTCGGCGGCGTCGAGCGCGATGTCCGCGGTCTGGATCGCACGGCTGAGCAGCGAGGTGTGCAGCACATCGGGCAGAATTCCCGACTCGGCCAGCAGCTCTCCGCCGCGGCGGGCCTCGTTCTTGCCCTGCTCGGTCAGGCGGACGTCCACCCAGCCGGTGAACAGGTTCAGTTCGTTCCATTCGCTCTGCCCATGACGGAGCAGGATGAGGGTGCGCGTCATGGTTCCAGCCTACGGCGTGCACCGCGCCGCTCCGAAGCCGGGGGTCCCCGCATGACGGAGATCGCTTAGGCGGCGCATAGCAGGCGCACAGGCCGGGACCCGGTCGCCCCGAGAGGATCCTTCTGTCAGCCACGAGAGGATCCGGACATGAGCACCTTCCCCGACCCGACCCGCACCCCGGATGGCCCCGCGTACGAGGGCCGTCTGCTCGACCGCCCGGACGAGGAGGTCGTGGATCAGGGCGCGCCGTTCGACATCCGCACCCTGATGTCCCGCCGCGTGGTGCTGAGCCTCGTCGGGCTCGGCGCAGGCGGCGCCGTGCTGGCGGCGTGCGCGCCGCTCGCGTCGGGCGCCGCATCGACGGCGTCCTCGACGGCGGTCCCCACGGTCACCAGCACGCCCATCCCTTCCGCGACATCGA
This sequence comes from Microbacterium sp. MYb64, assembly GCF_002979495.1. Classification (NCBI taxonomy): domain Bacteria; kingdom Bacillati; phylum Actinomycetota; class Actinomycetes; order Micrococcales; family Microbacteriaceae; genus Microbacterium; species Microbacterium sp. MYb64. The sequence goes on along the minus strand of NZ_PCOW01000001.1, from coordinate 273,536 downwards.
CCGCGACCACGGCGGTGCCGGCCGCGGAGGTCCCCGACGAGACGGCAGGTCCATACCCCGGCGACGGCTCGAACGGTCCGGATGCCCTCGCCGACTCCGGCATCGTGCGTCAGGACATCCGCTCGTCGATCGGCGGCGGCGCCACCGCACCCGGTGTGCCGCTGACGTTCTCGCTGAACGTCCTCGACATGGCGAACGGGGATGCGCCGTTCGCGGGCGTGGCCGTCTACGCCTGGCACTGCAACGCCGCAGGCGGCTACTCGATGTACTCGTCGGGCATCCAGGACGAGACGTATCTGCGCGGGGCGCAGGTCGCCGACGCGGACGGGCGGGTGTCGTTCACCTCGATCTTCCCCGGCTGCTACTCGGGCCGGTGGCCGCACATCCACTTCGAGGTGTATCCGAACGCGGCCGCCGTGACGGACGCGGCGAACGCGATCGCGACCTCCCAGATCGCCCTGCCGCAGTCCGCCTGCGAGACCGTGTACGCGACCGGGGGCTACGACGGATCGGCGCAGAACCTCGCACAGACCTCGCTCTCGTCCGACAACGTCTTCGGAGACGACGGCGGCGCACTGCAGATCGCCGCGATGACCGGCGATGCCACGAGCGGGTACACGGCCACGCTCACGGTGCGCGTGGACACCAGGACGGCCCCGACCGGCGGATCGATGGGCGGCGCCCCGCGCTGACTCTCCGGGCTACGGCCCCGTCGGCGTCTGCTCTGCCGCCGATGTCAGGTCCTTCCGGTACCAGCGATCGGCGTACGGCTCGGCGTTGAACGCCTCGACCGAGCGGAAGCCGAGGCCCTCGTACATCGCACACGCCTCGACGAGATCGGAGCGGGTGTTCAGCCGCAGCGAGCGCGCGCCGCGGTCGCGAGCCGCTTCCTCGAGCGCGAGGATCAGGCGACGCGCGATCCCCCTCCCCCGCGCCGACGGCAGGGTGAAGACCTTGGTGAGCTCGGCGTCGCCCTCCACGAAACGCGCCCCGGCGCACGCGACCGCCGCTCCGCCGTCCCGGGCCAGGAGCAGGATCCCGGTGTCGCCCTGGAGGTCGTCGTACGGCTCGTCCGCGAGTGCCACGGCGAGTTCGCCGTCCGTGGCGGGCCTGCCGTGGTACCTCGAGACCACCTCGGTCAGGTAGGTGCGCACGATCCCGTCCGCATCCGCCGTCCCGGGGACCCCGATCTCGATCGTCTGCACGGGGACAAGCCTAGGACGACGGCACCGTGCCGGACACCGGGACCGGGCAGGATGGATGCATGGCGTCCTCTCCGCTCGGCCGGCCCACCCGCGGCACGACCGGCACCAACAGGCTGCGGCGCAACGACCGCTGGATCGCCGCGTCGCCCGCCTTCCGCCGCGCGGCGGATCCGCTCGTGATCGATCTCGGCTTCGGGGCGAGCGGGGTGACCGCGTTCGAACTCGCCGCCCGGCTCGTCCGGGTGCGCGCGGACGCCGAGGTGCTCGGGCTCGAGCTGGATCCGGCACGTGTCGCCACCGCACGGGCGCAGCTCGCCGAGCTCCGCGGCGGCGCGGGGCACTTCGCCGCCGACCTGCCGGTGTCCTTCGCACGCGGCGGCTTCGAGGTGCCGCTGCCCGACGGACGACGCCCCGCGATGATCCGCGCCATGAACGTGCTGCGGCAGTACGACGAGGCCGACGTGCCGGACGCGTGGGCGCGGATGGCGTCGCGCCTCGCACCGGGCGGGCTGCTCGTGGAGGGCACGTGCGACGAGATCGGCCGCATCGCGAGCTTCATCGACGTGGATCCCGACGGCGTCGCGCAGCGCTTCACGCTGTCGCTCCGGCTCGCGGATCTGGAGCGGCCGTCGATCGTCGCCGAGCGCCTGCCCAAGGCCCTCATCCACCACAACATCCCTGGTGAGCGGATCCACACCCTGCTCACGGATCTGGACCGGGAGTGGGAGCGCGCCGCTCCCCTGTCCACGTTCGGGGCCACCCAGCGCTTCCTCGCCGCCATCGGAGCCCTCCGCGACGCCGGGCACCCGGTGCTCGGCACGCGCTCCCGCTGGCGCCTCGGCGAGCTGACGGTGCCGTGGAGCGCGGTCGCACCCGCCTGATCGTCCTGCACAGCGAGGCGGAAGAGCCGTCTCTGCACAGATCTCGCACGACACCCCCGTGGGTACAAGTGCCCGTCTATGCTGGCCCTCATCGCGGCGGATGCACAGAATGGAGGCATGTACATGTCCACGGACACTCTCGCGCTGATCGGCAGCGGCCTCGGCGGCCTGCTGACCCTCGGCGTCGCGATGTTCGCGGGCTTCGCCTGGGTGATCCGCCGGATCGACACGGTCGAGCAGAAACTCGACAAGAAGATCGAGACGGTCGAGCAGAAACTCGACGCGAGGATCGACGCAGTCGAGCGGAACCTGTCCGATTTCCGGACGACCGTCGAGCACGAGTTCACCGAGGTCAAGGTCGCGATCGCGCGCATCGAGGGCCCCCGCCCCCGCCTCATCGTCGGGCGTTAGCGCCGGGCCTCCTCAGACCTCGGGGAACGCCGCGCCGGTCAGCCGCAGGAGCGGCCGGGCCTTGACAACGGTCTCGGCGTACTCCTCGTCGGGGTCCGAGAGCGAAACGATCGCCCCGCCGACGCCGTAGTCGAAGCCGCCGTCGTGCGCGACCAGGGTGCGGATCACGACGCTGAGGTCCACCGAGCCATCGAACGAGAAGTAGCCGAGGGCACCGCTGTACAGTCCACGCGCGCCGCCCTCGAGGCGGTCCAGGATCGTCATCGTGCGCAGCTTCGGCGCGCCGGTCATGGAACCGGGAGGGAACGCGGCGCGCACGCACGCCACAGGGCTGTCGGCGAGCCGGGAGCGCACGGTGCTGACGAGCTGATGCACCGTGGCATAGCTCTCCACCCGGAACAGGCCGTCGACGTGCACGGATCCGAGCTCCGCCGTGCGCCCGAGGTCGTGGCGGACGAGATCCACGATCATGAGGTTCTCCGCGCGGTCCTTCTCCGACGCGGCGAGCTCCGCACGGATCCGCTCGTCCTCCTCCGGGTTGCCGCCGCGCGGACGGGTGCCCTTGATCGGACGGGACTCGACGGCGCCGTCCGCCGTGATCCGCAGGAACCGCTCGGGCGACGTGCTCAGCACGCTCACCCCGCCGATGCGCAGGAACGCACCGAACGGCGCCGGGTTCTGCGCGCGCAGCGCGAGGTAGGCGGCGAGCGGATCCCCCGCGCCGGGCGCTGCGGCGTGCAGCAGGTTGGTCAGGCAGGCCTCGTAGGTCTCGCCCGCCGCGATCTCCTCCTGCGCCTCGGCGATCAGTCGCAGATACTCGGCGCGGGAGTGCCGGGCGGTGAGAGCGAGCGGCGGTGCGTCGAAGGGATCCTGATCCGGTCCTGCACCGTCGGTCGGCGCCGTCTCGAGCGCGGCGATCCTGGCCGCGGTGCTGATGAGCCAGGCCTCGTCGTCGAGGGAGAGCAGATGGATCCGCTCCTCCTCGTGGTCGACGACGACCGCGCGATCGAGGCGGACCAGCACCGCATCGGGCGTGGCCGCGCGACGCTGATGCGGGGATCCGCACTCCGCGCGGAGCTCGTAGCCGAGCGCTCCGACCCAGCCCAGCGCGAAGGGCAGGTCGCCCTGCTCGGTCGCGGTGGCCGCGAGTTCGGCGTCGAGCCAGTCGAAGAATCCGGTTCGCAGCTCGCGCTCCTGCGCGCCGTCGCGCACGGTCACCGTGCCCGCCTGCACGTCCGCGATCGCGGTCGGCAGGTCCTCCCCGCCGCCGAGGATCGAGTACCGCGCCCGGGGATCCCCTGGGCGGTTCCCGTCCAACCACACGGCCTGCGCCGCCTCGTCGAACAGACCGGTGAACATCCTCTCGGTCGTGACGCGCAGGGGCAGCGCACGCCGCCGCAGGGCGCGTCGCGCGACCGGAGCGTGAGATACGGGCGCCGAGGACGCATCCATGGGAGCAGGCCGGGTCCGCGGCGCCGCCGTCGCCCGCGCGAACGCGACGAAGTTCGCCATCATGCGGGTGCCGTCGAGCGTCCCGATCGACTCGGGGTGGAACTGCACGCCCCACAACGGCAGCTCGCGGTGCCGGATCCCCATGATCACGCCGTCGTCCGCGCGCGCGGTGACGACCAGCTCGTCCGGGGCGTCGTCGATCATGAGCGAGTGATAGCGCACCACCTCGACGGGCGACGGGAGGCCTTCGAACGGACCGGTGCCGTTGTGCGCGACCGGGGACGGCCTGCCGTGCCGCGGTTCGGGGGCGCGCCGCACCGTGGCGCCGAAGGCGTGTCCGATCCCCTGATGTCCGAGGCACACCCCGAGCAACGGGATGCGCCGCTCGGCCGCGATCCGGATCGCATCGGCGCAGATTCCGAAGTCCTCGGGCACGCGGGGATCCCCCGGTCCCGGCGAGAGCACGACCGCGTCGTACCGGTCCAGGACGGACGGATCCCACTCGGCCCAGTCGTTGTGCACGACATCGGGCGCCCGGCCCGCGGTCGCCGCGATCTGGTGCACGAGGTTGTACGTGAACGAGTCGTAGTTGTCGATCAACAGGATGCGCAGCGGCCGGGGCTCCTCGCGCTCCGTCCCCCGGGCGGCGTCGGTCCCCGCGCTCTCGATCTCCGAGCCCACCGGTCGCACCGCGTCAGTGCGCGTCGCGCGGATCCGGCGCCGACGGGCGGCGCGACAGCCGCGTCAGCCGCGGGATCTCGGCCGTCGCTCCGGCGTCGCCGGGAACGATGACCTCCTGCGCGGCCGCGATGTCGCCGTCCGGCGTGCGCACCACGAGGTCTCCGGCCGGCGCGCGACGCGACAGGATCGCCAGTGCGATCGGGCCGAGCTCGTGGTGCCGGGCGGCCGAGGTGATGCGCCCGACCTCGTCCTCGGCGCCATCCGCCCCGACGACCAGCACCGGAGCGCCCGCATCCGGGAGCAGGCTCTCGCTGCCGTCCAGGTGCAGTGCCGCGATGCGGCGGGGCGGGTGCCCGAGGTTGTGCACCTTCGCCACGGTCTCCTGGCCCCGGTAGCAGCCCTTGTTCAGATGCACGGCGCTGCGGATCCAGTCCGTCTCGTGCGGGAGCGAGCGCTCGTCCACTTCGGCGGCCCAGCGGGGGCGCCAGGCGGCGATCCGCAGGGCCTCCGCGGCGAGCGCGCCGGCCCAGATCGTCTCGGAATCCGCGGCGAGCACGGCCGCCGCGGCTTCGTCGAGCACCGCGGTACGCCAGTGGTAGCCGGAGCCGGGGTGCTCGCCGACGTGGTACTGATGCCCGCCGGGCTGCACGGTCGGCCACGGATCCGTCCAGACGACGGCCTGCCGCTGGAGGGCGAGCGCGACGCTCTCCGCGCGCTGCTCCGCACTCCCGCCCGCGAAGAAGCCGACGACGAGAAGTTCCGGTCGCACCGCGACCTTCACGTCGGCACGGAACACCATGCGCTGCAGCCAGGTCGCCAACGGCGCGGCGTCGGCGGTGTCGGCGATGAGCCAGGTCGAGGAGCCGTCGTCGAAGACCGCGGCGACGTGCTCGACGCGCCCCTGCGGATCCAGCACGAGCAGCTCGGTGCTCTGCCCGGCCCGCAAGCGGGCGACGGCCTGCGTGGTGATCGAGTCGAGCCAGGTGAGCCGCTCGGATCCGGTGAGCTCGATCACGGTGCGGTCGCCGAGCGGCACCAGCGCCTCACCGCGCTCGAGTGCGCGCTGTTCACGGGAGGGATCACCGAAGTGCAGGACGATCCCGCCCTCCGCGATCGCCCCGGAGAGGGGCGGGAAGCCGGCCACGATCAGACCTTCGCCAGCCGGGCGGATGCGTGCGAGCGCAGCCCCGCTCCGAGCGCGGCGATGTCCCAGGCCCAGAGCAGGTGGCCGTCGACCAGGCCGTACATCCGGGTCGCGGCACCGTACTCCTTGGCGCCTTCCGCACGGACGACGGCATCGGTGGCGATGTCGATGCGCGGCCCGTCGATGCGGCCGAGATAGAGCTCGAGCATGCCGTCCGAGTGGGCGATCGACACCTCGATCGCGAAGCCGCCCTCGGGCCGTCGCAGCGCTTCCACGTCGTCCACGGTGCGCTCGGCGGTCCGGACCTCGCGCGGCGGGAGCAGCCCCGGTCCCGAGTCCTGCGCCTCCGCGGGGCGCGCCAGGCGCCAGAACCCTGATTCGGCGACGAGCGCCACCGGCTCGCCGTCCTCCGGAGTGAAGGTCGCGGTCGCCGCGTAGTTCAAGAACGGCCCGCCGTCGTGGCTGAAGCTCACGCGGTGCGCGAACTCGCCCTGATAGCGGTGCGCGTCATCGTCGCCGTCGGGTCCTGGGACCTCGTAGTCGATGACGCCGCTGCCCTCCCAGACTCCGAGCAGCCAGGACAGCGGCACGATGTCGGCGGGCAGGTCGGAGGGGAGATCGAGCACGAGGAGCCTTCTCTCAGCAGTTGTCGCGAGGCGGGCGCTGATCAGCGCTGACCGCGGAACAGGTTGACCAGAACGGCCCCTGCGCAGAAGGCGATCGCGAGCCCCGCGAGGACCAGCAGGCCGACGAAGAAGAGTTCGAGCGCGACGATGTCCATGCGACTACTCTATGCCGTCCGAAGCCCATGCCGCGCCGGGCAGGGCCTCCTATGACGTACGAAGGTTCAGGCGCCGGGCGGGGCCTCCTGTGACGCACCAGGGTTCAGGCGCCGAACAGCGCCGCGATGCCGAAGCCCGCGGAGACGATCCCCATCACCAGGAGCGCGCCGAGGCTCCCGGCGGAGACGCGCAGGATGAACCCGCGGGTCTCGCCGCGGAAGAGCTGGACGGCGAAGGACAGCAGCACGCAGATGCCGAACCCGATCGCGTACCAGGTCATCAGGCGGTCGTCGGGTGCGACGACCCCGATCAGGATCGCCCCCACCGCGGCGAAGGCCCAGGTGACGACGAGCCCGACGAAGGGACTGCGCGGAGCGAGGACGGGATCGGCCATGCGCCCATTGTCACCCATCCGCGCTGTGCATGCGGTCCTGAGTAAGGTGTCAGCAGGAAAGGATCCGCGTGGCGCAACTGCTGGTTCTGACGTCGTCTCCTGCCGAGGCGCCGGTTCTGCCCGCCCTGGAGCTGCTCGGACATCGTGTCCGCACGATCCCGGCGCAGCCCGCGGAGCTCGTGACCGCGCCCGACGCGGATGCCGTGATCGTGGATGCGCGCACCGACCTCGTGGCGGCCAAGTCGCTGTGCACGCTGATCCGCACCACGGGACTGCGCGGACCTCTGCTGCTGGTCGTGACCGAGGGCGGGATGACCGCGGTGAACGGCGAATGGCGCATCGACGACGTGCTGCTCACCGATGCGGGTCCCGCCGAGATCGACGCCCGCATCCGGCTCGCCCTGTCCAGGGAGGCGCCGTCCGCCGAGCCCGTCAAGGTGCAGACATCGGGGCTGACGATCGACGAGCAGTCCTACTCCGCCAAGCTGCGCGGCACCCCGCTGGATCTCACGTACAAGGAATTCCAGCTGCTGCATTTCCTCGCCACCCACCCCTCCCGCGTGTTCACGCGCGAGCAGCTGCTCAGCGAGGTCTGGGGCTACGACTACTTCGGCGGCACCCGCACGGTCGACGTGCACGTGCGGCGACTGCGGGCCAAGCTCGGCGACCAGGAGCACATCATCGGCACGGTGCGCAACGTCGGCTACCGCTTCAACGTCGACGAGGACGAGGTCCGCCCCGTCGCCCCCGGCACCCGCTGAGCGGGCCCCGCGACGGCACGATCCCGCCCTGGGCACGGATCTCGGATCCGGATTCGGACCCGTTCACCTCCAGGCAACGTCATCCTGCAATGATGGGCGCATGATCGATCCCGCACTGGCAGACTCCGGACTCGGCGACGCCGAGGACGATGACTTCGACGAGCTCATCGCGCCGGACGACTCACTCCTCCCGGAGTCCCGCTACCTCGACCGCGAGCTGAGCTGGCTGGCGTTCAATCAGCGCGTGCTGGAGCTCGCCGAGGACGAGACGCTCCCCGTGCTCGAGCGGGCGAACTTCCTCGCGATCTTCGCGAGCAACCTGGACGAGTTCTTCATGGTGCGCGTCGCCGGCCTCAAGCGCCGCATCGTCACGGGCCTCGCGGTGCCCACCAACGTCGGCCGCGCCCCCGCCGACGTGCTGGCCGACATCTCCGCGGACGCGCACACGCTGCAGCGGCGCCATGCCGCCGCGTGGACCGGGATGATCCGCCCGGCGCTGGCGGCCGAGGGCATCACGATCGTGGACTGGGACGACCTGGACGGCGAGGCCAAGGCCGAGCTCACCGACTACTTCCAGGCCAATGTCTTCCCGGTGCTGATGCCGCTCGCCGTCGACCCCGCGCATCCGTTCCCGTACATCTCGGGCCTGTCGCTGAACCTCGCGATCCGGATCCGCAACGCCCGCACCGGCCGCCAGGAGTTCGCGCGTCTCAAGGTGCCGCCCATGCTGCCGCGCTTCGTCGAGGTGCCCTCGGTGGACGGCGAGCTGCGTTTCATCCGCCTGGAGGAGCTCATCGCGAACCACCTCGACGACCTCTTCCCCGGGATGGAGGTGCTCGACCACCACGCGTTCCGGCTCACGCGCAACGAGGACGTGGAGATCGAGGAGGACGAGTCGGAGAACCTCATCCAGGCGCTCGAGGCCGAGCTGCTGCGCCGCCGCTTCGGCCCCCCGATCCGCCTCGAGATCACCGACGACATGGACGACGTGACGCTCGATCTGCTCATCAACGAGCTCGACATCACCGACCAGGAGGTCTACCGGCTCCCCGGGCCCCTCGACCTGCGCGGCCTGTTCGGCCTGGGCCGCATCGATCGCCCCGACCTGCGGTACACGCCGCACGTGCCCACGACCGCGCTCGCGTTCAAGCCGGGCGCGAACGAGCGCATCGACATCTTCAAGGCGATCCGCAAGGCGGACGTGCTCGTGCACCACCCCTACGAGTCGTTCACGACGAGCGTCGTGGCGTTCCTCGAGCAGGCGGCGCGGGATCCGCACGTGCTCGCGATCAAGCAGACGCTGTACCGCACCTCGGGAGACAGCCCGATCGTGCAGGCGCTCATCGACGCCGCAGAGTCCGGCAAGCAGGTGCTCGCGCTCGTCGAGGTGAAGGCCCGCTTCGACGAGGCGAACAACATCGTCTGGGCGCGCAAGCTCGAGAAGGCCGGCGTGCACGTCGTGTACGGCCTGGTCGGGCTGAAGACGCACTGCAAGCTCGTCAACGTCATCCGCGAGGAGGACGGCGTGCTGCGCAGTTACAGCCACATCGGGACGGGCAACTACAACCCGAAGACCAGCCGCATCTACGAGGACTTCGGGCTGTTCACGGCTGACCCTCAGGTCGGCAAGGACCTCACCCGCCTGTTCAACGAGCTCAGCGGCTATGCCATCGAGAAGAAGTTCAAGCGTCTCCTCGTCGCCCCGCTGCACCTGAGGAAGGGTCTGCTCCGGCACATCGAGAAGGAGCGCGAGAACGCTCTCGACGGCAAGCCGGCGCACATCCGGATCAAGGTGAACTCGATGGTGGACGAGCAGATCATCGACGCCCTGTACCGGGCGAGCGCGGCGGGCGTGCCCGTGGACGTGTGGGTGCGGGGCATCTGCAGCCTGCGCACGGATCTGCCCGGCATCACGGACAACATCACCGTCCGCTCGATCCTCGGGCGCTACCTCGAGCACTCGCGCATCTTCGCGTTCCACAACGACGGCGATCCGCAGGTCTTCATCGGCAGCGCCGACATGATGCACCGCAACCTCGACCGCCGGGTGGAAGCGCTCGTGCGGGTCACCGATCCGGCCCACATCGACGAGCTGCTGGGGTTCTTCGACCTCGCCCTCTCCCCCGAGACGTCATCCTGGCACCTGGGAGCAGACGGGGTATGGACCCGGCGCGCGTTCTCCGAGGTTGGCGCTCCGCTCGTCGACCTGCAGGATAGGACCATGTCACAGATCCAGCAGCGTCGCAGGGCCAGGGCGGTGCGATGACCCCCAGCCCCCTCGGACCCTCCGCCGCCACCGCGGACACCACGGGTGTCACCGTCGTCGCAGACCGCCCCGACCGCGCCGTGTACGCGGCCGGCGGCCTGGTGTGGCGTGTCGTGGAGGACAAGCTGCGGATCCTGCTGATCCATCGCACGAAGTACCGGGACGTGACCCTGCCCAAGGGAAAGGTCGACCCGGGCGAGATGCTCGCGGAGACCGCGGTGCGCGAGATCTTCGAGGAGACCGGGATCCGGGTCTCGCTCGGTGCTCCGGTGGGCGTCTCCCGGTACACGATGGCCAATCGCAAGCAGAAGGTCGTGCACTACTGGGCTGCGGAGGCCACCGACGAGGCCGTGCGGGCGTCCGCGTTCGTACCCAACCGCGAGATCGCCGCCCTCGAATGGGTGAGCCTGAAGAAGGCGCGGGCGCGGCTCAGCTACCCGGTCGACGTCGAGATCCTGGACGCGTTCGCCAAGCTCGTCGACGACGGCGCCCTGCGCACCTTCCCGCTCGTCGTGCTGCGGCATGCGAAGGCCGCCAACCGCGGGGTGTGGCTCGGATCCGACGCGTCGCGCCCGCTGACCCCGCGCGGCCATGCCCAGTCGAAGGCGATCGTGGGGCCCCTGCGGGCGTTCGGCGTCGAACGGATCGTGTCCAGCGACGCCCGTCGCTGCGTGGAGACCGTGATGCCCTTGTCCAAGGCCATCGGGCACAAGGTCCGCAAGACCGATCTGCTCAGCCAGGACCTCTGGGAGGAGGGCCTGTCGGATCCGCGCACCGTGATCGGGAAGCGCGTGCGCTCGGGCAAGCCCGCGGTCCTGTGCAGCCACGGACCGGTGCTGCCCGACATCATGCGCGAGATCGCGCTGGCCACGGGCACCATGCACGGCTCCTATCTCGGCAGCGCCTCCGCCCTCGAGGTCGGGGCGTTCAGCGTCGTGCATCTCAGCGCGACCAACCCCGGATCCGGCATCATCTCGATCGAGACGCACCTGCCCAAGATCTGAACGGGCGCAGATCGTCGTTCACCCCCCGTTTACCTTCGATCTTTGATCGCGTAACAGACGACGCATATCGTCTGGCGTGGCCCTGCACCAGGGCACACTCGACACAGCGAAGGACTTACATAGTGAAGCTCAACCGCATCACCACGATCGGCGCAGCCGGCGTGCTCGCCGCGATCGCGCTCGCGGGCTGCTCCTCGACGCCCAGCAGCACGAGCAGCGACTCCCCCTCTGCCGCGCCGTCCTCGAGCGCCGTCACCTCGAAGGTCGACGCATCGCTGACCGGCACGATCACCTCGGGTGGCTCGAGCGCTCAGGCGAACGCGCAGGCTGCGTGGACCGCTGCGTACAACGCTCAGGTCAAGGGCGTCACCATCAACTACGACAAGTCCCAGGGCTCGGGCGGCGGCGTCACCAACTTCCTCAGCGGCGCGTACGACTTCGCCGGTTCCGACTCGCCTCTGAACGCGGACCAGACCACGCAGTCGAAGGCCCTGTGCACCGAGGGCGGCATCAACATCCCCGTCTACCTCGACGGCGTCGCCATCGTCTTCAACATCCCGGGCGTGACGGACCTCAAGCTCAGCGGCGAGACCATCGCGAAGATCTTCTCCCTGAAGATCACCGACTGGTCCGACGCGGCGATCACCAAGGACAACGGCACGGCGCTCCCCGCCGGCAAGATCACCACGGTGGCGCGCTCGGACGGCTCTGGCACCACGGCGAACTTCACCAACTACCTCGCCGGCACCCAGTCCTCCGTCTGGACCTTCCCCGCGGGCAAGGACTGGCCGGTCGAGGGCGACGTCTCCAAGCAGAAGGGCGGCTCGGGCGTCGTTCAGGCCGTCGAGGCCGGCACCGGCACCATCGGCTACGCCGACCACTCCGCGATCGGCAAGCTCTCCAGCGCGTCGATCCTGCAGGACGGCAAGGCCATCGCGTTCAGCCCCGAGGCCGTCTCGAAGACGTTCGACGTCGCCGCGGTCGACGCCTCCAACGGCGTCAAGGGTGACCTGTCGAAGAAGTTCGACTACTCGAAGCTGACCGCCGAGACCTACCCGATCCCGCTGGTCTCCTACGCGATCGCGTGCACCACGTTCAAGACCCCGGCCCAGGCCGCGCTCGTGAAGAGCTACATCGGCTTCATCGACAGCACGATCGGCCAGCAGGTCGCCGTGAAGAACGCCGGCGCCGCGCCCCTCCCGGACTCCGTCCTGAAGGCGGCCCAGGAGTCGCTCGCGACCATCAAGTAAGCATCAGGCCGGCCCGGGTCGGCTCTTCGGAGCCGACCCGGGCTGGGCAGGGCAGCCGACCCGCTCGGAGGCCCTGCCAAGTTTTCGTGCTGGCCCGATCCCTCTCCTGCCCTTGGCCGGAGCACAAAGAAAGACGCGCACACACATGCGAGATCTAGAGTGGCACCGTGACTGACGTCGCGCAGCGTGAACAGGCGACCCCGGTCGCCTCCGAGAAGCTCATCGGCAAGCGTCGCGCCGGCGACAGGTTCTTCCTCGGTCTGTCGACGACGGCCGCCGTGTCCATCATGGTGATCCTCGCCGGTGTCGCGATCTTCCTGATCCTCAAGGGACTGCCCGCCATCACGGCGAACTGGGAGACGAACTCCGACCTCGCCGGCTACCAGAACAAGAACTGGGGCAGCTTCTGGAACTACGTCGCCCCGCTGCTCTGGGGCAGCATCTGGTCGGCGCTGATCGCTCTCGTCCTGGGCGCCCCCGTCGCGATCGGCATCGCGTTGTTCATCTCGCACTATGCGCCCCGCCGGCTCGCCAGCGGCCTCGCGTATGTGGTCGACCTGCTCGCCGCCGTGCCGTCCATCGTGTTCGGCCTGTGGGGCGTCATCGTGATGCGCCCCTTCCTGCTGCCGCTCGCGGAGTTCCTCAACCAGTACTTCGGCTGGATCCCGCTCTTCCAGGGGCCGGTGTCGAGCACGGGCTCGACCATGCTCGCCGGAGGCGTCGTCCTCGCGGTGATGATCCTGCCGATCGTCACCGCGCTGACCCGCGAAATCTTCCTGCAGACGCCGCGGCTGAACGAGGAGGCCGCCCTCGCGCTCGGCGCGACGCGCTGGGAGATGATCCGGCTGGCCGTCTTCCCCTATGCGCGCAGCGGCATGGTCTCCGCCATCCTTCTGGGACTCGGGCGGGCGCTCGGCGAGACGATGGCGATCGCGCTGATCATCTCGCCGTCGCTGCTGTTCTCGGTCGCCGTGCTCACCGACGGATACAACTCGCAGACGATCGCCGCGAACATCGCGAACAACTTCCCGATCGCCACCGACCTGCAGCGCTCCGCGCTGATCGGCACCGGCCTCATGCTCTTCGTGGTGTCGCTCGCCGTCAACATGATCGCTCGCGGCATCCTCGGCCGATCCGACCGCAAGGCACGCACGTCGCCGAAGATTGGAAAGCGCGTATGACCGCCGTCAGTCCTGCGCCGGCCGCGGCGCAGCCGCTGAGCCTCACCAGCGGGCAGCTGCCCCGCTGGATCGAACCCGTGCTCGCGATCGGCACCGCCGTCGTCGTGGCAGCCGTGCTCCTGGTGATCCAGCTGTTCAACCCGGCGGTGTGGCTCGTGCTCACCGCCGTGATCTACCTCATCGCCGTCGGCATCGGATCCGGCATCGTCGAGGGCCGCCGCAAGGCCGTCGACCGCATCGTCCGCGGCCTCGTGGTGTGCGCCTTCGTCCTCGCCGTGGCTCCGCTGATCTCCACGCTCTGGACCGTGGTGGCGCAGGGCCTCAAGGTGCTGACCTGGGACTTCGTGACCAAGGTCGGCGGAAGCGTGTTCGATCCGAACACGCTCGCCGTGACGAACACCCCCGGCGCGCTGCAGGCGGTCGTCGGAACGCTGATCATCACCGGGATCGCCGCACTGATCTCGGTGCCGATCGGCATCCTCGCCGCCGTGTACCTGACCGAATACGCGCAGCCGAGCAACCCGCTGCGCCGGACGATCACGTTCCTCGTCGACGTCATGACGGGCATCCCCTCGATCGTGGCCGGTCTGTTCGCGTTCTCGCTGTTCGCGCTCATCGTCGGGCCGAAGGCATTCAGCGGCTTCTCCGCCTCGATCGCCCTCTGCGTGCTGATGATCCCGATCGTGATCCGCTCCACCGAGGAGATGATCCGGCTGGTGCCGAACGAGCTGCGGGAGGCCTCGCTGGCGCTCGGCGTGCCGCGAGCGACGACCATCATCAAGGTGGTGCTCCGCACGGCCGCGAGCGGCATCGTGACGGGCGTCGTCCTCGCGGTGGCCCGTGTCATCGGCGAGACCGCCCCGATCTTCATCGCCGCGAGCTTCACCGACAACTTCAACGCGAATCCCTTCAGCGGGCCCATGCAGACCCTTCCGGTGATGGCCTACACGGCCTACAGCTTCCCGGGCAAGGACATCGCGGCCTCTCAGGCGCAGGCCTGGGGCGCTGCCCTGCTGCTGGTCATCGTCGTCGTCATCTTCAACCTCATCGCTCGGATCGTCGCGAAGGCATTCGCGCCGAAGAGCCGCTAACTCAGGAAGGCACGCAGCGTGTCCAAGAGCATCGAAGTCAACGATCTGAACGTCTTCTACAGCGACTTCCTCGCCGTCGAGGGTGTGTCCATGAACATCGAGCCCCGCACGGTGACCGCTTTCATCGGCCCGTCGGGCTGCGGGAAGTCGACGTTCCTGCGCACCCTCAACCGGATGCACGAGGTCATCCCCGGCGCGACCGTCAAGGGGAACGTGTACATCGACGGCGAGGACCTGTACGCGCCCGGTGTTGACCCGGTGCTCGTGCGCCGCCAGGTGGGCATGGTGTTCCAGCGGCCGAACCCGTTCCCGACGATGTCGATCAAGGAGAACGTGCTGGCCGGGGTCCGCCTCAACAACAAGCGGATCTCCACCTCCGACGCGAACGACCTCGTGGAGAAGTCGCTGCGCGGCGCCAACCTGTGGAACGAGGTCAAGGACCGTCTCGACAGGCCGGGAGCGGGCCTCTCCGGTGGTCAGCAGCAGCGCCTCTGCATCGCGCGCACCATCGCCGTCTCCCCGCAGGTCGTGCTGATGGACGAGCCCTGCTCGGCCCTCGACCCGATCTCGACCTTCGCGATCGAGGAGCTCATCACCGAGCTCAAGAACGAGTTCACGATCGTGATCGTGACGCACAACATGCAGCAGGCCTCGCGCGTGAGCGACAAGACGGCCTTCTTCAACATCGCCGGCACGGGCAAGCCCGGCAAGCTCATCGAGTTCTCCGACACCGCGACGATCTTCACGTCACCGAAGGAGCAGGCGACCGAGGACTACGTCTCCGGCCGCTTCGGATGATTCCGGCCTGATCCGTCACGAGGGGCTCGGCGCTGCGGCGCCGGGCCCCTCGTGCGTCGCGGGACGCCGCGATCAGCGGTACTCGGGATTGGCCTCGTAACCCCAGCGTTCCCCCTCGTTCCAGGCTTTGCGGAGGTTCCCGTAGGCGGGGATGCCCCCGGCGTCCTTGAGCCGGCGCGCGGTGTGCAGCAGGTTCCAGGTCATGAACGTGGTGTTGCGGTTCGTGAAGTCGTTCTCCGGGCCGCCCGAACCCGGGTCCAGATAGCTCGGGCCGGGTCCGATGGCGCCGATCCAGCCCGCATCCGCCGCGGGCGGGATCGTGAATCCGATGTGCTGCAGGCTGTACAGGATCGACATCGCGGCATGCTTCACGCCGTCCTCGTTGCCGGTGATGATCGCGCCGCCGGTCTTGCCGTAGTAGACGTACTGGCCCTTGTCGTTGAACAGCCCGCTCATCGCGTAGAGCCGCTCTATGAGCTTGCGGGTGATCGAGGCGTTGTCCCCGAGCCACAGCGGTCCGCCCACCACGAGGATGTCCGCGGCGTCGATCAGCGGCCAGATCCCGTCCGGCCACTCATCGCTCGCCCAGCCGTGCTCGCGCATGTCGGGATAGACGCCGGTGGTGACATCGTGATCGATGAAGCGGATGTTGTCGACGGTGACGCCCTGTGACCGCATGAGCGCGATGCTGCGATCCATCAGGCCCTGAGTGTGGCTGAGTTCGGGGCTGCGTTTCAGCGTGCAGTTGACGAACACGGCGCGGAGATCGTCGTAGGCCGCCGGAGCGGACGGTTGCTCTGCCATGGGGGCAGACTACGACCATCCCCCTCGGCGGACCAGCCCCCTCGCGAAGCCCTCCGGCACCGGGGGCGAGGATCCGTGCGAGCGACGCCGAAGGCCTCCGGACCTTCCCTCGTCCGGAGGCCTTCTTTCTCGTATGTCGGGTCAGATACCGGGCATCTCGATGAGCTGATCGGCTGCCGGGGCCTCGATCGTCACCGGCTCACCCCACTGGGAGTACTCGATCGTCGTCTTCGCAGCGCCCATGTTCATCACCGCGCGACGGATCAGATCCTTGCCGTCGATGTACAGATCGTAAGTGAGCGTGTCGCCGATCTGGGCTGCCTGAGCGGCCTGCACCCCCTGTGCGGCAAGCAGCTTCTTGGTGTCGAGAGTCAGGGCGTAGTGCGTGGTTTCGGCCCCATCGACCTTCTCGGTGCCTGCGACCGTGAATTCCTTCACTGCCGCAGCGGCGTTCTTCATCTGATTCGCCGCGTTGCTCTGCCCGAGCATGGCCTGCATCTGAGCGGCGAGGGGGTTGCTGCCATCGGTCGAGATCTTGACGTACTTGTCCTGGGTCATCGCCCCCATGTTCATGTAGAAGGTGCCGTCGACCAGGAACACCTTGACCTCCTGCCCACCGACGGACATGTTCAGATGCATGCGCAGCTTCTGCGGATCCGGGTCCATCATCAACTCGCCGGTGGAGGACACGTCCTTCCCCTGCGTCGACATGGTCTGGGTGATGTGCGCGGTCTTCGCCGCCGACATGGCGTCACTCACCCGCTGAGCGAAATCGCCTGCCGTCATCGACTTCTTGCCGGTCTGCTGCTGTTCGACGGAGCTCTTGGTGCTCTCGGTCGCGGTGCCTCCCCCGGAACTGCAGGCGGTGATGCCGAATCCTGCGACAAGAGCGATGGTCGTCGTCGCGACGGCGCGTTTCCAGAGTGAGCTCATGGGGGAATTCTATGGGTGCGCTGAGACCGCTCCCGGCCAGCGACGCGCCCGACCCGCGCGACGAAGCAGCTCAGTCGCGTGCGGAGAGGAGGTAGGCGTTCAAGCCGTCGGTGAAGGCGTGGTCGAGCGCGAGGCCCACGCCGTCGATCGCTGTGATCGGTGCGGCGAGGCGCACGCTGGAGAGGAGCCAGGCCTGATCGGCGGTCGCGAGGTCGGCGGTGGGCACGGTCGCGTATTCCGTGGCATACCCCTGCGCCTCCAGATGCGCGAACAGGCTGATCTGGGTGGTGCCCTGAAGGATCCCGCCGTGAGGGGCAGGAGTGACGAAGCGGTCGCCGAAGCGCAGGATGAGCGATGCGGTGGGCGCCTCGAGCACGATGCCGTCCGTGGTGACGAAAATCGCGTCGTCGGCTCCGCGCAGGTGCGCCTCGCGGAGAGCCGCCATGTTCACCGCGTACGAGAGCGTCTTCGCGCCGAGCAGCAGCCACGGCGAGCGCTCGGCGGCGCCGCTGTCGTAGCCGCGGTCGAGCGTGACGACGCGGATGCCCTCCGTGCGCGCGGCGGCGAAGTCTGCGGCGGGCGCGGCGGTGACCCAGGCGGTGGGCGCCGGTCCGTGATCGACGCCGCGGCTGAGGATGAGCTTGATCACCCATTCGCCGGGGCCGCACTCCGCGGCCGCGAGCGCCACAGCCTGCCGCCATTGCTCACGGTGCGGCTCAGGCAGGTCGCACAGAGCGGCCGAATGAGCCAGCCTCTGCACGTGCGGCTCGATCTCCTGGGCGTGGCCGTCGACGACGCCGATCGACTCGAAGATGCCGTCGCCGCGCTGAGTGCTCAGCTCGCCCACGCTGAGCGCCGGAGCGCTCGGATCGATCCGGCGGAAGCTGTCGCTGAAATCCGCCCGCTCCTCGTCCGTGGACTCGGCGGGAGTGATCAGCAGGGCGAATCGGGCTGCGGCCATGGTCCGAGCCTAGGGCGTGGACGACCCGCCCGGCGTCGGGGACGACGGGAATACCGCCGCCCCCGACGCGTTACACTTGATCGGCCGGGCCGCATAACCCCGGGCTCCATTTTTCGCCGCTGCGAGCGGCCTTCCGCCGAGAGGCGTTCTTGCGGCCCGGCTTCTTCATGCCCCGGCCGCTGCGGCCCCGGATCTCACAGGTACGGGCGCGTGATCAGCTCGAGATAGTGCCCTGACGGATCCAGCAGGTACACCCCTCGGCCGTCGTGCTCGTGATTGATCTCGCCCGGCCTGGCGCGCTGCGGATCCGCCCAGTGCGCGATCCCCCGCTCGGTGATCGTCGCGTAGGCGCGATCGAAGTGCTCGTCGTCGACGAGATAGGCGTAGTGCTGCGGCGGGAACTCGATCGGCGGGGCCGCGAACTGCAGCAGGATCCCGCCTCCGATCTGCACGTTCGTGAACGGGCCCCAGGACGGGGCCTCATCGGCTTCGAGCAGGTCGCGGTAGAACTCCGCCATCTCCGCGGCGTCGGTGGACGCGATGATCGTGTGGTTGAAATGCGCTGTCATGTCTCTCCTCTGTGTCTGTTCTGCGCTGTCGGGGACGGGCAGAGCGAGGAGGGGCGCGGCTCAGTCGACGACCAGATCGCCGATCCGGGAACGGCCCGCGCGGGCCTGACTGGTCATCATCGGTTCCAGCCTAACCCGGGAGCCGGCCGGGATCCGCTCAGTTCAGCGATCCGTCGCGCCAGGCTGCGGCGGAGGCGGTGAGGTCCTGCGCATAGACGCTGAGGCGCGACGCGCGGGTGGTGAGCTCACTCGCGCGGGCCGGTTCGGTGTGCTCGTAGTCGTCGGCGACGTGGGTCGCACCCGAGGCCTGCACCCGGCAGAACGCGGCCGCCCGCTCGAGCGCGATCGCGAAGTCGCCGGAGAACGCGCCGTGCAGGATCGTGTCGATCAGCCCGACGAGCTCCTCCGGGCCGGCCGGCACCGGCGCCCCCGCGACCAGCGCGTCGACCGAGGGCAGCTCGATGCGCCCCCGCTCGTGCAGGAGCGCCGCCAGGGAGGCGTCGGCGTGGATCGACGCCTGCAGCAGGTACAGCCGCCAGAGCGCCCCGGGCAGGGATACGGCGGGGCTCTTGGCCCAGAGCTCGGCGACCTCGTCGATGCCGTGCTCGGTCGCGTACGCGACGAGACGCTCCGCACTGACTCCGCTGTCGTCCGCCCTCACCCGCGCCAGGAGCGCCGACGCCGTGGCGTGCGCCATCCGCGTCTGCTCCGCCGGATCGTGGGATCCGAGCAGGTAGTCGAACGTCTCCGGCGAGAGGCGGACGGGGCGGTGGAAGGGTGCGGGCACCGACCCAGGCTACGCGCGCTGCCCGACGCAGGGCACCCAGTCGCGACCGATAGACTCGGGAGTACGGGCCTCTAGCTCAGTTGGCAGAGCATCGGACTTCAACACAATAGGAGCGCCTCGGGGGAAACCCCGGGGATGACACCACTCAAAGTCGGGGAACCCTTCCTGGGAGACCAGTTGGCAATCCCGAGCCAAGCCGGACGCGAGTCCGGAAGGTGTAGAGACTGGACGGGTGGCACCTACAGCGAAAGCCAGGGTGAAGGGACAGTCCAGACCACGAACGCCCACCGGGCGGCGGCGAAAGCCGAAGTGGCAGGTTAATCCGCGGGTCGTGGGTTCGAGCCCCACGGGGCCCACCGTGAAGAGGGGCCCGGTCATCGAATGACCGGGCCCCTCTTGTCACTCAACTGCTGGCTGCCCCCAACAGGAGAGTGGTACGATATCCTGTACCACTTGGAGGAATCATGGCCATCACCGCAAGCGAGGCTCGCAGCGACTTGTTCGGCCTCATCGAACGCGTCAACCTCGACCAGACCGAAGTCGAGATCACGTCCAAACGCGGTTCCGCTGTACTGATGTCGAAGGACGAGTACGACTCGCTTCTCGAGACCACTTACCTGCTGCGCTCGCCCAAGAATGCGCGCCGCCTGATCGACGCCATCGAGAGCGCCCGCTCGGGAGACATCACCGAGCACGAACTGCAGTGAGTGACCGCAATCTCGCCTGGACCGCCGGCGGCTGGGAGGACTACCTCTACTGGCAGGGCCAGGACCGACGCACGCTCAAGCGGATCAACCTCCTGATCGATGACATCCTGCGCGACGATCCGTTCGAGGGCATCGGCAAGCCGGAGCCGCTGAAGCACGCGCTGGCGGGGGCATGGTCGCGACGCATCGACGAAGCAAACAGGCTCGTGTACCTGGTCGACGACGCGTACGTGGTCATCCTGCAGGCGCGCTACCACTACTGACGGCTACTCCTGCGTCGTGCCTCCGGGCAGCGGCGCACCCGCTTGCCGCGCGAACAGGGCGATGGCCCGCTCCGCGTCGGCGACCGAGATGCTGCCGCCGGCCACGATGTGCAGGCCGTAGGCGTCCTCCAGGGCGACGAAGTTCATCGCGATGTCCTCGATCGGGCCGGTCAGCGCGAAGTCCCCATTGTCCGCACCGGCCTGCAGGATCCGCCGGTACAGCCCGAGCTGCTCCCCGTAGAGGCGCTGCACGAGCTCGTCGTGCAGCGGCGACTTGCCCGCGAGCACGTCGAACTCGTAGAGCAGCCGCATGAGCGCGTCGTCCGGACCGCTCGGCAGGCCGGCGCGGATCGCGATCGCGAGCTGCTCGGCCGGACGCTCCGCCTGGACCACGAGAGCCTCGCGCTCCTCGCCGACCCGGCGCATGCCCGCGGCGTGGGCCTCGACGAGGATCGCGTCGAGATCCTCGTAGTAATACAGCAGCGCGCCCCGGGTGACCCCGGCCTGATTCGCGACATCCGTCAGCGAGAGGTTGCGCAGCCCGTGCTCGGCGGCGGCGTCGAGCGCCGCGTCGACCACTTCGCGACGGCGCTGCTCCTGGGTGCTCGGGCGTGCCATGAAGCCAGTATCGCAGTCCCGTCGAGGGATCCGGATCCGATCGGAAGAGTTTCTTGACATCTAAGTGAATTAATTTACTCTTGAGTCAAAGAACTGCGGCGGCTCCCTGAGCAGCGCCGCCCCGAGACGTTGGAGCACCGACATGGCGGTCGACACCCTCTACACCGGCGGACGCGTCCGCACCTTCGATCCCGAGCAGCCGTGGGCCGAGGCCATCGGCATCACAGGCGACCGGATCACCTACGTGGGCTCCGCTGCGGAGGCACCGGCGAGCCTTCGCACGGTCGCCCTCGAGGGCCGCCTGGTCACCCCCGGCGTCGCCGACACCCACAACCACCTGCTGCTCGGCTACGACGACCTCGCGGTGAGCCTCGACCAGGTCCAGAGCCTCGACGTCGTGCGCTCGCGCATCGCGAAGTTCGCCGAGGCGCACCCCGACCTGGAGTGGATCTGCGCCGAGAACGCCCTCTACTCGGTCGTCGAAGGGCGCCGTCCGCGCGCCGATGACCTCGCCGGCGTCACCGACCGGCCTGTCTTCATCACCACCTACGACCAGCATTCGGTGTGGCTGAACCGGCCGGCGCTCGCGAAACTCGGCATCCTGGGCGGCGGCGACATCGCCTGGGGCAACCCCGAGATCGACCACCGCACGGGCGAGCCGACGGGCTGGGTCACCGACTTCTACACGAGCGCCATGACGACCGACGGCCTCGCCGAGCTGCAGCGGGACATCCCGATGTACTCCCCCGACCGGCGCTACCGCAAGATCGTGAACAGCCTCGACATCGCCCGGCGCTTCGGCATCACGACCGTGGTCGAGCCGCAGGTTCCGCTCGCCGAGCTGCCGCTGTTCGACCGGGCCGAGCGCGAGGGCAAGCTCACCTCGCGGACGATCGCGGCGATCTACCACCCGGTGGGATCCGACGGCGACTTCCGCTCCCGCATCACCGAGGCGATCAAGGAGACCCCGCAGCACGACCGCTTCCGTCTGGGCATGGTGAAGCTGTACGCCGACGATGTGATCGAGCCGCACACCGCGGCGATGCTGGAGGACTACGCGAACCGTCCCGGTCATCGCGGGCACACGAGCCTCGAGCCGCTCGAGTTCACCCAGCTGTTCGTCGAGCTCGACCGCCTGGGCTACCAGGTCCACACCCACGCGACCGGGGACTGGGGAATCAGGCTCACCCTCGACGCGATCGAGGCCGCCCAGCGTGCCAACGGCACGCGAGACGCCCGGCACGGCATCGTGCACGTGGAGTGCCTGGCCCCGGAGGACCTCCCCCGCTTCCGCGACCTGGGCGTCGTCGCGGCGATGCAGCCCCGCCACGCCTCCCCCGACCTCGTCGCAGGCACCTGGATGGAGAACGTCGGCGAAGCACGCTGGGATCGTGCCTGGCGGTTCCGCTCCATGGTCGACTCCGGCGCGCGCGTCACGTTCTCGAGCGACTGGCAGGTGGGCGAGATGGATCCGCTCGTCGGCGTCTACAGCGCGATGACCCGCGCGCGTCTCGACGGCGGCGACGCCTGGACCGCCGATGAGCGCCTCGATCTCGACCGCACGCTCGAGGCCTACACGAAGGGCGGGGCAGGGGCGTTCCACCATGAGAACAGCCTCGGGATGCTCCGCACCGGATACCTCGCCGACCTCGTCGTGTGGTCAGGCGATCTCTACGCCATGGAGCCCGCGGAGATCCTCGCCCAGCGCGCCGACCTCACCGTCGTCGGCGGCACCGCGGTGCATGACGCCCGCGGCGAGCTCGGCGGCGCCGCGGCCGCGACGCCTGTCCAGGACCCGGGCGGAGCAGGGCAGAGCTGCACCGAGCCCTCCGCCGACCACCACTGCCACTCGCACACTCACTGAGGACGATCCCCACGATGTCAACGCTGCCATCCCATTCCGCTGTCGCCGCCGGCGACGATCAGCTCGCCCACGTCGTCACGCACGAGCAGGGACCGCTCAAGCGCACCCTGAAACTGCGCCACCTCGTCTTCATCGGCCTCGCGTACATGGCGCCGCTCGCGGTGTTCGACATGTTCGGGATCGTGGCCGACCAGACCAGCGGCCACGTGCCGCTCGCCTATCTGGTGGTACTGGTCGCGGTCCTCTTCACCGCGTTCAGCTACTCGCGCATGGTCCGCTTCTTCCCGATCGCCGGATCCGCGTACACCTATGCCAAGGAGAGCATCCATCCGTCCGTGGGCTTCCTGGTGGGCTGGGCAGCGACTCTCGACTACCTGCTGCTGCCCATGATCAACGCGATCCTCTCCGGGATCTACATGGGCGCGATCGCCCCCGGTGTGCCGTTCTGGGTATGGGTGCTGCTCACCGTCGGCATCTGCACGGCGCTCAACCTCGTCGGCGTGCGACTCGCGGCCAGCATGAACGTCATCCTCGTCGGGATCCAGCTCGTCGTCGCCGTGCTCTTCGTGGTGCTCGCGGTCGTGAACATCTCGAACGGTGCCAACGGCGCGGCGTTCACGATGCGACCGTTCTTCTCCGACGACGTCCAGGCCGCGGCCCTCGCCGGCGGCGCCGCCATCCTCGCCCTGTCGTTCCTCGGCTTCGACGCCGTCTCCACCCTCGCGGAAGAGGCGAAGCGTCCCACCAAGGACATCCCCCGGGCCATCTTCATCATCGTCGCCGCAGCCGGGGCGTTCTTCCTCACCGTGACCTACGTGATGCAGACCCTGTTCCCCGACGTCACGAAGCTGGAGAACATCGTCGGGGCCTCCCCCGAGATCGCCAAGTACATCGGCGGCGCCGCGTTCCAGGCGATCTTCGTCGGCGGCTACATGATGGCGGTGCTGGGCTGCGGCATCACGCAGCAGATGAGCGCGGCGCGCCTGCTGTATGCGATGGGCCGCGACGGCGCTTTGCCCAAGCGCCTGTTCAGCCGTGTGAACCCGCGCACCGGAGTCCCGGTCGCGAACGTCCTCATCGTCGCCGCGATCGCCCTGACCGCGCTGTTCGTGAACCTCGCGCAGGCGTCGTCGATGATCAACTTCGGCGCGTTCATCGCCTTCACGTTCGTGAACCTCTCGGTCATCTTCGTGTTCTTCCGGTTCATCTCGAAGCGCACGATCGGATCCTGGATCGGCTTCGTCGTCATCCCCGCGATCGGCGTCGTGATCAACGTGGCGCTGTGGCTGAGCCTGGACGGGATCTCGATGATCATCGGCGGCGCCTGGACCGCGATCGGGGTCGTCTACCTGCTCGTCAAGACGCGCGGCTTCCGGGCTGCTCCGCCCGACCTGACGGGTCCGATCAACGTCGGCATGTACGACTGACGGCTGGACTGAAAGGCCGCCGGCCTGCTCCGGCCGGCGGCTGAAGCCTCTGTAACACCTCTTGCATGGAAAACCTGAGTCATCTAGGTTTTCAGGCGAACTGGTGTCGCCCGACTTGTGCTCAACGGTGAGCACGAGCGGACACCGTTCCAGCCGAAGGAGGCAGAGCGATGAGTTCAGTCAGCGGATCAGCCGCAGGCAATCCCTCAGGGATGACGGCGGCGAGCACGGTCGTTTCGCACGAACATCACTGGTTCAAGGAGCCCACAGAACCGGCCCCGAAGAAGTACGTCGCGTGGTTGTTCATCGCGCAGTTCGTGTTCTTCGTCGCGCTGCTGGGGCCGGCGATCGTGGGTGTCGGCATCAAGATCTCGTCACTCGTGGCGTCCGGCGCCATCCCCGAGAACGGCGCCACCGGCGCTGCCGCCGTCCTCGGCGGATTCGGCGCGCTGTTCGCCACGGCCGCGAACGTGATCTTCGGACGATTGTCCGACCGCACGACGAGCCGCTGGGGTCGCCGGCGCATCTGGATCGTGGGCGGGACGCTCATCATGACGGTGGGCCTCGGCGTGATGGCGGTCGGACCGGACTTGCTGTGGGCGACTGTCGGCTGGTCCATCGCGCAGCTCGGTGCGAACATGACACTGGCCCCCTTCATCGCGACCCTCGCCGACCAGGTTCCCCGCGTGCAGCGCGGGTCGGTGGCCGCCTGGCTGGGCATCGCTCAGAACGCCGGTGTCGTCGGCGGCGTCTATGTCGCGCAGTGGTTCCTGAACAATCTCGTGATCATGTTCGTCGGTCCGGCGCTGCTTGCGATCGTCGCCATGGCGCTCTTCGCCTTCGTCCTCCCCGACAAGGTGCTTCCCGTCAAGCCGCCGGCCGCGACGTTCCGGGACTGGTGGGAGACCTTCTGGGTGAGCCCGCGGAAGTACCCCGACTATGCGCTGGCCTGGTGGTCGCGATTCCTCATCACGTTCGCCAGCTTCGGCTTCACCGCGTTCCGCTTCTTCTACCTGCAGAATCACATCGGCATCAAGAATCCCGCGGACATCGTGGGAGTCATCTCGCTCAGCACGCTGATCTTCACCGGCACCCTCGTCGTCGCCGCCTACGCGGCGGGAAAGCTGTCCGACAGACTCAATCGCCGCAAGATCTTCGTGTGGAGTTCCACGGCCCTGTTCGCGATCGGCACGGTGTCGTTGATCCTGATCAAGGACGTGCCGTCGTTCTACATCCTCGAGGCGCTGATGGGCATCGCGTACGGCATCTACGTCGGAGTCGACCTGGCGCTGGTCGTCGACGTGCTCCCCAACCCCGACGACTCCGGGAAGGACCTGGGCGTGTTCAACATCGCGAACGCGCTCCCTCAGACGATCGCCCCGATGGTGGGCGGCATCCTCGTGTACGTCGGCGACCCGACGGGTAACAACTACACCCTGTGGTTCTCGGTGCTGGGCGTGGCCGCGTTGATCGGCGCGCTGGTGATCTTCCCCATCAAGAAGGTCCGGTAGGCGCAGGATCAGGTATTCGGGGGTGGCGGTCGCCAGCGTCGGGGCCCGCCACCCCACTCGCCGTCGGCCCGGGATGCACATCGCCTAGACTCCGACCGAGGCAGTTCTGCATCAGGTGCGCTGCCGCACGGATGACGGTTGTTGTGGAGGGCCAATGGTTCGCGGCTCATATGCCAAGGGCATCGCCAAGCGGGCGGAGATCCTCGAGGTCGCGCTCGATGTGGTCGCGGAGATGGGGTGCCGCAACGCACCCAACGTCGAGATCGCTCGTCGGGTCGGGCTGACCCAGGCGGGGCTCATGCACCACTTCGGATCCCGCGAGGAGCTGTACATGGCTGTGCTCCGTGCTCGCGACGAGCGGGACACCGAGGCCCATTGGATCAACGAGCCGAACTTCGCCGGCTTCCTCCGCGTGATCGAGCACAACACGACGGTTCCGGGACTGGTGCAGTTGTACGTCGAGTTCTCCGCGGAGGCGAGCATCGGCAAACACCCGGCGCACGAGTTCTTCGTCGAGCGCTACGAGTGGGTCCGGCAGTCGACGAAGCAAGCGGTGCGGGTCGCACAGGACAGCGGTGAGTTCGGGCCGAACGTCGATGCCGACATCGTCGCCGACCTCGTCGTCGCCACCGCCGACGGCCTCCAGCAGCAGTGGCTGCTGGACCGCTCGATCGACATGGTGGCGAGGCTCCAGACGCTGTGGAACGGGATCGCCATCCTGTCGAAGCTCCCCGGCGAGAACTAGCCCCCTCGATTCCCCCTCCACTTCCGAGTCGTCCCCGTCAGCGCACGCCATAGGGTGCGCTGACGGGGACGACTCGGAAGTAGGCGCGACGATAACAACGCCGCTCCAGGCTCCGCCGCGGCAGCCGGAGCGAGACGACTCGTCGTTTCCGAAACACGCTTGCCACCGAATACCTGAGCATGGCAGGTTTTGAGATGCGGACCCCGATCTCGTCACAGAGCCGTGACAAGATCCCCGCAGATTGAGAGAAGCATTCATGAGAAGAAGCCTCATCCGCGTCGCCGTGGCCACCGCGGCCATCGTCGCGGCGACCACGCTCACCGGACTGTCGGCCACCGCGGCCCCGACGAGCGACGCTGTCCGCGCGGGCAACGACAAGTCCGACAAGAAGGCGGTCGTCATCTATCTGACCCGTCATGGACGCACCATCCTGAATCAGACCGACACCGTGCAGGGCTGGGCGGACTCGCCGCTGCTCGTCGGCACCCGACCTGTGGCGACCGCACCTGTCGCGAAGCTCGATGAGGGCCGCCCGCTGGCGGCTGCGGTCGGCGCGCGCCTCAAGGCGACGGTGGGCAAATTCGACGCGGCGTACTCCGGAGACGGGAAGCGTCATTTCGAGACCGCGACCTACCTCCTGCAGGGCGCAGACCAGACCCGGCTCGCGGTCACCCAGGACTGGCGCCTGCGCGAGATGAACTTCGGCCGGTACGAGGGCAAGGAGAACAAGGAGATGTGGTCGGCCGCGGTCGAGCACCTCGGCTACACGATCGATCACGACGCCGCACCGACGGCCCCCGCCGACGCGACGGGACAGAACGGCGGCTGGCAGACGATGCAGGGAATCGCGATCACGCAGCAGGGCCTGTACGGCATGATGGCAGCGATCAAGGCCGTGGCCGATGCACCGCAGCTGGGCCTTCCGGCCGAGGACTGCGCAGACGTGAACTCCCGGATGACCGCGGCGTTGACCGAGATCGCCACGAAGGCCAAGAAGAAGGACAGTGCGGTCCTCGTGGTCTCCAGCGGCATCTCGATCATGTGCTTCGCGAACGGACCCGACATGCGCACGGTCGATGGCGGAACACCAGGAATGCCCCCGGCAGGCGTCCCGAACCTCGGCGTGACGAAGGTCATCTTCAAGGACGGCGGCTTCAGGATCGACGGGGCCGTCGGAAGCAAGGACTACTACCCGCAGCCGTGACCAGCGCACCCTGATCGTCATGAGCGGGGGTCAGGACTCCGTCCTCCTTCCTGACCCCCGCTTTCGGCGGCGCGCCGGAGTTCGAGCTCTACGCCCGTCGAGCGCGGTGCCTCCGCACGGCGTCGCGATTGGCGCAGCGCACGGAGCAGTAGCGCTGCCGCCCGTTGCGGGTCACATCGGCCACGACGTTCGTGCACGGCGCTGCCGCGCAGCGCCCGAGCCGGGACATCCCCCGCGTGACCAGGTGCAAGGATGTGCCGACCATGATCACGGCGCGCAGCACGCGCGGCAGCGAATCCTCCTCGCCGCGGTAGTGCAGGTGCCAGCCCTCGCCGTCGTGATCCGTGAGCCGCGGATACGCCGCCGCGGCCGCCATCTCCGCATTCAGCAGCACCGTGCGCTCATCCGGCGACGATGCATCGACGACGCGGAGCCAGTCGTCGATCACCCTTCGCGTGTCGGCGTGGTCCCCGGGGCCCGCGGGGAAGACCATCGTCATCCCGAAATCGCGAGTGCGCTCCTCGATCCCGGCACGATCGGACGGCCAGTCGTTGGCGAGCGATGCCGCCATCAGCACCGCGTACTCGCCGTAAGGGTTGAGATGCATAATGGCATTACATCATCGTGGAGACATGACCGCCACATTCTCTGCCGACACCGCATCGATTCCGCTCGCGCCTCCGGATGCGTCTCGCCCCGCCCCGCCACATGAGCACGCCTGGGTGACGCGATCCCGTCACCGCACGATCGACGGCACGCTGCTGTACGTGCACTGCGTCGGGTGCGGCGCGCAGCGCGTGGACCTGCATGCCGCCGGCGCCGCAGCCCCGACCGCGCTCAGCCGCGCGCTCGGAGCCGGCGAGACCACCGGGTCCGCCGAGGCCGTCAGCCGGCCGTGAGCTCGACGAGCTTCCGCACCGTCCGCAGATTGCGCGCCGTGCCGGCCACGCCCAGGGCGCGATCCAGAACCGGGCGCGTGAGCTTGCTGGAGTGCACTCCCCCGGCGCCGAAGTCGATCCAGAGGTCGTTTCCGCGCAGGGCGATCCGCTCGCCGGGCTGCAGTCGTGCGGTGAGCGCCTCGACCGCGTCGGCCCGCGGCTCCCCCTCGAGGAACATCGCGTGCAGCATCTTGTCGGCGGCGGCGTCGGGGAACGGGTTCTCCTCGATCGCGAAGACCAGATCGTCATGCGTGCGCAGGATCACCGGGGTGTCCACGCCGAACGCGTCGTGGATCAGCGCCCGCACCTCCGCGCACACCGCCGCCGGATCCGCGGGAGCATCGCAGATGACGTTGCCACTCGCGATGTAGGTGGTCACCGCGCCGAATCCCCCGCGGTCGTTCATGAGCGTGCGCAGCTCGGCCATCGGCACCCTGTTCGCGCCGCTCACGTTCACGGCGCGCAGGAGCAGGGCGCAGCGTTCGACGGTCACTCCGCGGGGCCATCCGCCGGCGCGGTCGGGCCATCGGCAGGAGGCACGAGCTCCGCCCCGGCGTGCGCGAGCTCGGCCAGTGCAGCCGCGCTCGACTCCGCGCCGACACCGGCGACGAGGCGCGTCAGGATCCGCACGTGCACGCCGTGCGCGATCGCGTCGGATGCCGAGGCGCGCACGCAGTGGTCGGTCGCGATGCCGACCACGTCGGCAGTGAGCACGCTGTGCGCGGAGAGGATCCCCGCGACCGTCTCATCCGCCTCTGTCACCCCCTCGAACATCGAGTAGGCGGGGCGTCCCTGCCCCTTGCGCACGTGGTGCGTGACGGCCGCCGTCTCCAGCAGCGGGTCGTAATCGGCGCCCTCTGTGCCGGCGACGCAGTGCGCGGGCCAGCTGTCGACATAGTCCGGCGCGTCGGAGAAGTGCCCTCCGTTGTCCCCCGTCGCGTCGTGCCAGTCCCGGGAGGCGACGATGACGTCGTAGTCGGACGCGTGGTCGCGGAGCAGCGCGGTGATACCGCGGGCGACGTCGTCGCCTCCGGCCACCGCGAGGGCGCCGCCCTCGGTGAAGTCGTTCTGGACGTCGACGATCAGCAGCGCGCGGGACATGCTCCGAGCGTACGCCGAAACGACGAAACCCCCTCCGAGGAGGGGGTTTCCGGTCGAGCCGCCCAAGGGAATCGAACCCTTGACCTTTTCATTACGAGTGAAATGCTCTGCCGACTGAGCTAGGGCGGCGCACACCCCGAGAGGTGCGCATGCGGTGAACCGCACGATCAACGATCTTACCCTGTCCGCGGGTGTGCTGCGAACCACGCGCACCCCGGGCGCGGCCCGGTCACGGCGATGACCGCTTCCGGGCCGCAGAGGGCACTACTCGCAGCGGATCCCCGCCTTGTCCGGCACGGTGCCGTCGACGAAGTACGCGTCAACGGCGTCGTCCACGCACGAGTTGCCCTTGTTGTATCCGGTGTGGCCCTCACCGACGCGGGTGATGAGGATCCCGCCCTCGAGCTGCTTCGCGAGCGACTCGGCCCAGGCGTACGGGGTCGCGGGATCGTTGGTCGTGCCGACCACGAGGATGGGACCGGAGCCCGCCGCCGTGATCTCCCCGCGCTTGCCGGTGGGCGGGTACGGCCACTGCTCGCAGGGGTCGGGGCCGTCCCAGTACGGGGCGATGGTCGGCGCTTCGGCCTTGATCTTGGCGTCGGACGCGGCCTTGGCCGCCGCGTCGTCCTCCAGCGGGTAGTCCATGCAGTTGTAGGCACGGAACGCCTCTGTCGAGTTGTCGGTGTACTTGCCGTTCTCACGGTTGTTGTAGAAATCCGCGAGCTGGAAGGCCACCGACGGGTCGCCCTTCAGCACCGCGGTCAGCGACTGCGTCAGGTACGGCCAGCTGTCCTGCGAGTAGAGCGCCGCGACGATCGAGGTCATCAGGGTGTCCGCGCCGAGCATGCGACCGTCTGCGTTCTTCTGCGGCGAGCGGTCGACACTGGCCAGGAGGGCGCTGAGGTCCTTCATGGCCTCATCGACGGTGCCCTGGAACGGGCACTTCTTGTCTTTCAGGCAATCGGCCATGTACGCACGCAGAGCGGATTCGAATCCGACCGCCTGCGTGGTGCTGACGTCGAGGCTGGAGACGGCGGGATCCAGGGCGCCGTCCAGCACCAGGTGCCCGACCCGCTCGGGGTACAGCTGGGCGTAGGTCGCGCCGAGGAAGGTGCCGTAGGAATAGCCGAGGTAGTTCAGCTTCTTGTCGCCGAGGACGCCGCGCAACAGGTCCATGTCGCGTGCGGAGTTCACCGTCGTGATGTACGGCAGAATGCCGTCGCTGTTCTGCACGCAGGCGTCGGCGAAGCCCTTGTTGGCGGTCTTCTGCGCGGCCGTCCACTCATCGCCGCCGCGAGAGCCGGGGCGGATCCCGTACAGGTAGTCGTCCATCTGCGAGGCATCGAGGCACTTCACGGCAGTGGAGGATCCGACGCCGCGCGGGTCGAAGCCGATCACGTCGTAGTTCTTGATGAGCGTGGGGCTGACCGCGTAGTCGAGGCTCGACTTGATCAGGTCGAGGCCGCTCGCGCCGGGACCGCCCGGATTCGTCAGGAGCGAGCCCTTGGCGGCGCCGGTGGCCCTGTGGCGCACGACGGCGAGGTCGAGGGATCCCTTCCCCGGGTCCTCCCAGTCCAGCGGCGTCTTCACGGTGGTGCAGTCCATGCCGCTGCCGCAGGCCGACCAGTTCAGCTTCTGCCCGTAGAAGGGCTTGAGGTCTTCGGCGATGCCCGACGTGTCGGGGCTCGCCGTCGGCCCCGCCGACGTGGACTGCGCGGGGATCATCGAATACAGGCAGCCCGACAGCGCGATCGCGGCGACGACGAGACCCGCCACCACCACCGAGATACGGCGCAGGCGCGAGGGGGAACGCGTGTTCATGGTCTCCTCCCGCTCGTGACGGTCACGAGCAAGCTCTCGAGGGCGAGCGCGGGGGCGACGTTGCGCTCCAGTGCTTCCCTGGTCTCGGCGAGATGGTCGAGCACGACGAGCGTGCGCTCCGGCCGCCAGGCGGCCGCGAGGGCGGCGAGCTCTGGCGCGAGCTCGGCGTTGATCAGCACGTCGTCGCGGCCGAACTGCAGCATCACCACATCCCGGAACAGCGACTGCAGATCGGTGAGCACGCGGTCGAGACCGTCGCGCACGCTGCGCTTGGCGCGCTGCTTCTGCTCGTCCTCGAGCGCGTTGATCTGCGAGCGCACGGCGGGCGGCACGGCCTGCCCCTCGGCGATCCCCACCGTGTGCAGCAGCGCGCGCCGTTCTGACTCGTCCCGCTCCGCGGTGAGCGCCTTCGCATCGTCCGTCGCCGCCTGCACGATCTGCCCGGCGACCTCGACGGCGTCGTTGACGCCGCGGGCGCCCAGCACCGCACGCAACGTCTGCTCGCGGCGCGCGCGGGCGGCGGGGTCGGTCGCGAGCCGCTGCGCCATGCCGATGTGCCGCTGTGCATGCCGCGAGGCCTGCTCGGCGACGACGGGATCGGCGCCGGTACGGCGCACGATGAGCTCCGCCACCGCGGACACGTCGGGCTCGCGCAGCCGCAGCGACCGCACGCGGGACCGGATCGTGGGAAGCAGATCAGCCTCGCTCGGTGCGCACAGGATCCACACCGTCTGCTCGGGCGGCTCCTCGAGCGCCTTCAGCAGGACGTTCGAGGTGCGCTCGGTCATGCGATCGGCATCCTCGACGACGATGACGCGATACCGCCCGCTGGACGGGCCGAAGTAAGACCGCTCGACGAGCGCGCGCGCCTCGGCGATCGAGATGATCACCTTCTCCGTGCGCAGCACCGTCACGTCGGGGTGGGTGCCGGCGAGCACCTGGCGCATGGTCTGCTCGTCATCGGGGTGCTCGGCGATCAACGACGCGGCGAATGCGGTGGCGAGCGTCGAACGACCGGATCCGGGCGGGCCGGTGATGAGCCACGCGTGCGACATCGCGGCGGGATCGGCGACGGCGGTGCGCAGCGTCTCGACGGCGGCGTCCTGCCCCCACACGTCCGTCCACGGAAAGGGAGCGAGAACGGTGGCCGGCATGCGGTCAAGCCTAACCGGGGAGAGCGACATCGCACGCTCCGTCCAGGAGCGAGCGGCTCGGACCGGCCTCAGGCCAGCAGCGTCGCCACCCTGGCGCGCACCGCTGCGGCGATCTCGTCAGGATCCTGGGCGGCGTCGACGACCAGGAAGCGCTCCGGTTCGGCCGCCGCCAGCGCGAGGAACGACTCGCGCACGCGCCGGTGGAACTCCTCGCGCTCGGCCTCGAGCCGGTCGAACGGCTTCTCCGCCGAGTCCAGGCGACGGCGCGCGATGACGGGATCCAGGTCGAGCAGCACGGTCAGATCGGGCAGAGCGCCTTCGGCGCCCCACAGCGACAGTCCGCGCACCTCGTCCGCATCCAGCACCCGGCCCGCGCCCTGGTAGGCGACCGAGGAGTCGAGGTAGCGGTCCTGGATCACGACCTCGCCGCGATCGAGCGCGGGACGCACGACCGTCGCGACGTGGTGCGCGCGATCGGCGGCGTACAGCAGTGCCTCGGCACGGGGCGCGATGTCGCCGCGGTGATGCAGCACGATGTCGCGGATGAGCACGCCGACCTCGGATCCGCCGGGCTCGCGCGTGCGCAGGGCCTTCCAGCCCTGGCCGCGCAGCCACTCCTCCAGCAGCGCGGCCTGGGTGGTCTTTCCCGTCCCGTCGCCGCCCTCGAGCGTGATCCAGAGGCCGCGGCCCGCGCTCACGCGCCGGCCTGCTTCTTCGCCGCGTTGGCGGCCCTCGTGGCTGCGGCCTTCTTCGCCGCGGCGGAGCGGGCAGCAGCCTTCTCGGCGTCGGTCGTCGCCGCCTTCTTGGCCGGCGCCTTCTTCACCGCGGTCTTGGCCGGCGCCTTCTTTGCGGGCGCCTTCTTCGCGGCGGTCGCACGGGATCCGCGCTTGGGCGCCGGTCCCTTCGCGCGCTTGTCCGCCAGCATCTGCACGGCGATCTCGAACGTGACGTCCTGCACCTGCTGTCCGCGCGGGATCGTCACGTTGGTCTCGCCGTCGGTGACGTACGCGCCGAATCGGCCGTCGCGGATCCGGATCGGCTTGCCGCTCACGGGATCCGCCTCGAACTCGGCGAGCGCGCTCGACGCACGCCGGGCACCGTACTTGGGCTGGGCGTAGACCGCCAGCGCCTGCTCGAGATCGATGTCGAAGATCTGCTGCTCGCTTTCGAGCGAGCGCGAGTCCGCACCCTTCTTCAGGTACGGCCCGAAGCGGCCGTTCTGCGCGGTGATCTCCTCCTCGGTCGCCGGGTCGACGCCCACGACGCGCGGGAGTTCGAGGAGCTTGAGCGCCGTGTCCAGGTCGATGGTGTCGACCGACATCGAGCGGAACAGCGACGCGGTACGCGGCTTGGGGGCCGCCTCCTTCTTGGCGCCGCGCTTCGGCTTGGGAGCCTCGACGACCTCGCCGGTGGCCTCATCGACCTGGTCATCGTCCGAGACCGGATCGTTCTCCTGGATATACGGACCGAAGCGGCCGTCCTTGACGACGATGACCTTGCCATTGTCCGGGTTCTCGCCGAGCACGCGGTCGCCGGCGACGGGCGCGTCGATGAGCTCCTGCGCCTTGACCGCCGTCAGCTCATCAGGGGCGAGATCCTCCGGCACGTTGACGATGCGCGGCTTCGCGTCGGGCTGCGCGGGATCGGCGACCTCGAGGTAGGGGCCGTACTTGCCGAAGCGGAGGGTCGCGTTCTCGGTGATCCGCGTCGCGTTCAGTGCCCGCGCATCGATCTCACCGAGGTTTTCGACCACCTGACGCAGGCCCACGTGCGCGTCGGATCCGAAGTAGAAGGAGTGCAGCCACTCGATGCGCTTCTGCTCGCCACGGGCGATCGCGTCGAGGTCGTCCTCGAGCGCCGCGGTGAAGTCGTAGTCGATGAGGTCGGCGAAGTGCTGCTCGAGCAGCCGCACGACGCTGAACGCCATCCACGTCGGCACGAGCGCCTGACCGCGCTTGGTCGCGTAGCCGCGGTCGATGATCGTGCCGATCGTGCTCGCGAACGTCGACGGGCGGCCGATCCCGTGCTCCTCGAGCGCCTTGACCAGCGACGCCTCCGTGTAGCGGGGCTTCGGCGTGGTGCGGTGCGGCTTGGCCTCGGCATCCGCGACCCCGAGCACGTCACCCACGGCGACCGCGGGCAGCGACTGGTTCTCGGCGGCATCGGCGGCGTTGCGGCGCTCGTCCTTGCCCTCCTCGTACGCCTCCAGGAAGCCCTTGAAGGTGTACACGGTGCCGGATGCGGTGAACTCCGCGGTGCGGCCTTCCGCTTCCACGGCGATCGTGACGGTGGTGGTCTCGTACTTCGCGTCGGACATCTGGCTCGCGACCGTGCGCTTCCAGATGAGGTCGTAGAGGCGCTGCTCCTCGCGGTCCAGCTGCGAGGACACCGACGAGGGCGTGCGGAACTGCTCGCCCGACGGACGGATCGCCTCGTGCGCCTCCTGCGCGTTCTTGCTCTTGGACTTGTAGACGCGGGGCTTGAGCGGCACGGCGGCGTCGCCGTAGAGCGCGACCGCCTGCGACCGGGCCGCCTGCACCGCCTGGGTGCTGAGCGCGGTCGAGTCGGTGCGCATATAAGTGATGAAGCCCTTCTCGTAGAGGCGCTGGGCGACGCTCATCGCCTGCTTCGCGCTCATCGAGAGCTTGCGTCCCGCCTCCTGCTGCAGCGTGGAGGTGGTGAACGGCGCGTAGGGGCTGCGCGTTCCGGGCTTCGCCTCGACCTTGGAGACGGTGCCGGATCCGACCGCCTCGACGGCCGCGGCGAGCGCGGCGGCGGCCTTCTCATCGAGGACGACGACGGCCTTCTTCAGTGCGCCGTTGTCGTCGAAGTCGGTGCCGCGGGCGATCGCGCCGCCGTCGAGGCGCACCAGGCGCACGCTGAACGAGGTGCCAGAGGCCGCGGCCTTGGCGTCGACGTCCCAGTACTCGGCGGACACGAACGCCATGCGCTCGCGCTCCCGGTCCACGATCATGCGGGTCGCGGCGGACTGCACGCGACCGGCGGAGAGCCCGGACTTCACCTTGTACCAGAGGACCGGCGAGACGTCCCAGCCGTACAGGCGGTCCAGGATCCGGCGGGTCTCCTGCGCGTCGACGAGCGCGAGGTCGAGCTCGCGGGTGTTGCCGACAGCGGCCTGGATCGCGTCCTTGGTGATCTCGTGGAACACCATCCGCTTGACCGGGACCTTCGGCTTCAGCGTCTCCAGCAGGTGCCACGCGATGGCCTCGCCTTCGCGGTCCTCATCGGTGGCGAGCAGGAGTTCGTCGGCGGTCTTGAGCGCGCGCTTGAGCTCGGCGACGGTCTTGGTCTTGCGATCGGAGACGACGTAGTAGGGGTCGAAGTCGTTGTCGACGTCGATCGAGTACTTGCCGTATGCCTGCTTGTCAGCGGCGGGGATGTCCTTCTTGTCGGCGAGGTCACGGATGTGACCCACCGAGCTGAGCACCTCGAAGCCGTCGCCGAGATAGCCCTGAATGGACCTCATCTTGGTCGGAGACTCGACGATGACAAGCTTCTTGCCTTGCGCCACGGGTGCGTCCTTTCGTCGAAGCACACCATACACACCGCACCGGAGCCGGGGACTCAGCGCGGTCATCCGTCGCCGGCAGGAAGTTCGGGTGGTCCTGCACGGGATCCGGCGACAGCCGGGAATCCAGCGTACGCCGCCGAGACATGCACGATGACCACGGCGCCGTCGATGCGGCAGTCCTGCAGGGTCACGGCGTTCGCCTCGGCGACCCTGGCTGCAAGGGCGCACGGCTCCTCCGAGACGGGGATCGCACCGGAGAGAGCATCGGCGCCCGCGAGCGCTGCGGCATCGGCCCCGGCCGCCAAGCGCTGCGACGTCGCTCCGGCTCCACCGACCATGACCGCGCCGAGCCCGAAGGCCGCGAACACGGCGATCCCGCCGACCGCGAGGACGGAACCCGCCATCACCGGCCTCCGTCCAGCGCGCAGCCGGTCGCCCGGATCGGCACGACGATGCCGCCGAGGAGGCGGGCCTCGGCCGACGCCGTCACGCAGACGAGCGACTCGGACCTGGCCACCGCAATCCCCGCGACCCGATCCGCGCGCGCCACCGCAGCTCCTGCACCGCCCGCATCGTCGCCGCGCCCGAGGATGCGCGCCGCGTCGGCCACCGCATCCTGCAGCACCACCATGCGCATGCCAGCCCCGAGCCCGCCGACGCCGAGAAGCAGCGTCAGCACGACGATCGGCAGTGCCACCGCGATCTCCGCCGTCACGGAGCCGCGCTCCCGGTCGGCGCGTGCCGGGATCACCCGGTCGCCACCGGCGCGGATCGGCGGCGCCGGGCGCGTCGGCCGGCTCATGCCACCGTCAGCGCCCGGCGCACCAGGTCCGTCAGGATCCCGCGCACCTCATCCGAGCGCATGATGACGACGAGCAGGCCCGCGAAGGCCACCGCGGCCATCGTCGCGATGGCGTACTCCGCGGTCGCGGCGCCGGTGTCGTCGCCGAACAGCAGAGCTGCGCGCCCTCGTGTGAGCGGCGGCAGCGCCCGCGCGACCGGCGTCATCGGGGCGACGGGCTTCTGCGGTGCCGATGACCGCGTCGCGGTCGCGGCGGGACGGATCTGATCGTTCATGATGTTCCTTCTTTCTTTCTTCTTCTTCCGGAATGACGGCGCCCGATCGAGCGCCATCGGACTCAGGCGAACGGCAGCGGGGTCGTGGACAGCACGCTGAGGATCAGGGGCGCGACGCCGAGCAGCATGAACGCAGGCAGCGTGCATGCCCCGAGCGGGAGGAGCAGGCGCGAGCTCAGCCGTGCAGCCCCGGTGCGGCCGACGGTGCGGGCGTCGCGGCGCGCGCGATCGGCCTCCGCCCGAAGGAGCTCGACGGCGGGCACCCCGGCGGCGGCGGAGAGGCGCAGCACGCGCTCGATCGCCTCCTCCGCTGCCGCGGAGTCATCGCCCACGCCGGTCTCCTGCTCGACGAGGGCACGGGCACGGGGAATCGCGGTTCCGCCGGTGAGTGCGACGACGAGCAGTTCCGCGCGGAATCCGGGGATGCCGGCTGCGGGCGCTGCACGGCGCACGAGCGACCTCGTCCACGCCCGCGCGCCCAGCAGCAGCCCGAGTCCCGTGGCCAGGCAGATCCACCCTGCGGGCTGCGTGAGCAGCATCGTCACGGTGTCGAATCCGAGCGCGGTTCCGAGCAGCAGCCCCACGAGCGGCAACCACAGCATGAGACGCGCGGTACCAGCGGGTTCGGCGAGCGCGACCGAGATCTCGGCTCTGATCTCACCGGCGCCCTCGAGGGCCGCCGCGATCGCTCGCAGCACCTCGCCCAGGGGCGCGCCGACGGTCGAGGCGATCCCCCACGCCGCGCCGACCATGCGCCACGTCCCGCCCCTGGTGCGGATGGCGTCGGCCAGAGCACGCCCCCGCTCCACGTCGGCGAGCACCTCGACGGCCTCGGGCGAACCGCTCTCCGCCAGGTGCCGCCAGACCGTCAGCGGGGCGGCACCGGCCTGCAGCAGGACCGCCAGCGTCCGCACCACCTCGGCGACCTCGGCCTCGGAGGGCTCCGCTCCGCGCCGACGCACACGCTGCTCGCGGCAGCTTCGGAGCGCGACAGGCCCCCGCCCGCCCTTCACCATGGCCGGACCTCCTCGATGCCGAGATGCTCGCCATCCCGTCGCAGCACGCCCACCTGGGTGAGCCGGCGCAGGCCGCCCGCGGCGCGCACGAGATGCAGCACGTATGCGAACGCGCTCACGGCCTGGCGCGCGAGCGCCGGCGGATCCATCCCCGCCAGCGCGCCGAGCGCCTCCAGCCGTGCCGGCACGTCGGCGAGCCCGCTCGCGTGCAGCGTGCCCGCGCCGCCGTCGTGGCCCGTGTTCAGGGCGGTCAGCAGCTCGCGGATCTCCTCGCCCCGGCACTCCCCCACGATCAGCCGGTCGGGCCGCATCCGCAGCGACTCGCGCACGAGCCGCGCGACGCTGATCGCGCCGACGCCTTCCAGGTTCGGCTGCCGCGCCTCGAGCGAG
Source organism: Microbacterium sp. MYb64 (assembly GCF_002979495.1). Taxonomy (NCBI): domain Bacteria; kingdom Bacillati; phylum Actinomycetota; class Actinomycetes; order Micrococcales; family Microbacteriaceae; genus Microbacterium; species Microbacterium sp. MYb64. Next base: position 234,813 of record NZ_PCOW01000001.1, on the reverse strand, counting down.
ACATGGTGCGGGTGCCGGGGACGCAGTTCTGCGACGTCCTCGATGGTCACGATCCGCTCGTGCGGCGGGACGTGCGCGAGCAGAGCCGCCAGCATCGTGGTCTTGCCGGTGCCGGTGCCGCCCGTGATCAGGACGTTCTTCCGACCGCGCACCGTCTGCTCGAGCCAGGCCCGCTGCGCCAGGTCGATGGCCCCGAGCCGGACGAGGTCATCCAGATCCGCCGCATGCACCCGGGGGATCCGCACCGACACGGCCGTGCCGCCGGTCGAGACCGGGGCGAGCACGGCATGCACGCGCACCCCCGACGCGAGCCGCACGTCCACGCAGGGCGCCTGGTCGTCGAGATGCCTGCCCCCGAGGGCCACCAGGCGCACGGCGAGCTCCCGCACCTCGCGCTCGGAAGCCGTCCATCCGGGCACCGCCTCGGCGCCGGCACCGCGATCGAGGAAGAGCCCGGCGGCGCCGTTCAGGAACAGATCGGTCACCTGCGGATCGGCAGCATGCACCGCGAGGTCGCCGAAGGCCGGATCCAACGCCAGCCGCTCGGCGGCGGCTGCGGATCCACGCGGGACGATCACGAAGGGCGAGGCCATGTCCCGACGCTAGGCACCCGCGTTGCGGCTCGGGACGCGGTCCGCGCAATCCGTGCACAACCCGCTGCGCCGCGAGCCTGTGCAGAACGAGCACGCGCGTGCGGAGCGTGCAGCCGTGGCAGCGACTCCGGGCAGCGACTCCACAGGAGAATTGCCAGTCCGAAGGACGGTTCCGGCCGAATCCTCCTGCAGACATGCCAACGTCCTGCAGATCTGCAGGCCCGCGGACCGGATCCGGCGTGGACGCGACCAGACGCGACGGAGGAAGAGGAGTGGGCGGCACCCCACGGGGGGAATGGGATGCCGCCCGTCTGCGGCCGACGGAGGGGGACCGTCGGAGCCGCAGGAAAGCCGGATTCGATTGATCGGCCGTCGGACAGTGTACGTCCGAAAGGGCACCGTACAAAACGGATCCCACTACCGACTTCCGTCGGTAGTGGGAGACGATGGGCACAGCTAGATTCGCCGATGTCCCGGCTCACGCCGCGATCCCCCCGCCGCAAAGGAGCGCCCTCTCACCATGAGCAGCCAGATCGATCACGTCTTCGACGAGACCCGGGTGTTCCCGCCCTCCCCCGAATTCGCCGCGGCGGCCGTCGCTCAGCCGGAGATCTACACCGAGGCGGCCACCGATCGCGAGGCGTTCTGGGCGAAGCAGGCCCGCGAGCTGAACTGGCACACGCCGTTCACCGAGGTGCTGGACTGGTCGACCCCGCCGTTCGCGAAGTGGTTCGCCGACGGCGAGATCAACGTGGCCTACAACTGCCTCGACCGCCACGTGGAGGCCGGTAACGGCGACCGCGTCGCCCTGCTCTGGGAGGGCGAGCCCGGCGACGAGCGGCGCATCACCTACGCCGAGCTCACCGACGAGGTCAAGCGCCTCGCGAACGTGCTCGAGGGCCTCGGCGTCGGTCACGGCGACCGCGTCGCCATCTACCTGCCGATGATCCCCGAAGCGGTGGCCTCGATGCTCGCCGTCGCGCGCATCGGCGCGATCCATTCGGTCGTGTTCGGCGGGTTCAGCGCCGACAGCCTGCGCTCGCGGATCGATGACGCCGGCGCGAAGCTCGTCATCACCGCCGACGGCGGCTACCGCAAGGGCAAGGCGTCCGCCCTCAAGCCCACGGTCGACCAGGCGCTCGCCGATCGTGGCGAGGGCGAGCAGAACACGGTCGAGCACGTGATCGTGGTCAAGCGCTGCGAGAACGAGATCGACTGGAACGACGAGCGCGACCTCTGGTACGGCGACGTCGTCGGTGCGGCATCGAACGCGCATGAGGCGCAGGCGTTCCCGGCCGAGAACCCGCTGTTCATCCTCTACACCTCCGGGACCACCGGAAAGCCCAAGGGCATCCTGCACACCTCCGGCGGGTACCTCACCCAGGCGTCCTACACGCACCGTGTCGTCTTCGACCTGAAGCCTGAGACGGATGTCTACTGGTGCACCGCCGACATCGGCTGGGTCACCGGACACTCGTACGTGACGTACGGACCGCTCGCGAACGGCGCCACCCAGGTCATGTACGAGGGAACGCCCGAGACTCCGCAGCAGGGACGCTGGTGGGACATCATCCAGAAGTACGGCGTGACCACGCTCTACACCGCCCCCACCGCGATCCGCTCGTTCATGAAGCTCGGCCGCGAGATCCCGAACCAGTACGACCTGACCTCCCTGCGCCTGCTCGGCTCGGTCGGCGAGCCGATCAACCCCGAAGCCTGGATCTGGTACCGCGACGTCATCGGCGGCAGCCGCACGCCGATCGTGGACACCTGGTGGCAGACGGAGACCGGGGCGATCATGGTCTCCCCGCTTCCCGGCATCACCGCGACCAAGCCGGGTTCGGCACAGGTGGCGCTGCCGGGGGTGTCGATCGATGTGGTCGACGACGACGGCAGGCCTCAGGGCGCGGGCGGCGGCGGACTCCTGGCGATCACCGAGCCGTGGCCGAGCATGCTCCGCGGCATCTGGGGCGACCCCGAGCGGTTCAAGGAGACGTACTGGGAGAAGTTCGAGAAGCAGGGCTACTACTTCGCCGGCGACGGCGCGCGCTTCGACGAGGACGGGGACCTGTGGCTGCTCGGCCGGGTCGATGACGTGATGAACGTCTCCGGGCACCGCCTCTCCACCGCCGAGATCGAATCGGCGCTCGTCGCGCACGAGGCCACTGCCGAGGCCGCCGTGGTCGGAGCCTCCGACGAGACCACGGGCCAGGCGGTCGTCGCCTTCGTGATCATCAAGGAGAGCTACCTCAAGGCGCATGCACCCGAGGGCCTCGCGCAGCTGCTGCGCGGCTGGGTCGGCGAGCAGATCGGCCCGATCGCCCGCCCGCGCGACGTCTACATCGTCGCCGAGCTGCCCAAGACCCGCTCCGGCAAGATCATGCGCCGCCTGCTGCGCGATGTCGCCGAAGGCCGTGAGGTCGGCGACACCACGACGCTCGCGGACACGATGGTGATGTCGACGATCTCGGCGCAGGTGAAGTAGGCCTCCGAACCCGTCGAGGATCCGGATCCCCGGACGACAGAAGGGGCGCTCTCCGCGGAGAGCGCCCCTTCTGTCATGAGGACTCAGGCGAGGGTGAAGACGACCTCGACCTCGACCGGGCTGTCCAGCGGCAGCACGGCCACGCCCACCGCTGCGCGGGCGTGCTTGCCGGCGTCGCCGAAGATCTCTCCGAGCACCTCGCTCGCCCCGTTGATCACGCCGGGCTGGCCGGAGAACGACGGGTCGGAGGCGACGAAGCCGCCGACCCGGAGCACGCCGCCGAGACGATCCACGCCACCGGCCGCATCGGCCGCCGCGGCGATCGCGTTGAGCGCGCACAGGCGGGCGAGGCCCTTGGCGTCCTCCGCGGGGATCTCCGCACCGACCTTGCCGGTCGCGGGCAGGGACCCTGCCACGAACGGCAGCTGGCCGGAGGTGTGCACGAGTCCCGCGTGCACACGGGCCGGCACGTAGGCGGCGACCGGGGCGGCGACGGACGGGAGCTCGATGCCGAGCTCGGCGAGACGGGCGCTGATGGTCATGCGGATTCTCCTTCGAACTGACGCGCGGCCTCTGCCGCCGCGGAAAGACCGGTGTTGGCGGCCGCTTCGCCGCCGACCGGACGCTTGAGGTACGCGACGAGCCCGCCCTCGGGCCCCGTCACCACCTGCACCAGCTCCCAGCCCTGCTTTCCCCAGTTGTTCAGGATGGCGGCGGTGTTGTGGATCAGTAGCGGTGTGGTGAGGTATTCCCACGTGGTCATGGCTCTCCTGGAGGGACGGACGCGCTCTGGCGCGTCAAAGTTTGCGTTCAGGGAACTCCCCTACGATCAAGCGTATGCCTCAGACCAAACGCACGCTCACCGGTGTGCTCAGCGGCCTGGCCGGCCTTGTCGGTCTCAGCGTCGTCGCCGGTGTGCTCGTCACGGCCACCGTCACTCCGGTGTTCGCCGTCACCGGTGCTGCCGCCGCTCAGTCGATCGACCTGTTCGAGGGCCTTCCCTCGAATCTGAAGGTCGACCGGCCGATGCAGCCGACCACGATCTACTCCAAGGACGCCAACGGCGCCGATCAGGTCATGGCGCGCTTCTACGATCAGAACCGCATCCCTGTGAAGTACGACCAGGTCGCCCCCGTGCTGATCGACGCCCTGCTGGCGAGCGAGGACAAGAACTTCTACACGCACGGCGGCATCGACATCGCCGGAACGATCAAGGCGGTCGTGGGCAACGTCAGTGGGTCCTCGACCAACGGCGGATCCTCGATCAGCCAGCAGTACGTCAAGAACGTGCTGCTGCAGGAATGCGAGAAGGGCGTTCCGCTCAACGATGCGAAGCGCGACGACAAACTGAACCAGTGCTGGGTCGACGCCGCCTCGGCCGTCGGCTCCAAGGGCATCGCCCGCAAGCTGCAGGAGATCCGCTACGCCACGGCGATCGAGAAGCAGTACTCCAAGAACGACATCCTCATCGGGTATCTGAACCTGGTGAACTTCGGTGGCACCACCTACGGCATCGAGGCCGCGGCGCAGCGCTACTTCAGTGTCTCCGCCTCGCAGCTCAACGCCGTGCAGGCCGCGACCCTGGTCGGCATGGTGCAGAACCCCAACGCCTTCCGTATCGACATGCCCGGTGGCACGTACGACTGCGACAAGGACGGCAACAACTGCAAGAACTCGCAGGCCGACGGCTACAAGGACACCCTCACGCGCCGGAACTACGTACTGAGCCGCATGGAGGTGCTCGGCAAGATCACCAAGGCCGAATACGAGGCCGACAAGGTGCAGCCGATCACCCCGGCGATCAAGACCCCCTCCTCGGGCTGCGGGGACGCGGGCGGCAACGCTTTCTTCTGCCAGTACGTCAAGGCGACTCTCGAGAACGACACGTCGCTCGACTCGGTGCTGGGCCCGGTGAAGGACCGCTCCGACAAGCTTCTGCGCGGCGGCCTCAACGTCTACACCACGCTCTCCGCTCCGATGCAGAGCGCCGCGCTGCAGGCGATGGCCGACCACACCACCCCGACCATCGAGGGGATGGACTTCGGTGCGGCTGCCACCACCATCGACCCCAAGACGGGCCGGATCCTTGCCATCGCGCAGAACACCGGCTTCACCGAGGAACAGTCGGATACAGCCACAAGCGGGCTGACTCAGTACGTGTACGCCGCGGACTCCGCTCATGGCGGAGGAATCGGCTTCTCCGTGGGTTCGACGTACAAGATCTTCACGCTCATCGACTGGCTGGAGAAGGGCCATTCGGTCCGTGAGACCCTGGCAGCTCCGGTGAAGAACTACACCATGAAGTGCGGCAACTCCACGATGACAACGGACACGCCGATCAAGAACTTCAACAACCAGAGCGGCTACACCGGAACGCCGATGCAGTTCACCCGCGACTCGCTGAACTCGGGCTTCCTCTCGATGGCTTCCAAGCTGGATCTCTGCGAGATCAACCAGGTCGCGCAGCGCATGGGCGTGCATCTGGGCGACGGCGGCAGCGTCACGGATCAGAACGTGCCGTTCGACGTGCTCGGCTCTAAGAACATCGCCGCACTCGACATGGCCTCCGCCTACGCCGCGGTCGCCAACAACGGCACCCGCTGCGCGCCGTATGCGATCGACAAGATCACCGGCCCCGACGGCACCGACATCCCGCTTCCGCCGCCGGCCTGCACCGAGGTCATCAAGCCCGAGATCGCGGCCACTGCGGCGTACGCACTGCAGGGCGTCATGAACTCGGGCGGCACCGGATCGCGCGCGAACCCCGACGACGGCACCCCGCTGATCGGCAAGACGGGTACGCACGAGAGCGCGCAGACGATGCTGGTGGATTCGTCGACCGCGGCGACCACCGCCGTGTGGGTCGGCCAGGCCAACGGCGACGCCGACATCTACAACTACTACTCGCACGATGTCAACGTCCCCGACATCCGCTACGGGCTCAGCCGCCAGATCACCGCTGCGGCGAATACGTTCTTCCCGGGCGGCGCCTTCCCCGACCCGTCGCAGAGCCTGCTCAAGCAGTCGTACACCAACCTGCCGAGCGTGGTCGGCATGACCGTCGACCAGGCCACGCAGACGCTCGAGGGCGCAGGCTTCTCGGTCTCCGTGGGCGCCCCCGTGCAGAGCAACCTGCCGGCCGACCAGGTCGCCCAGCAGGATCCAGGCCCCGGTCAGGCCGTCACAGGCAGCACGATCACGATCTCGCCGAGCAACGGGCAGGGCGTTTCGGTGCCGAACGTGGTCGGCAAGACCATGGGCGATGCTGCGACCGCGCTCCAGCAGGCGGGTTTCCAGGCAGTGAAGGGAACCTGTACGCCCGGCAACGGCGATGACTCCGGCACCGTGTCGGCCACGTCCCCCGCTGCTGGAACGGCCGCACCGAAGGGCTCCTCCGTCACGCTCAACTACGTGAAGAAGAACTGCCAGGGATGACGTCCTCTCGCACCGCCCGTTCGGCCCTCATCGCACTCGGTGCGGTGGGGGCCGCCGGTGTCGCGGCCGCCACCTGGGGCATCGGCATCGAGCGCTACCTCTTCACATTGCGGCATGCCACGGCGCGGTCGCTGCCCGCGGGATCCCGTCCCCTGCGGATCCTGCACGTCTCCGACGCGCACATGGCACCCTGGCAGCATCGCAAGCAGCGCTGGCTTGCATCCCTGGCGGAGCTGCGCCCCGACCTCGTCGTGAACACGGGTGACAACCTCGGCCATGAGGACGGCCTCGAGGGCGTCCGTGCGGCGTTCGCTCCGTTCGCCGGAACGCCGGGCGTCTTCGTGCACGGGTCCAACGACAAGTTCGGGCCATCGCCCCGCAATCCGTTCCGCTACTTCATGGGCCCTTCGGCGCGCTCCATCACAGCCCCGAAGCTCGATACCGAGGCGCTGGACGGCTTCTTCACCGACGACCTCGGCTGGGTCGATCTGGACAACACCGCGGCCACGCTTCAGATCGCCGGATCCCGGGTGGATCTGTTCGGCGTCGACGATGCGCATCGCCACTGGGATCGACTCGACGAGCTGCCCGCCGCGATCGATGCTCTGGGAGCACGCCCCGCCGACGTGCCCGTCCTGGGGGTCACGCACGCGCCGTACCAGCGCGTGCTGAACTCGTTCACCGATCTGGGCGCGGACGCGATCCTGGGCGGCCACACGCACGGCGGCCAGGTGTGCATCCCGGGCTTCGGCGCGATCGTCGCCAACTGCGACATCCCCCTGAAGCAGGCGAAGGGTCTCAGCACCTGGTCCCACGCCGGCCGCACGGTGCCCCTCAACGTGAGCGCCGGCTGCGGCCACTCGATCTACGCGCCGGTCCGCTTCGCGTGCCGCCCCGAGGCGACCCTGCTGACGCTGCTGCCCCGGGCGTGACGGTCTCGCCGCCTGCGCGCCACGCGCGGGTTCCGCCTCGATTCGCCCCTCGGCTCGTCTCCGTATAGACTTGAACGGTTGCCACGGGGTGTGGCGCAGCTTGGTAGCGCGCTTCGTTCGGGACGAAGAGGCCGCAGGTTCAAATCCTGTCACCCCGACCAGCACGTGAAAGGGACCGACCAATCAGGTCGGTCCCTTTCACGTTGCCGCGGTACTGCCGATGCGTCTCCAGGACCCTTCACACCCCGATCCTCTACGCTGGAATCGCTATGACGACGCCCCGCCTGGTCGCCTTCGACCTCGACGACACCCTCGCCCCCTCCAAGGCCGCGATCGATCCCCGCATCGCCGAGCTCCTCCTCTCCCTCGCGCGCCGCGTCGAGGTCGCCATCATCTCCGGCGGCAACGAAGAGCAGTTCCGCACACAGGTCATCGCCCGGCTCGGCGACGCCGATGCGGAGCTCCTCCAGCGCATCCACCTGCTGCCGACCTGCGGCACGCGCTACCTGCGACACGACGGATCCGGCTTCTCCCTCGTCTACGCCCGCGACCTCAGCGATCGGCAGAAGACCGCCGCCCTCAGCGCCCTCGAAGAGGAGGCACGCCGCCTCGGACTCTGGGAGAGCGAGACCTGGGGACCGATCCTCGAGGACCGCGGCTCGCAGATCACCTTCTCCGCCCTCGGCCAGAAGGCGCCCCACGACGCGAAGAAGGCCTGGGACCCCGACGGATCCCGACGCGCCGCTCTCCGTGACGCGGTAGTTCCGCGCGTGCCCGATCTGGAGGTCCGCTCCGGCGGATCCACCTCGATCGACATCACGCGCGCCGGCATCGACAAGGCCTACGGCATGACCGAGCTCGCCGAGCGCACGGGCATCCCCTTCGAGGAGATGCTCTTCTACGGCGACCGCCTGGACGAGGGCGGCAACGACTACCCCGTCAAGGCCCTCGGCGTACCCTGCGTCGCCGTGGCGGGCTGGGAGGACACCGCGGACCACCTGGACGCCCTGCTCCCGGCGCTGGCGGCCGCTCCGGCGACCCCGCACGCGCTCTGAGCCCGCCGCAAGCGCACTGACGCGCTCCGCCTGACCTCCGACGCCTCGGACGCCCCTGGCGCCTCAGGACGGCGACAGGAGCGCGCCCGAGGCGCCAGGAGTCATCGCGCCGCGACCGCCGCCGCTCCAGGCGCCACGGGCACCATGCGGGTGAGCTGGGTGACGTGGCGGGGCTCCAGTTCGGCGAGCGAGGAGACGCCGAGCAGGCGCATGGTGCGCTCGATCTCGCTGCGCAGGATCGCGATCGTGCGGTCGACGCCGCGACGCCCGCCGGCCATGAGCCCGTAGAGGTAGGCGCGGCCGATGAGGGTGAAGTCGGCGCCGAGGGCGACAGCGGCCACGATGTCGGCCCCGTTCATGATGCCCGTGTCGACCATGACGGTGAAGTCGTCGCCCACGGCCTTGCGCACCTGCGGGAGCAGGTGGAACGGGATGGGCGCGCGGTCGAGCTGACGGCCGCCGTGGTTGGAGAGCACCACGCCGTCCACGCCGTGCGTGTCCTTCAGCCGCAGCGCGTCCTCGACCGTCTGCACGCCCTTGACAAGCAGCTTGCCCGGCCAGATGCCCCGGATCACCTCGAGGTCGTCGTAGCTGATCGTGGGATCCATCGCCGCGTCGAGCAGCTCCCCGACCGTGCCGCCCGTCGTCGACAGCGACGCGAACTCGAGCTTCGGGGTGGTCAGGAAGTCGATCCACCACCACGGCCGCGGAATCGCGTTGATGATCGTGCCGAGCGTGAGCTGCGGCGGGATCGAGAAGCCGTTGCGCTTGTCGCGCAGGCGGGCGCCGGCGACCGGGGTGTCGACCGTGAACATGAGCGTGTCGAAGCCGGCCTCGGCCGCACGGCGGGTGAGGCCGTAGGAGATCTCCCGGTCGCGCATGACGTACAGCTGGAACCAGTTGCGCCCCGCGGGGTTGGTCTTCTTCACGTCCTCGATCGAGGTCGTGCCGAGCGTGGACAGCGTGAAGGGGATCCCCGCGGCGGCTGCGGCGCCGGCGCCGGCGAACTCGCCCTCGGTCTGCATGAGACGCGTGAATCCCGTCGGCGCGATCCCGAACGGCAGCGCACTCTGTCCGCCGAGGATCGTGGTGGAGGTGTCGAGCTCGGGAGCCGGCGCGAGGATCCCGGGGTGGAACTCGACGTCCTCGAACGCCTGGCGGGCGCGCGCCAGCGACAGCTCGCCCTCAGCCGCGCCGTCGGTGTAGTCGAAGGCGGCCTTGGGCGTGCGACGCTTCGCGATCGTGCGCAGATCCGAGATCGTCAGTGCGCCTTCGAGGCGGCGCTTCGTGCCGTCGAGCTCAGGGGCCTTGAACTTCATCAGGTCGAAGATCTCGGCGGGGTTGGGGAGCTGTCGCTGCACCATGGGTGGGTCCTTCCGATCAGGGAGTCGTGCCGCCGGCGCCGGCCAGGCCGGTCGCGGCGTAATAGCCGGTGATGTGGTCGTGGACGAGCGCAGCGGCCACGTCGGCGCGGCCCTCGTCGATCGCGCGGACGATGTCGCGGTGCTCGGCGCGGAGCCGCGCCGCCATGCCGGCCCAGTCCTCGATCCCCGCGGATCCGGTCCGCACGTAGGATTCGATGCTGTCCCGCAGCCCCGTCATCATCGCGGCGACGACGGCGTTGCCGCTGGCCTCGGCCAGCGCGAGGTGCAGCTGCGCGTCGAGCGCGAGGAAGTCCGCGGCGCTGAGATCGGCGTCCATCGCGTCGAGGAGAAAGTGCACCTCGGCGGTGTCGCCGTCTCCCCGTGCGAGCGCCGTGACGACGGCCTGCTCGAGGATGAGCCGGGTGCCGACGACATCCGCGATCGGGAAGCCCTGCGCGGCGACCTGCAGTCGCAGGAGCGCGGACAGGCCCCCTCCGGGCGCCGCGATGACGATCGCGCCCGCCTGCGGGCCGGAACCGGTCGAGGTGCGGATGAGCCCCATCACCTCGAGCACGCGGATCGCCTCGCGCACGCTGGAGCGCCCCACGCCCAGTTCCGCCGCGAGGTCGCGTTCGCTCGGCAGCCGGTCCCCCGGGCCGAGCTCGCCGTCGAGCAGACGCTGCTCGAGGTGCTGCAGCACCGTGCGCCAGGTGCGCGCCGGCGCATCCGCACGTTCAGCCATCCGTCCTCCTGTGGTCAGACCACACGATACTCCCCTGTGGTCAGACCACGCAACACCCCCTCCACAACAGAGTCGTCCCCCTCAGCGCACGCCATGGGGTGCGCTGAGGGGGACGACTCGGAAGATAGGGGTCAGCCCAGGCGGCCGTGGGACTCCTCGAGGTAGCAGTGGCCGCAGAGGGACTCGTAGGCGACCGGCCCCTGGGCCTGCCTCAGGGCGCCGTCGATCGCGACCTGGTCGCCATCGAACACGAAGCGGTCGCCGATCCGACGGCCGTTGAAGACCGCCTTGCGCCCGCAGCGGCAGATCGTCTTGAGCTCCTCGAGCGTGTGCGCGATCGCGAGCAGCCGACCGGATCCCGGGAAGGCATGCGTGAGGAAGTCGTTGCGGATCCCGTAGGCGAGCACGGGGATGTCGTCCTCCACCGCGATCCGGAACAGGTCGTCGACCTGGTCCGGCTCCAGGAACTGCGCCTCGTCCACGAGGAGGCAGGCGACGTCGGATCCGCCCTGCTGCGCCCGGGAGCGCTCGCTCCGGAACAGCTCCCTCGCGCTCTCCCCCGCGGCGATGAGGAAGTCCACCTCGCGGGTCATGCCGAGGCGGCTCTCGATCTGCGAGGCGCCCTTGGTGTCGATCGCGGGCTTCGCGAGCAGCACCTGCTGGCCGCGCTCCTCATAGTTGTAGGCGGCCTGCAGCAGCGCCGTGGACTTGCCGGAGTTCATCGCCCCGTAGCGGAAGTACAGCTTGGCCACGGCGCGGGATCAGGCCGTCAGATCGAGCGTCTTCGCCGTGGCGCCCATCGACGCGCGCGCATCGGCGGCGGAATCGTTGAGCTTCTCGCCGAGAGTCGGGATCAGCTTCTGCAGCTTCGGCTCCCACTCCCCGTACTGCTCAGGGAAGCAGCGCTGCAGCACGTCGAGCATGACGGGCACGGCCGTGGATGCGCCAGGAGAGGCGCCCAGCAGGCCCGCGATCGTGCCGTCGGCGGCCGCGACCACCTCGGTGCCGAACTGAAGCTTGCCGCCCTTCATGACCTGCGCGCGCTGACCGGCCTGCAGCAGCTCCCAGTCGCCGTCCGCCGCAGTGGGCATGAACTCGCGCAGCGTCGACACCTTCTTGTGGTGCGTCTTCAGCAGCTCGCTGACCAGGTACTTGATCAGGTCGAAGTTCGTGAACGCGACCTTGAGCATGCTGCCCAGGTTGTGCGGGCGCACCTGGGTCACGATGTCGAGCATCCCGCCCTGCTTGAGGAACTTCGGGCTGAAGGTCGCGAACGGGCCGAACAGCAGGCTGGTCTCACCGTCCACGACGCGGGTGTCCAGGTGCGGCACCGACATCGGCGGAGCGCCGACAGGGGCCTGCGAGTAGACCTTGGCCTGGTGCTTGGCGACGATCGCCGGGTTCGAGGTCCTCAGCCACTGCCCGCCGATTGGGAAGCAGCCGTAGCCCTTGATCTCGGAGATGCCGGAGCCCTGCAGCAGCTTGAGCGCCCAGCCGCCCGCGCCGACGAACACGAAGCGCGCGTTGATCTCTCCCGGAGTCCGCCCGATCACGTTGCGGTACTTGACGTCCCAGGTGCCGTCCTTGCGCTGCGAGAGCTTGCGGACCTCGTGGTTGCGCCGCAGGCTGAAGCGGTCGTCCTCGGTGAGGTGGTCGAACAGCTGACGGGTGAGGGATCCGAAGTCCACGTCCGTGCCGCTCGGCACCCGGGTGGCGGCGAAGGGCTCGCCCTTGCGGCGCTGCTCCATGAGCAGCGGCGCCCAGGTGTTGATGACGCGGGAGTCCTCGCTGAACTCGATCCCCGCGAACAGCGGCTGCTTCTTGAGCACTTCGTAGCGGTGGCGCAGGTAGTCCACGTCCTTCTGCCCACGCACGAACGTCATGTGCGGGGTGGAGTTGATGAACGTCGTGGGGGCGTCGAGCACCCCGCGGTCGACGAGCGTCGACCACAGCTGGCGGCTGAGCTGGAACTGCTCGTTGATGCCGATCGCCTTCGCCGGATCGAGCACGCCGTCCTTGCCCTCTGGCATGTAGTTCAGCTCGCACAGGGCGGCGTGCCCCGTGCCCGCGTTGTTCCACGCGTTGGAGCTCTCCTCCGCGACGTCTCCGAGTCGCTCGAAGGCCACGACCTTCCAGTCGGGCTGGAGTTCGCGGAGCAGGGTTCCGAGGGTGGCGCTCATGATGCCACCGCCGATGAGGACGACGTCGACGGATTCAGTCACCCGATCAGTCTAGTTCGCCGCGAGGCCGCCGATATTCGCCGTGGCGGCCATCCGGCGACCGGAATTCGCCCGGACGGAGGTCAGTCGCCGAGGCGTGCGGCGACGAGCTCCGCGACCTGGACCGCGTTCAGCGCGGCGCCCTTGCGCAGGTTGTCGTTGCTGATGAACAGCACGAGCCCCTTGCCCTCCGGCGCGGACTGATCGGCACGGATCCGCCCGACGTAGCTCGGGTCCTTGCCCGCGGCGTACAGCGGCGTCGGCACCTCTTCGACCACGACGCCGGGTGCGGCGGCGAGCACGTCGTACGCGCGCGCAGGGGTGATGTCGTTCGCGAACTCGACGTTGATCGACAGCGAGTGCCCGGTGAAGACCGGCACGCGCACGCACGTCCCCGCGACGCGGAGGTCCGGCAGGCCGAGGATCTTGCGGCTCTCGTTGCGGAGCTTCTTCTCCTCGTCGGTCTCGTTGAGACCGTCGTCGACCAGGGACCCGGCGAGCGGGATGACGTCGAAGGCGATCGGCGCCACGTACTTCTCCGGCTGGGGGAAGTCGAGCGCGGATCCGTCGTGCACGAGCTGCAGTGTGTCGCCCTGTGCCAGCACGCCCTCGACCTGACCGAGCAGCTCCTGCGCGCCGGCGAGACCGGATCCGCTCACGGCCTGGTACGTGCTCACGATCAGGCGCTCGAGCCCTGCTTCGGCGTGCAGCGCCTTGAGCACGGGCATCGCGGCCATCGTGGTGCAGTTGGGGTTCGCGATGATGCCCTTGGGTGTGTCCGCGATCGCCTCGGGGTTGACCTCGCTCACCACGAGGGGCACCTCGGGGTCCATCCGCCAGGCGCTGGAGTTGTCGACCACGACAGCGCCGGCCGCGGCGAAGCGGGGCGCGTAGGCGCGGCTCGCGGTGGCGCCCGCGGAGAAGAGTGCGATCTCGACGCCGGCGGGATCCGCGGTCTCGACGTCCTCCACGATCACCGGCGTGCCGCCGAAGTCGATCGCCGTGCCGGCCGAGCGGGCCGAGGCGAACAGGCGCAGCTCGCGGATCGGGAACGAGCGCTCCGCGAGGATGTCGCGCATGACGGTGCCGACCTGGCCGGTGGCGCCGACGATCGCGACGGAGAATCCTGAGTCGGAGATGCGGGTCATGGGGATGCTTCCTTGGCTTCGTGCCGTGGCGGGTGCCGGACGGCGGACGAGGCGGAGGCGCGGTCGCCGGGTGTGGCGGATCAGTCCGCGCCTGGCGCCGGTGTCAGGGTTTGGGCGATTCTACCGGGTTCGGAGGGGAGCCCGGCGCAGAGGCGATCGCGCGGGACGGGTCAGCGACCGGTGCCGGCGGCGACGACGGCCTCGACCTCGCCGTCCAGGCCGTACGCGGCGTGCACGACGCGCGCGGCCTCGGCGAGCTCGTCGCCGCGCACGACGACGGAGATCCGGATCTCGGAGGTCGAGATCATCTCCAGGTTCACGCCCGAGGTCGACAGCGCCTCGAAGAGGATCGCGGAGACGCCCGAATGCGTGCGCATGCCGGCGCCCACGACCGAGAGCTTCCCGATCTGGTCGTCGTGCAGGAGGCTCTCGAAGCCCACATCGGCCTGCTCTGCGGCGAGCGCCTTGAGCGCGGCGGAGGCGTCGGACTTCGGCAGCGTGAAGGAGATGTCGGTGCGCCCGGTGGACGCGGCCGAGACGTTCTGCACGATCATGTCGACGTTCGCGCCGGACTTGGCGACGATCTTGAAGATCTCCGCGGCCTTCCCCGGCACGTCAGGAACGCCCGCGACGGTGACCTTGGCCTGGCTGAGGTCGGTGGCGACACCGGCGACGATCGGCTCTTCCATGACTGCTCCCTCGGATTCGCGGGGGTTCTTCATGCCCTCGCCCAGAACGTAGGTGCCCTCGGTCGACGTGAAGCTCGACCGGGCGTGGATCAGGACGCCGTGCCGGCGCGCGTATTCGACGGCGCGGATGTACAGCACCTTGGCACCGTTCGCGGCGAGTTCGAGCATCTCCTCGCTCGACACATGCGAGAGCTTGTGCGCGAGCGGGACGACGCGCGGATCCGCCGTGAAGATGCCGTCGACGTCACTGTAGATCTCGCAGACGTCGGCGTCGAGGGCGGCGGCGAGGGCCACCGCGGTGGTGTCGGATCCGCCGCGGCCGAGGGTCGTGATGTCCTGCGTGTCGTCGTTGATGCCCTGGAAGCCGGCGACGATGACGATCGCGCCCTCGTCGAGCGCCTCGCGCAGCCGCGTCGGGGTGACCTCGACGATGCGCGCGGATCCGTGCCGGCTGTCGGTGCGCATCCCGGCCTGCGGACCGGTGAAGGAACGCGCGTCGAAGCCCATGGAGTGGATCGCCATCGCGAGCAGCGCCATCGAGATCCGCTCTCCGCTGGAGAGCAGCATGTCGAGCTCGCGCGGCGCGGGGATCGGCGCGACCTGGGCCGCGAGGTCGAGCAGCTCGTCCGTGGTGTCGCCCATCGCGCTCACGGCCACGACGACGTCGTGCCCGGCGCGGCGCGTGTCGACGATGCGCTTCGCGACGCGCTTGATGCTCTCTGCGTCGGCGACGGACGAGCCGCCGTACTTCTGCACGATGAGGGCCACGGATCACTCCTGGGGGATGCCGGGCGCCGGAGGCGGCGCACCACCGCACATTCTACGAGCGCACTCCATGCCGGATCCGGTATGTGACGGCGGCGGCAGGGTGCTGACGCCGTTCGCGGCTCGCCGGGCTTGGGCACGACCGGGCCGTTTTGGGGCGCGTCTTGGCCGTTTGGGGCGCGCCACGACACCACGACCGGGGATGGTGCGCCCCAAAACGGCGCAGTGCGCCCCAAACCTGGGGCGGCGCGGGCCAGGCCCGCGGCGGAGGCCGGATCCAGTGCGGGGAGTCGGACCCGGTGCGGGAAGCGGATCCGGTGCGGGAAACGGATCCGGCGTGGGAGTTGATCCGGAGTGGGGTGTCGGACCCTGTTCGGAGGGGCGCGGATCCTCGGTCCAGAGGTTGGGGCCGGTTTGGGGCGCAGCCCTGCCGTTTGGGGCGCGCCACGACACTGTGACTGGGGGTAGCGCGCCCCTAAACGGCGCGGTGCGCCCCAAACGGGGGGGGTGGATCCCCGGAGTGGGCCGGGTGGGCCGCCTCGCGCGGTCAGAGCAGGCCGCGGCGGCGGGCCTCGGAGACGGCGCCCGTGCGACTCTCTGCTCCGAGCTTGTCGAGCAGGTGCACGATGTGCGTCTTGACCGTGGCCTCCGTGACGAAAAGGCGCACCGCGATCTCGCGGTTGCTGAGCCCCTCCGCCACGAGTGTCAGCACCTCCTGCTCACGCGCGGTGAGATCGACCCTTGGCGCGCGCAGCGCGGCCACGAGGCGTTCGTCCCCGCCCGGGGTGGGAACGGCGGATCCCGCGGCCGCGTCGACGATCGCGCGGGAGATGACCTCGACGCCGACCTCCTTGAGCAGGTATCCGGCGGCGCCCGCCTCCACGGCGCGGACGATCTGCGCATCGTGGTCGAAGGTGGTGAGGATCAGCACCGCGGGCGGCGCAGGAAGCGCTCGCAGCGCCGCGGTCGTGGCGACGCCGTCCATGCCCTCCCCGAGACGCAGGTCGCAGAGCACCACGTCCGGGCGCAGCTCGCGGGCCGCCTCGACGGCCTCCTCGCCGGTGCCGACCTCGGCGAGGACGTCGAAGCCACGCGCCTCGACGACCGCACGGATCCCTGCGCGCACGATCGGGTGGTCGTCGACGATGATCAGCCGGATGCTCATGCCGCTCCCCCATCCGCGTCGGTGCCGCCGCCCGCGCCAAGCCCCGCACCCGCTCCCGCACCGGCGCCCGCCCCGAGCGGCAGTGTCGCCTCGATCGTGGTCCCGGCGCCCGGCGCGGATCGGATCGTAAGCTCACCGCCGCCCTCCCGCAATCGCGAGCGCATCGCAGCGAGGCCATAGGACGCATCGGAGGGGCGCACGGCCTGGTCGAACCCGACGCCGTCGTCCTCGAGCCGCAGGCGCACGGATCCGGCGCCGGACGTCAGCGCGACCTGGACCGTCTGCGCCTTCGCGTGCTGGCGCACATTGGCGAGAGCGGACTGTGCGACCCGCAGCAGGGCGACCTCCACCGGCGTCGACAGGGCGGGGAGGTCCGGATCCACCTGCAGCGTGCCGGTGATGCCGGACTCGTCGCGCAGGGCGTCGAGCATGCGGGCGAGAGCCGCCGCGAGGGCGGACTCGTCGAGGTCGGCGGGAGCGAGGGCCGCGACGATGCGGCGCAGCTCGGTGAGCGAGTGCTGGGCGAGCTGCTCGATCTGCGCGGTGCGATCCTGGCGCACCCCAGCCACAGGCGCCGCCGGAGCCGCCGCGACGCCGTCCGCGCCGGCCGGCGGCTCCAGGCGGGCGAGCATGACGATCGTGCTGAGCTCCTGGGCGATCGTGTCGTGCAGGTCCCGGGCGAGCCGGGTGCGCTCACGTGTCGCGCCGGCCTCGCGCTGGCTCGCGGCGAGTTCGTCGTGCAGGCGCTCCGCTTCATGCTGGGCACGCAGCATCGAGTCGATGAGGCGCTCCCGCTCGGCCGCGTCGCGCAGCATCGCGTCGTATCCCAGCGACACCGCGAAGGCGAAGCCACCACCGACGAGGGGTCCGATCAGGTGCGCGAGCAGCGTCCCCGGCTGCACCGCGCCAGGATGCAGCATCGGTGCGACGATCGAGGCCGCGAGCACCACGACCATGAACGCGAAGGACCACGGCAGGCGCAGCACGTGCCCGGCGAGCAGCAGCAGCGGGAACGCGAGCCAGACGAACTCCGCGGACAGGGCGAGCATCCCGATCCAGATCGCGAGCAGCCCCAGCATCCACCAGACGGCGGCGCGCTTGTGCGCGAACCCGGCACCGGCGCCGTACCAGGCGAGGTACACGGCGGCGGCGAGCAGAACCGGGAGCAGCTCGCCCTCGATGCCCGCGCGCGCCGTGGTAACGACGACCAGAACCACCGTGATGAGGTGCAGGGCGAACCGCGCACCGCGCAGCATCCGCTGACGGGCGGATCCGGATGCGCTGCTCATGCTCCGATTCTCCCGCGCGGGCGGGGCTTCTGCCCAGCGCGGAGCCTCGTTCGTTCGATGGATGCGCCGGGGAAGGGATGCGCGCAGGCTGGCATCATGACCTCTTCTGCCGACATCACCGCACCGTCCTCCTCCGCGCCCGCGCAGCGACGCGCTCTGACCCAGCTCTTCGTCGCCGCCGTCGTCTGGATCGCGCTCGGCCTCCTTGCGGGGCTGTTCTACCGAGAGTTCACGAAGGCGCAGGGCTTTCCGAACGGCGTGAGCGGGCAGCTCGCGCTGGTGCACACCCACCTGCTCGCGCTCGGCGCACTCGTGACGCTCATCGTGCTCGCCCTCGAGAAGACGTTCACGCTGTCCGCGAGCCGCCTGTTCTCCTGGTTCTTCTGGATCTACAACGCCGGCGTGCTCGTGACGGGCGCGATGATGGCCTGGCACGGGACTCTCGACGTGCTGAAGGTCGAGGCGTCGAAGGCGATCTCTGGGATCGCCGGTGCCGGTCACATCCTGATCGGAGCGGCCTTCGTGCTGCTGCTGATCACTCTGTGGAAGGGGATCCGTCGCGCGTTCTGACCTCCGAGCGGACGGCCGGGTCCCGCGGGATCGGCGCCGCCGGCGGCACCGGCTCGGCCGTCAGCTCCACCGCGGTCTCGTCGACGGCGCCCCTGGGTCGCAGCCGACCGCCGGTACCCGCGAACCAGCACCCGACGAGCACCAGCGGGAAGCCGATGATGAGGCCAGGTGTGAACGGCTCAGCGAGCACGATCGCCCCCAGGACGATCGCGATCACCGGGTTGACGTAGGTGAACAGCGGCGCGCGGACCGGGCCGACCTCCTTGATGAGGGCGAAGAAGGCAAGGAACGCGATCGCCGTGCAGATGACGCCGAGGGCGATCAGCGCGGCGATCGACGGCATGGTCGGCACCGTGTGCTGGGTGAGCAGCGCGATCGGCAGGTAGAGGATCCCGATGAAGAGCAGCGCGAGTGTGATCGTGCCGATCGACGGCACATGGCCGAGCTTGCGGGCGACGATGAACGGCGCGGTCGCATAGAGCACGGCGACGAGCAGCACCTCCCCCGCCGCGAGGAAGTCGACCTTGCCGCCCGCGAGACCGGGGCCCGCGACCACGACGCCGACGCCGACGAACCCGACCAGAAGACCGATCAGTCGCGCCGGGCCCAGCACGCCGCGGTCTCCGCCACCCAGTGCGATGAGCGCCGCGAACAGGGGAACCGTCGCGACGAGCAGACCCGTCAGCCCCGAAGGCAGGGACTGCTCGGCGTGGCCGAGGAGGAAGAACGGACCCGCCATCTCGACGAGGCCGAACGCGAGCACCCAGGGCCAGTGCTTCCACGCGGCTTTGATCGCACCGCTGCGGATCGCGAACGGGAGCAGCAGGAGCGCGGCGATGAGGGTTCGTCCCGCGACCATCGCCGCCGGGGAGAACGACTCCACGACCACGCTGATGAGCAGGTAGGGCACGCCCCAGAGCAGGCACATCGCGCCGAAGAGCAGCCAGCCGCGACGGCTGAAGCCCGTACCGGTCACAGCACGCGCCGCCCCTCGAAGGCGCGTCCGAGAGTGACCTCGTCCGCATACTCCAGGTCGCCGCCCACCGGCAGCCCGGAGGCGAGACGCGAGACGGTGATCTGCATGGTGGTGAGCAGCCTGCTGAGATAGCTCGCCGTCGCCTCGCCCTCGAGGTTCGGGTTCGTCGCGAGGATGACCTCCTGCACCGTGCCGTCGGCGAGCCGCGTCATCAGCTGGGTGATGCGCAGGTCATCCGGCCCGACGCCGGCGATCGGGCTGATCGCGCCGCCCAGCACGTGGTAGAGCCCCCGGAATTCACGCGTGCGCTCGATCGCCGCGACGTCCTTGGCATCCTCGACCACGCAGATGAACTCGGGGTTGCGGCGCGGGTCGCGGCAGATCGCGCAGCGCTCCTGCTCCGCGACGTTGCCGCAGATCTCGCAGAACCGCACCCGCTCGCGCACCTCGGAGAGAAGCTCGGAGAGCCGCTTCACGTCGAAGGAGGGCGTCTGCAGGATGTGGAACGTGATGCGCTGCGCGGATTTCGGGCCGATACCCGGCAGACGACCGAACTCGTCGATCAGTTCCTGGACGATGCCGTCGTACATCTCGTGATCCTCATGATCGCTCGTTCACTTCACCTGGTCGCCGCTGTCGCGGTTCCTCACTGGAACCGGGTCTGCGGCTCGTACGGCTCCTCGCGGAGGAACCTCGCGCCGAGCACCTGGCGCACCACCGCCTCGCCGTAGCGCTGCACGCCGGGAGCGCCGGAGCGCGGAGCACGGTCGATGACCGCAGGCGCGGGAGGCGCAACGCGCGGCGCCGGATCCGGTCGTGCAGCGGCGGCTGCGGGTGCAGGACTCGGATCCGGTCGTGCGGCGGCGGGTGCAGGACTCGGATCCGCTCCGCCGACCTCGGACATGGCCTGTCCGACCGGAGCCAAAGCGGGCTCTGGGGCGGCGCTGTAGCGACCGGGGCCGGCATCCGGGCCCGGATCGTCGGCGTCGTCGGGGAACGGAGGTTCGTCGTCGAGGACGTCCCCGTCGTGCCCGGGCTCGTACCAGCCGGACGCCGGCATCGCTTCGATGTCGGCGGGTTCCTCGTCGACCGGGAACTGCGCCACCCGCGGTGCGGACGCGGCGGGTTCGGCTTCAGGCGCGGGAGGTTCTGTCGCAGCGGGCAGGGAAGCGGCTGCGTCCGCCGGCGGAGCGGACTCCGACTCGCCCTGCGGAATCGAGGCGACCGCCCACTCGGTGACGGGGGCGGAGGCCGTCGCAACCGGGCGCTGCGGCGCCCGGGCCGTGCTCGACGACGGCGACGGGGGCGTCGCGGGCGATGCCGAGTCGGGGCCCCGCTCCGCGGACTCGGACGAGGTCTGGTCGGAGGGGCGCGGGGCCTTCCCGCCCTCTGCTAACTTCCGTTCGGGCGCCGCCGCGGGCAGCGGGGCCGGCAGATATTTGACCTTGACGGCGAGTTCGCCCTCGATCGCCGTGCGCAGGTGGTCGGACGGACCGTCACCGGGCTTCGTGCCCTTGAACCGCGCGACGTCGTTCGGTCCGGGGAACCCGAGTGTGAGCACCTCGGTCTCGGTGTCGTAGGCGAGCGGCTGCACCGCGGTGACCACGAGCCAGGACCCGCGGCTGATCTTCTCGAGTCGTCCGAGCACCGCGGTCCAGGAAGCCCGGACCCGGTCGAAATCGACGGGACCGGACGGCGCGGAAGCAGCGGTTTCGGCGACTGGATCCGGCTCGCCGACAGGAGATGCGGCGGACTGGCGCCCTTCGTCTCGCTGCGCTCGCTCAGGGACCGGGCTGGGCTCAGCTGCCGGAGTCGGTGATGCAGCCGGGGCGACGGCGGCGGCAACGGAATCGCCGCGTTTCGTCTCGGTCGCTTCGCGTCCTTGCTCAACGACCGGGAGTGCCGAAACGGGCTTCGCAGCCGGTGCCGAGGCGGGATTCGCCACGGGCGCCGTCTCCCCGCCGCCGGCGAGAGCGGTGAGCACGCGGGCGACGAGCAGCTCGAGATGCAGACGCGGCGACGTCGCGCCCGACATGTCGTCGAGCGCCGAGCTGACCAGGTCGGCCGCGCGCGAAAGGCGCGGACCGCCGAACGCCACGGCCTGGCCGCGCATGCGGGTCAGTTCGTCCTCCGGAACCCCGCGCAGCACGGCAGAGGCCGCATCCCCGACCGCGGCGATCACGATGAGGTCGCGCAGCCGCTCCAGCAGGTCGTCGACGAAGCGGCGCGGATCCTGTCCTGTCTGCACCACCCGGTCGATCGCGGGGAAGGCGGCGGCCGCGTCGCCCGCGGCGAGGGCGTCGACGATCTCGTCGAGCAGCGCGGAGTGCGTGTAGCCGAGCAGCGCGACCGCACGCTCGTAGCCGACGTCGCCGTTCTCGGAGCCCGCGATGAGCTGGTCGAGCAACGACAGCGTGTCGCGCGGGGATCCGCCGCCGGCGCGCACGACGAGCGGCAGCACGCCCTGGGCGACGGTCACGCCTTCTTCGGCGCAGAGCTTCTCGACGTACTCGAGCATCGCCGCCGGCGGCACCAGCCGGAACGGGTAGTGGTGCGTCCGGGAGCGGATCGTGCCGAGCACCTTCTCGGGCTCGGTCGTCGCGAAGATGAACTTGATGTGCGGCGGCGGCTCCTCGACGAGCTTCAGCAGCGCGTTGAAGCCCTGCGGCGTCACCATGTGCGCCTCGTCGAGGATGAAGATCTTGAACCGGTCCCGGCTGGGCGCGAACGTCGCGCGCTCGCGCAGATCCCTGGCGTCGTCGACGCCGTTGTGGCTGGCCGCGTCGATCTCGACGACGTCGAGGGATCCGCCGCCGTTGCGCGACAGCTCGACACAGCTCGGGCACACGCCGCACGGGGTGTCGGTGGGGCCTTCGGCGCAGTTCAGACAGCGCGCCAGGATCCGTGCGGACGTGGTCTTCCCGCAGCCTCGCGGGCCGGAGAACAGATAGGCGTGGCCCACCCTGTCGCCGCGCAGCGCGGTCATGAGCGGATCGGTCACCTGCGACTGCCCGATCATCTCCCCGAAGTTCTCGGGCCGGTAACGGCGGTACAGGGCTGTGCTCACCCGACAAGACTACGGTGTGCGTCGGACATCGGCGCGGGCCATCCGGCGCCGGCGCCTGGGCGTCTGCGGCGTCGGCGCCGATGCCCCGCCGGACGGTGCGGGAGAAGCCACGGCGAACCCCTGCCGCAGCCCCTCGAACGGACGTACCCTGAAGGAGGAGGTGGATGATGACGCAGGTGGCAGCAGGCGACCGGATCCGCATCCACGGCCGGGTGGTGGGCGGCGCGGAGCGATCCGGCGTGGTCCTCGAGGTGCGCGGCGAACTCCTCGTCGTGCGCTACGACGACGGGCACGAGGCGGTGCTCTCACCGGGCAGTGACTGCGAGATCAGGCACGGCGAATAGGCAGGGGCCGCGAAGCACCGGCCCCTGCGGCGGGCGCCGATCCCCTCGAGAGTCTCGGGGACCGGCGCCACGGACGGGACTACTCCCCCGATTCTCCGGCGTAACCGACGATCGGGATGGCCGAGGTCGTCGGAACGGTCGGCGACAGGATCGTGCCGTCCTCGCGGCGTGCCTGCGAACCGAACTCCGGACGCCCGCGCAGGACAGGGCCCTGGTCCGCGAGATGCACGGCGGCAGGAGCGTCGATCGACGCCGTGTGCGCGGCTCCGCGCACCGAGAACGAGACCGGATCTCCCGAGCGGACCTCGACCAGCAACTGGTCCGCGGTCAGCGTGATCTGCAGCTGGGAGCCGTGCCACTGCAGCGGATACGACAGCTCCGGCCAGTCGGTCGGCAGACGGGGATCGAAGCTGAGCTCGCCGTCGTGGTCGCGCATGCCGCCGAATCCGCACACGAGCGCCGTCCACACGCCACCCGCGGACGCCACGTGCACGCCGTCCGAGGCGTTGCGGTGCAGGTCGCCCAGGTCGACGTAGATCGCATGCTCGAAGTACTCGTGCGCGAGATCCTGGTACCCGACCTCCGCGGCGAGGATCGACTGCACGACCGCCGACAGGGTCGAGTCGCCCGTGGTGAGCGGGTCGTAGTACTCGAAGTCGGCGAGTTTCTCCGCCTCGGTGAAGTGGTTGCCCTGCAGGAACAGCGCGAGCACCACGTCCGCCTGCTTCAGCACCTGGAACCGGTAGATCACGAGCGGGTGGAAGTGCAGCAGCAGGGGGCGCTGCTCGGGCGGGGTGGCCGGCAGATCCCACACCTCGCGCTCGAGGAACAGCGAATCCTGCGGGTGGATCCCCAGCGCGGGGCTGAACGGGATGTGCATCGCGTCGGCCGCGCGCTCCCAGCGCTCGACCTCGGCGGGCTCGATGCCGAGCCGCTCCACCGCCGCGTCGTACGCCTCCGGCGCGTCCGCGGCCATCTCCCGCACCACGCGCGCCGCGAAGCGCAGGTTGTACCGGGCCATGACGTTCGTGAAGAGGTTGTCGTTGACGACGGTGGTGTACTCGTCCGGGCCGGTGACACCGTGGATGTGGAACGTGTCGACCCCCGCGGCGGAGCGCCAGAAGCCCAGCGTCGCCCACATCCGCGCGGTCTCGACGGCGATGTCCACGCCCTGTCGGTAGAGGAAGTCGTCGTCGCCGGTCGCGCGCACGTACTTCCCGAGCGCATAGCTGACGTCGGCGTTGATGTGATACTGCGCGGTGCCCGCGGCGTAGTACGCGCTGGCCTCCTCGCCGTTGATCGTGCGCCAGGGGAAGAGCGCCCCGCCCTCGTTCAGCTGGCCTGCACGGCGGCGCGCGGCGGGCAGCATGTGCACGCGGCAGCGCAGCGCGTTGCGCGCGAACTGCGGGGACGTGTAGGTGAGGAACGGCAGCACGTACACCTCGGTGTCCCAGAAGTAGTGCCCGCCGTAGCCGGATCCGCTCACGCCCTTCGCCGAGACGCCGGCGCCGTCGGCGCGCGCGGAGGCCTGCGCAATCTGGAACAGGCACCAGCGGGTCGCCTGCTGCAGGTCGTCGTGTCCCGCGATGCGCACGTCGCTGCGCTCCCAGAACGCGGTCAGCCACTCGGCCTGCTTGGCGAACTGCGCCTCGACGCCCTCCACCGCGGCACGGTCGAGCGTGCGCCGGCAGCGGTCGATGAGCTCGCGCGCCGGCACCCCGCGGGACGTGTGGTAGCTCACGAGCTTCGTCACGCGCGTGGGGACGCCGGCCTTCGCCTGCACCCGGAACACGTTCTTCGCGATGTCGGGCTCGACGAGCTGCCGTGCGGTGTACTCGTTCTCGGTCTCGACCAGGTGGTCGGCGACCACGGCGAGGGTCATGCCGGAGTCCGCGACGCGATAGGCGAGGGCGGAACGCCCGCCGTCCTGCCAGTACTCGGCGGGCTGCAGCACGCGGTCGCCGATCCGCTCCGCCTTGCGCGGATCGAAGCCGGCCTTCTCCCCCGGGGATCCCGCCGCCATCGACGGCACGCCGCCGTACACGTCCTCGCCGTCCTGCCGGTTCAGCAGCTGGCACGAGATCGTCACGGGGGCGTCGGAGTTCTCGACCGTGACCTCGAGGCGCAGCACCGCGAGGTGGCGCTCGACGAAGGACACGATGCGCTCGTCGCGGATGCGCACCCGCTTGCCCGAGGGCGTCTCCCACAGCACCTCTCGGCTGAGGACACCCGTGCGGAAGTCGAGCTCACGGCGGTACTCGCGCACATCCGCCTCGTCGAAGCTCAGCGGCTCGTCGTCGACGTACACCCGCATGACCTTGGCGTCCGGGGCGTTCACGATCGTCTGGCCGACCTCGGCGAAGCCGAACGCCTGTTCGGCATGGCGGATCTTCCAGGTCTCATGCAGCCCGTTGATGAAGGTGCCGTGCTCGAGCGCGTTGCGGCCCTCGATGTGATTGCCGCGCAGGCCGAGATATCCGTTGCCGAGACCCATGAGCGTCTCCGAGACGCCAGGGTTTACGTGCGGATAGGACGTCTCGACCAGACGCCACGGGTCGACGGGGAAGAGGTCGCGATCGATCATGCAGTGCTCTCCGTGAGGGGATCGGTTCAGGACAGGAAGCGGTCGAGGTCGTCCACGACGACGGTCGCGCCATGGGCGAGGAGGGTGTCGGATCCGGCTCCGCGGTCGACGCCGACGACCGTGCCGTAGCCGGCCGCGGCAGCCGAGGCGACGCCGCTGGTCGCGTCCTCGACGGCGACCGCGGATGCCGGGTCGACGCCGATGCGCTCGGCGCCGACGCGGAACACGTCGGGCGCGGGCTTGGACGCGAGGTGCTCGCGCTCGGCGACGACGCCGTCGACGATCACCGTGAAGAAGTCGCGGATGCCGGCCGTGGCCAGCACCTCCTCCGCGTTCTTGGAGCTGGACACCACTGCCATCGGAACCTCCGCGGCGCGCAGCTCCTGCAGCAGGGCGAGGGATCCGGGATACGGCGCGATGCCGTCACGGCGCAGCGCCTCGGAGAAGGCGACGTTCTTGCGGTTGCCGATCCCGCAGATGGTGTCGGCCTCCGGGTCGTCGTCGACGGATCCCCACGGGATCTCCACGTTGCGGCTGCGGAGCAGGCTCGCGACGCCGTCGTAGCGCTTCTTCCCGTCGACGTACGCGAAGTAGTCCTCGTCGGTGTACGCGGGCGCGATGTCCCAGAGCAGGAACACCTCGTCGAACACCGCCTGCCAGGCGCGCATGTGCACCTCGGCGGTCGGCGTCAGCACGCCGTCGAGATCGAACAGCACGGCGGCCGAGCGATGCAGATCGGGAAGCGCTGCGGGGGTGTCGGGCACGGCGGAGCCTCCGGGTGGCTGAGAACGGGATCTTTCGGATCGGCACGTCTGGGTGCCACCCTGTCCAGGGTAGTGCGCACGGGGTGCCGCGGGAAGGCGTGCGGACGTCGAAACTCAGGGCAGGGTCGCGACCTTCTCGGCGGTGACGACCCGCAGCTCGGGGATCCCGGAGCCGTTGTACACCGTGGTCCGACCCGCCGCCGAGGGCACCACGAACTCGATCCGCAGCACGTCGCCGCTCACCGCGGCATCGAGCACCCCCGGATCCGCCGTCAGGGCGATCGGATTCGCGGCGTCCTGCAGCGTGTCCTCCGGCGGGGCCACGCCGATGAACCCGATGAGCCCCGTGGTGTCGCGCAGGCTCTGCGGAATGGTCTCGGTGCCGACCTGGATCTCGACATAGGCCGTGTGCTGCTCCCCCTCATGGCCGGCCGGGTCGCGGAGAAGGGCCTCCAGCTGTGCGGGATCCAGCGCGGGATACGCCGGGTCGACGACCGGGGCGGCCGGGACGGGTGGGGCGGGTGACGCGGGCGCGCCTGTCTCGACGACCGGATGGACGCCGTCGGGCGCGGACCCCTCGGACGAGGACTGCTCCGACAGTCCGGCGACGAGCCCGAGCGCGGCGGGGATCAGGATGAGCGCCGCGATGCCGATGAAGATGAGGGGCGTCCACGACCGTCGCTGCGGAGGCGTCTCGGGCGCCGGGGCGCCGGCGGGACGAGGGCGGCCGTCCCGATCGTGTTCGAGCGGCGGGATCACGTACGGGGCCGTGAGGTTCTTTGGCACCGCGGAGTACACGGTGGGCCTGCGCTCGTCGCGTCCCATGCTCGGACACTAGCGCGTCTGCGGGCCGATCCTTCGAACCTGGTTCTGGGCTGGTTCACCCGGATGGGCCGAAGGCATCGGCGAGGGGCCGACGGACGGAGCTGGGGCTGCCGCCGCGGTTGCGTGGGCGGCGCCAGGCGCCGTGCGGGTCCCACCAGTGCGGTCCGCGGATCTCGGGGGCGCCGTGGCTCATGCGGATCCGCCATCCCGAGGTGTCGAGGGTGCGGTGGTGATGCCAGCAGAGGGCGACGCCGTTGCTGGTGTGGGTCGGGCCGCCGTCGGCATGCTCTCGGACGTGATGGATCTCGCACCACGTCGCGGGCACATGGCAGCCGGGGATCACGCACTCCCGATCGCGATGCAGGATCGCGCGGCGTTGCAGGGCGTTGAAGATCCGCGCCGAGGTGCCGAGGGAGACGATCTGGCCGTGTTCGTCGTACAGCACCCGCTGGATCCCGCCGGCGCAGGCGGTGTGGTGGGCGACCGACAGGGGAACGTCGTCGTTCATGCCCTCGATGAACGCTCGTCCGGTGCCGCGGGCGTAGTCCGCCGCGGACACGGAGACGACCAGTGTCGGGGCCGCGCCGCCGAGCGTGGGCATGTCCGCGTGGGCGGCGGCGACGTTCAGGATCGCGGCGAGGTTGTCGTGGTTGCGCTGCGCCCGCGCGCGGGTGTCGACCGGGGCGGCCGGGCCGCCTTCGAGGGCCGGATCGAGCGGGTCGTCGACGGGCTCGCAGAAGCGCACGTCCCCGCGTCCGCCACCAGAATCATCGGACCCGGCCGACGCGCCGGATCCTCCGGAAGCAGGATCCGAATCGCTTCCGGCGCGCCTGCTCAGGTCGGGAGAGCCGGCGGCGGCGGGGTTGTTGAGCGCGTCGAACAGGCGCTCCAGCACCCCGGCGACCTCCGGCAGCAGTCCGCCCTGCACCGGACGCACGCCGTCGCGAAGGCGGCCGATCGTGAACCCCCGGTTGTGCTCTGCTCGCCGGTCGTCGGGCTCGGCGCCATCAGGGTCGATCCGGAGCATCAGGGCGCGGGCGAAGTCGGCGAGTTCGTCGGTGGACGGCGCGGGGCCGGGGTTGCCGTGCTCGTCGGGCAGATCCAGTCCTCGGGCCGTGTTCGCGAGCAGAGCGTCGAGAGCCTCACGCTCATCGTCGGTGATCCGCGCGCGGGCCCGCTCGACGGGACCGATCGCGGCGAGCAACCCCGTCACGGAGATCTCCCCGTCACGCAGGGCCTGCCCGAGCGCCTCGAACCGCGCCGGCGCGTGCTCTCCCGCAGACAGCAGGAAGTCGCACCCGACCGCGTCCGCAGCGCGCACGTACTTGCGGGCCGTGCCCACATCCGCCCGCAGTGCACGGCGCAGCAGCTCGGTCAGGTCAGCGCACCCAGCGGTAGCGCTGATCGTCGATGACGCGGCCCCGGCCTCCCGCTCCTTCGCATGTGCGGCCGCGGCTGTGATGCCCGCGTCGAGCAGCCGCTGCACGCGCCCGAGCGACTGCAGGATGCGAATCGTCTCCGGATCCGCGACGCCCTCGAACTGCGTCGTCACCTCAGCCGACGCGCACACCTGCTGGAGCAGGTGCTCGACCTGTTCCAGAGCCTCGCGCGTCGTCGATGTCATACCCCTATTCAACCCAGGGCCACAGACATTCGAACGCCCAGATCAGGGGATATTTCCGATCTGTGCAGAACTTCCCGGATCCGCCTGCTGTGCAGGACGGATTTCGCGCATGCCAGCGGCACAGGCGATACGCACGGCGCACGCCGCAGGGCAAAAGAAAAGACCCTCCGCGCACCCGGCAGAGCCTGGTTACCCTTGCTGCGTTTCCGCCCTGGGGGAATTGGCCTGGGTGCCGCCACGCGGAGAGCCGTCGTCCAGTCTACCCGAGCTCGCGGGCGGCCGACGACCGGGCGGAGGACCTGCCTCACTTCTCGCGGTAGATCTCCCTGCGGTGCCCGACCGCGAGTACCAGCACGATCAGCCGGCCGTCCTGGATGTCGTAGATCACGCGATAGTCGCCGATGCGCACGCGCCAGGCCCCATCGCTGTTCACGAGTGGTTTCGCGGCCGGCGGGCGCGGCTCGTCCGCCAGCAACTCCACCGCGGCCTGGATACGCCGCCGTGCGACGGGATCCAGCTTCCTCAATTGCCGGAGGGCGGACGGCGCGAACTCGATCGCGAAGCTCATGCGAGCCCGAGCTCGGCCTTGACCTCATCCCATGGCACAGGCAGCTCGGAGGTCTCCGCCATCTCGCGTCGCGCGGCGACGGCGGCAGCCGCATCCTCCGCGTCCTCCGCGAGCTCCCGCATCCGCTCGAAGTCGGCGGCGTCGACGATCGCCACGACACGACGGCCCCGACGAGACAGGAAAACGGGCTCATGCGCCACATGCGCACGCTCCACGAGCGCACCCAGCTGACGCTTGGCGTCGGACAGCATCACATCGGACATGACCCAATGATACCAAAGTCCCCAATAGTGCCAATAGACCCTTTTCCCTCTCGATGAGGAAAGGGTCCGCATCGATCGGGATCCTGCATCCCGTCTCATCGTCCCCGCCCCGGGTTACGATCAAGACGCGGGCGCACCGCGGCGCCCGGTGAGAGGGACGCATGCACGCCACGAACACCGCCGACGTCACCACGAGCACCGCCCTGGACGCGACCTCTCGCGACGCCGCCGGGATCGACGCGACCGGCTTCGCCCGCCAGACCGCCGCGATCCTGTCCTCCATCACCGAGGTGATCGACGGCAAGGCCGACGCCGTCCGCAGCGCGCTGATCTGCCTGCTCGCGGAGGGGCATCTGCTCGTGGAAGACGTGCCGGGCGTCGGGAAGACCATGCTCGCGCGCGCTCTCGCGGCGAGCATCGATGCGACCGTGCGCCGCATCCAGTTCACCCCGGATCTGCTGCCCGGCGACGTCACCGGCGTGAGCGTCTACAACCCGGTCGCGCAGGAGTTCGAGTTCAAGCCGGGCGCCGTGTTCGCGCACATCGTCATCGCCGACGAGATCAACCGCTCCTCGCCCAAGACCCAGTCCGCGCTGCTGGAGGCGATGGAGGAGCACCAGGTCACCGTGGACGGGAACTCCCGGCCGCTCCCGGATCCGTTCCTCGTGGTCGCCACCCAGAACCCCCTCGAGATGGAGGGCACCTACGCCCTGCCGGAGGCGCAGCGCGACCGGTTCATGATGCGGATCTCGATGGGCTACCCGGATGCGGCGGCCGAGACGCTCATGCTGCGCCAGCGCGACACGGCCAACCCGCTCGACGGCATCCGCCCCGTGCTGACCGCGACCGACGTCCGCGCGCTCATCACCTGGGCGCGGTCAGTGCACGTCGCGCCGACGCTCGAGGAGTACGCCGTGGCCCTGTCGCAGGCCACCCGGAGCGACCCGAACCTGCATCTCGGGGCGAGCCCCCGGGCGACGCTGCAGCTCGTGCGCGCGGCGAAGGTGCAGGCCGCGCTCGACGGGCGCGACTACGTCGTCCCGGACGATCTCACCTCGCTGCTCCCCGCCGTGTTCGCACACCGGCTGATCCCCGCTCGCGGGCTGCACCGGGCCGGCGCACGCCCGATCGAGGCCGCGCTCGAGGGCATCGTGAGGCGGATCCCGGTGCCGGTGGGCCTTCCGCGGTGAACCGGCGAGAGCGCGCACACCGCGAAGCGGATCCGCCCGGCCGGAGGATGACCGGGCGCGGCGTGAGCGCGCTCCTTACCGGAATACTCCTCGTGATCGGCGCGAACGTGCTCGCCACGCCTGTGCTGCTGTACGTGGCCGCACTGTTGTTCGCACTGCTGGTCCTGGCGGCGCTGTTCGTGTTCGTCCCGCGCCGCCGTGCCCAGGTCGGCCGGACGGTCGCCGCGGACCTGCTCACGGTCGGCGACGACACCTCGGTGCGGGTGCGCGTGGATCTCCGCACGGTCATGAGGGAGCCGACGGGGCGCTGGCGCGATGGGCTGCCCGCCGCCGTGCACGGCTCCGCCACCGGCCCCTTCCCTCCCGATGACGTCGAGCGGATCCCCGGCGGGGCCACCATGACGATGAGCTACCCGATCTCGGGGGTGCGCCGCGGACTCGCCTCCCTCGGCCCGCTGCGGCTCAGCACCGCGGATCCGTTCGGACTGTTCGTCCGCACCGATGAGCTCGGCGATGTGACGCCGATCACGATCGTGCCGCAGGTCGTGCCGCTTCCGCGGCTGACCGACCGCACGGGGCGCGCCGGAGGCACGGCGCAGACCTCGTCGCACCGGCTCGGTCAGGGCGCGGACAACCTCTCCCCCCGCCGGTACGTCCCCGGGGACTCGATGCGGCGCATCCACTGGCGCGCGACGGCGCACCGCGGCGATCTGATGGTGCGCCAGGAGGAGCAGGAGTCGAGCCCCGACGCCCTGGTGGTGCTCGACCGCGCCGGTGCACGCTGGGTCACGGCGGGCGGGGACACGGACTTCGAAGCCTTCGACCGCGCCGTCACGGCCTGCGCCTCGATCGCCGTGCATCTCGTGGACAACGGCTTCGCGGTCGACGTGGTCGACGCGACCGGCGTGCTGATCGGCCGGCTGCGCGGCGCGGAGGACGAGCGCGACGGCCTGCTGGTGAGCCTCGCCGGCACGGCGCCGCGCTCCGGCGAGCGCGACCACGGGCTCCCGGCGGCGAGCGAAGGGCACACGGTCGGTCCGCTCGTCGTGATCACGGGCGCGATCGACGCGGCCGACGCCGGCGCGCTCCCGCACGGCGGGGCGGGAACCCCGATCCTGATCGCCACCGCCCCCGGGCCGGACGCGCTGTCCGCCGCCGAGACGCAGGGCTGGCGGACCGCGGAGCTCGGCGACGATCCCGCTGATGCCTGGGCCGACACCGGCGCGGGCGAGCCCGGATCCGCGACGGCGGACGCCGGCTCCGCGCACGGTGCGCAGGAGGCGGCGCATGTCCGCTGACATCAGCGCATACGGGGGTCCCCCGCGGCAGCGCCGGATGGACGGCGGGCCCGTGGCAGCCGCGCTGCTGACCGCGCTGGGTCTGGTCGTGGCGGTGTGGCCCCTCAGTGCCGTCGTCCAGCCCGGCGCCTGGGGCGCGGGCGCCATGGCGACCGCGGGCACGGTGGTCGTCGCGGGCGCCCTCGTGCGCTTCCTCACCCGCCGGGCTCCGATGTGGCTCGCGATCCCGGCCGTCCCGGTCGTGCAGCTCGGCGCGGGCGTCATCGCCCTCACGGTCTTCACGGCGCAGCAGGCCGGTCGTGGGTGGCTGCTGCCGTCGCCCGAGGTGTGGCGCGCGATCGATGCGTTCTTCACCGCCGCGCTCGGCGAGATCCGCGGCGGCGTCGCCCCCCTCGCGTCCTCCTCCGCGATCGCCGTGAGCGTCGCGACCGTGGCGGGCCTCATCGCCGTCGTGCTCGACCTCGTGCTCGTGACACTGCGCGCACCGCTCATCGCCGCCGTGCTGATCACCGCGCTCGGTGCGGCGCCGGGGGTCGTCGTCCACCAGGGCGCGAATCCGGTGTGGTTCATCGGGCTCGCCCTCGCGATCCTGTTCTTCCTGCACGTGCGGTTCGCACCCCCCGGATCCGAGCGCCGGGCGGCGGCGCGCGAGGAGACGGCAGCGGTCCGCCGAGAAGCCCCGGACGCGCCCCTGCGCACGCGACGCCTGCCGGCCGTCGTCCTGGGCTTCCTCGCCGTGCTCGCGGCGCTGATCGTGTCGCCGTTGCTGCCCTTGTCCGCCTCGGGGCTCAACGTCGGCGGCGGCAGCACCACACTGAGCGCGACCCTCAACCTGGGGCAGGATCTGCGCCGCCCCACCCCCGTGACCGCGCTCACGCTGATCACCCAGGACGGCACTCCGCCGTACCTGCGCATCGCGACGCTCACCCGATTCGACGGATCCACCTGGCAGCCGGACCGGCCCAGCACGGTGCCGTTGTCGCAAGGGTTCGGGGACGTCGCGGCTCCGGAGGGCGTCGCGGTGCACAAGACCAAGACCACGATCCGCACGGCCGGGATCTCCGGATCCTGGCTGCCCGTGCCGTACCAGGCCACGGCCGTGCGCGGAGAGAACGGCAGCTGGAACGCGGCCGCAGACAACCGCACCGTGATCGCGGCGAACGCCGACGCGGCCGACCAGAACTACTCGATCGACACGGCTGCGCTCCAGCCGACGCTCGATCAGATCCGCGCATCCACCTCGTCCGGGGCCGACGTCCCCGCCGACCTGCGCGCCCTGCCCGCGAAGATGCCGGCGATCATCACCGACAGCGCACGCGAGGTCGTCGGCGGCGCCACCACCGACTACGACAAGCTGATCGCCCTGCAGACGTGGTTCCGCGCCGGGTTCCGCTATTCGCTGCAGACGCCGGTCGACGACGGCTTCGACGGCACCAACGTCGATGCGGTCGCGAGGTTCCTCACCGTGCGCGAAGGGTACTGCGTGCACTTCGCCGGGGCGTTCGCCCTCATGGCCCGTTCGCTGGGCATGCCGACGCGGATCGTCGTCGGCTACCTGCCCGGCACGGCCACCGACCGCCGCTCCGACGACGGCAAGGTCGTTTACGAGGTCTCCACGGACCAGCTGCACTCCTGGCCCGAGGTGTACTTCGCCGGCATCGGCTGGGTGCCGTTCGAGCCGACCGCGACGCGCGGCGTCCCGACCGCGTTCACCGAGGACAGCTCCGGCGCCGGCGGCAGCACAGCGCCCTCCGCCGGCGCGACGCCCGCGCCCACGTCGACCGGCGCCGCCAAGGATCCGAAGAATCTCGATGTTCCGAATGCGGGTGCTGCCGGCGCGTC
This sequence comes from Microbacterium sp. MYb64, assembly GCF_002979495.1. NCBI lineage: Bacteria > Bacillati > Actinomycetota > Actinomycetes > Micrococcales > Microbacteriaceae > Microbacterium > Microbacterium sp. MYb64. The sequence goes on along the minus strand of NZ_PCOW01000001.1, from coordinate 201,017 downwards.
GACGCCGACCGCGCTGCAGGCGATGCCGGTGGTCTGGACGGTCCTGGGCGTGCTCGCGGTGCTGCTGATCCCCGCCCTGATCCGGCGTCTGCAGACGATGCGCCGACGCGCCGCCGCGGGCCATGGGGATGCCGTGGCTGCGTGGACCGAGCTGCGCGCGACGCTGCAGGATCTGGGCCTGCCGGCCTCGTCCGCGGAGTCGCCGCGCGCACGCGGCGCGCGCCTGGTGCAGGAGCGCGGGGTGGATCCCGCTGCCATGGAAGCGCTCGTGCGCGCGATCGAGCACGCCAGCTATGCGCGGCTGGCATCTGGCTCCCCGCCGGAGGGCTCCGATCTGCGCCCGCCGCTCGACGCCATCCGGGCGCGACTGCGCGCGCACGTCTCCCGTCGCGACAGGATCGCCGCGGCGCTGACCCCGCGCTCGCTGCTCGGCTCCCGGCTATTGGCGACCTCGACGTCCTGATTCCCGGACGCACGTCAGCGACGCGCCGGTTCGACGCCGGGGACGCGCGGAGTCGACGCCGGAGCCTCCGACGCGCCTGACCCCGCCCCCGCGGCGGCTACGCTCGGAGTCCGGTGCCGATCCGGCGGCGCCGCACGGCGGGGACGGCGCCGGCACGGAGGGGGACGCATGGCGGAGTCGACCGCGCCCCTCGGAGATCCGCCCCTCGGGGACTGGCGCTTCACGGGCACCCTGCGCACGTACCAGGCGCAGGTGCTGGCGCAGTTGGCCCCCGGATCCCAATCCGAGCTGCACATCGTCGCGCCGCCCGGCTCCGGCAAGACGCTGCTCGGACTGCTGCTCGCCGCTCGCGAGGGCGGACGCACGCTCGTGCTCGCCCCGAACACGACGATCCGCGAGCAGTGGGCGCGCACCGCGTCCGCGCTCGCTCCCGATACCGCGGCGGTGTCGACGGATCCGCTGCGCATCGGCGACCTGACCGCGCTGACCTACCAGGCGCTCAGCGTCACGGGCGACGGGTCTCCGTTCGAGGCGCTCGCCCGCGCGAGGTGGGCGGACGAACTCGTGGACAGCGGCCGCACGCAGGCCGCGGCGGAGACGTGGCTCGCGGAGCTCGCGGTCGACAACCCGGCGCAGTACCGCACCGGCCTGCGCGGGCGGGTGAAACGGATCCGGCGCCGGTTCACGCGGGAGCGGCCACAGGCGATCGCCCGCGTGCTGCATCCGAACGCGGTCTCGCTCCTGGAGCGGATCGTGGACGCCGGGGTCGACACCATCGTCCTCGACGAGTGCCATCATCTACTGGATCATTGGGCGCTCGTCGTCGCCTACCTCGTCGGCGCGATCCGCGAGCGCGGCGGGCGCGGCCTCGTGATCGGGCTCACGGCCACCCTGCCGGACGTCGCAGACGGCACCGAGTTCGACAACTACACGCAGCTGCTCGGCGAGGTCGACTTCGAGGTGCCGACCCCGGCGGTGGTGAAGGAGGGCCATCTCGCGCCCTACCGCGACCATGTGTGGTTCACCGAGCCGGTGCCGGCCGAGGCCGCCTTCATCCGCCGGCACGGCGAGCACCTGGACGCCCTGCTCGCTCAGGTGCTGTCCACCCCCGATGGCATGCGCTACCTCGAGGAGCGTCTGCAGCCCGCGGATCCGGATCCGCCGGAACCACCGGTGCCCGAGCGCGCCCCGGCCGCCGGGCCCCTCGACGCGACCGTCATCGTGCCGCCCTCCCCCGCGGCGCTCGAGCGCGCGCTCGCGGACGACCTCCCCCTCACGCGCTCCTGCGGCGTGGTGCTGCGCACGCTCGCCCCGCAGCATCCGCTCTGCGCGATCCTGCCGCCCGTGCTGTTCGAGCGCTGCACGACCGACGATCTGCTCGCCGTCCTGGCGCGCTTCGCACTCACCCGGCTGCTGCCGGATCCGCGCGCGAAGCAGCAGTGGCGCTACGTCAAGAAGGCCCTCGCCGACTTCGGCCTGCTGCTCACCGATCGCGGACTCCGCCGCGGCAGGGATCCGGTGGAGACCACCCTCGCCTTCTCGGAGGCCAAGGACCGCGCGGCTGTGGACATCCTCCGCCTCGAGCTGAGCGGAGCGGACGGCGCGAGGGTCAAAGCCGTCATCGTGACCGACTTCGTGGAGCACGGCAACAGCCGCGGCCTCGTCGGCGAGACCGCGGCCGGGGCGCTGCGCGCCTACGACTTCGTCGTGAACGATCCGCTGACCGCGGCCCTGAACCCCGTGCTGCTGACCGCGGACCGCATCCGCGTGCCGGCGGCCCGCGCAGACGAGCTCGCGGCCGCGCTCACCGCACACGTGGGATCGGCCGTCCAAGTGCGTCCGGGCGGCGTCGGACCGTGGCGCGACCTCGACGCCCCCGGTGCCGGCGCAGGGCGCATCGTCGCCGCGGTCTCGGCCCTGATGTCGGCGGGATCCGTGCGCCTCCTCGTCGGCACCCGCGGGCTGCTCGGCGAGGGCTGGGACTGCCCCGCCGTGAACACGCTGATCGACCTCACCACCGTGACCACCTCGACGGGAGCCCCGCAGCTGCGCGGCCGCACCCTGAGGCTGGATCCGGCCTGGCCGGAGAAGGTCGCGCACAACTGGTCGGTGACCTGCCTGATCCCGGCCGACGTGGCCCTGGACGACGCCACGGAGCATCGCCGGCTCGCCCGGCGACACGGCCATCTGCTCGGACTCAGCGCGGACGACGACGGGCGGATCGTCCGCGGTCTCGGCAACGCGCTGTCGCACGGCGCGCGCGAGGCGCTGAACCGCGTGCTCGGCAAGGATCCCGAGACGTCCGTGAGCGCGCTCGGCGAGCTGGTGCGCACCGAGGTGATCCCGCGCACCGAGACCCGCACCGCCTGGCGGATCGGGGAAGCCTACGTGGCGGAGGAGCGCGAGGCGCTCACGGTGCGGAGGGCCTCGGTCTCCGCGCTCGTCCCCGCGACGCGTGCGGTCCGCTCGGCGCTCCCCTGGGCCGTGCTGCTCGGCATGACGGGGAGCGCGGGCGTCACCGCCCTCGTCGCGAGCGCCGTCCCGATCACGCCGGCCGCGGGGGTCGGCATCGCCGTCGCGATCGGGGCGGCACTTTCGCTGAGCGGCGCGGTCGGACCGCTGGTGCGCGAGCGCCGCCGGCGGCGCGACCCCGCGGCGTCCATCAGGGGTGCGGCGGTGGCGCTCACACGCACCCTGGCCGAGACCGGACGGATCCGCCCGACGGATGAGGCCGCGATCGTCGTCCGCGACGAGGGCGACCGGATGAGGATCGAGCTCTCCGGCCCCGACCAGCGCATCGTCGCGGATGCGGTGCAGGAGCTCTTCGCCCCGCCGTCCGCCCCGCGCTTCCTGCTGCGGACCGACCGCGACGACGTCGGCGGCGGGACCTCGCTCGTCGGCATGGTCGCCGCGATGCGCCGCGAGGATCTGCGCGGGGCGGCGTTCCTGGCGGTCCCCCGAGTGCTCGCCCGGCGTCGCGCCGACGCCGAGGCGTTCGCGCGGCACTGGCGCGAGAACGTCGGCGCGGCGGAGCTCATCGAGCTCCAGGGCGAACAGGGCCTCGCGCTGCTCGCGCTCGCCCGTCGCACCCCGCGGGTGCTCGACGCCGCGGAACCGCGCACGACGCTCTGGGGCTGACCGTCCCCTGTCGCCGCCGGGGCGGCTCAGGATCCTTCGGAGGACCCGCTCGCCGGGAGTCCGGCCGCGGAGGCCGGCTCCGGCCCGGCCCCGGCCGTCGACGCGGCGGCGGGAGAACTTGGTCGCGCCGGCTCCGCATCCCCGCGGCGTCCGTGCCACCAGCGCAGCAGATGGTCGATGCCGAACCCCAGGATGACGGCGAACACCACGGCGATGCCGACCCCGAGCAGCGGGTTCTCGTGCACCCACTGGCCGGCCAGCAGTCCGATGCCCAGGGCGTAGGCGACCCACGTGATGCACGCGAAGAGGTCGTAGAGGAAGAACTTGCGGTGCGGGAAGCCCGTCTGGCCCGCCATGTAGTTCACGGCGACCCGTCCCCACGGGATGTACCGCGCGGTGAAGATCAGCGCTGCGCCGCGCTTGTCGAGCTCGTAGCGGGCCCATTCGAACATCTTGTGCACCCGCGGCCGCCGCATCCACGCCCAGCGTTCGGTGCCGATCGTGCGGCCGAGCAGGTACGCCATGTTGTCCCCCGCGACCGCGCCGACCAGGGCGACCAGCCCGAGCACCACGAGGTTCGGCTGGCCGTTGTGCAGCGACAGCGCGGCCAGCGCGACGAGCGCCGTCTCGCTGGGCAGGATGGTCGCGAAGCCGTCGATGAAGAAGAACACCAGCAGCACGGGGAACAGCCAGAGCTGCCCCGCAGCATGCAGCAGCCAGGCGTTCAGCAGGTCCATGCCATCCACGCTACGGCGCACGGGAACGCCCGTCGTCATACCTGAGAGTGATGTTCCGTACTGTTCACCGTAGGCGGATGCCCCGGGACGCCGCTGCGCGCCCGCGCCTCAGACCGTGGTCGCGTGCTCCGCGCACGGCACCGCCACGCACGTCGCGCAGACCACCGCCTGATGCCGGCACGAGGGGTCCGGGCAGTTCGCGGTGCGGTTCGTGGCTGCGCCGCAGCCCGCGCACACGCCGACGACGGCCGCGTGATCGGAGAAGTCGACGGATCCGCGCCCGTCGAACACGTACAGGGATCCATCCCACAGTCCGTCGTCGCCGAACCGCTCGCCGTAGCGGACGATCCCGCCCTCGAGCTGGTAGACCTCGCCGAACCCGCGCGCCGCCATGAGACTCGACAGCACCTCGCAGCGGATCCCGCCGGTGCAGTAGGTGACGACGGGGCGGCCTTTGAGGTTGTCGTACGCGCCGGAGTCGAGCAGTCCGACGAAGTCGCGCGTCGTCTCGACGTCCGGCACGATCGCTCCGCGGAACCGGCCGATCCCGGCTTCCAGGGCGTTGCGCCCGTCGAAGAACACGACGTCGTCCCCGCGTTCGGCGACGAGCTCATGCAGCGCGTCGGGGCTCAGCCGGGTGCCGCCGCCGACCACCCCGCGCTCGTCGACCTGCAGCTCCCCCGGGGCGCCGAACGAGACGATCTCGTCGCGCACCTTCACGCTGAGCTTGGGGAAGTCGGCGCTGTATCCGTCGGCGTCGACCGCCGTTCCCTCGCTCCACTTGACGTCGGCGTCGCGGAACGGCGCATAGGCGCGGAACGAGCGCAGCCACTTCTTCACGGCCGGCAGGTCTCCGCCGAGGGTTCCGTTGATGCCGTGCGGCGAGATCAGGATCCGTCCCCGCAGGTGCAGCGCCTCGCCGAGGTCCCGCTGCCAGAGGCGGATCGCCTCCGGATCCGGCAGGGGCGCGAAGGCGTAGAACAGCACGATCTTCGGGGTGGGCACCCAGCGATCCTAGTCGCGCGCCGGCTGCGCCCTTCGCCGGGCCCAGGCGCCTGCCGACTCGCTCGACAGGGCGAGCAGCGCCAGGCACTGCAGCGAGGCGGACAGCAGCGTCCCGTTGAGTCCGAGCGTCGCGGTGCCGTCGAGGTAGTCGATCGCGGTCGAGAGCACGCCGATCGTGAGCAGCACCATCAGGATCGCCCTGGATCGCCGTCCGCGACGCAGCACGAACCAGACCACGACGAGCTGCGCGACCGCGATGAGCACCCCGAAGCCGAGCACCCCGAGCATCACCGCCACCACCTCGGGCGGTGCGGACACGAAGACCGATTGCACGCCGGGATCGGCGGCGGCGCCGAGGGTCAGGCCGAGGATGTCGCTCAGGGCGCCGAGGACGGCCACGCATGCGGCGAAGAAGGTCGACAGCGGCGCGCGCCGCATCGACCGCTCGGCCGTGACCCGCAGCGATTCGCCGTGCCCTTCTCCTGGGCGGTCCACGGCGGGATCCGCATCAAACTCGTCGTCGGATCCGTCCGTCTCCTCGTGCGGGGCGGTGCGCACTCCGGTCACGTCGATGATCGGCAGGTGGCCGTCGGTGATGAACCGGTCGCCCCCTCCGTTGCGGGAGTGGTAGCCGGTGGTGAAGTCGCGGAGGTCCCGCACGCGCACCGCGGGGTCGGCCTCGCGCGCGCTCTGCACCACGAAGTCGCGCTCGACGTCGGTGTTCTCGTCGATCCGGTGGGTGACCTGCAGCGTGAACAGGCTGAGGCCCACGTCGGTGTCGTAGGTGCCCGCGCCGAGCCAGTCCGCCTTCGCGCCGCCGGGCAGCAGCCAGCCGGGAGGGCAGTGCCAGAAGCGCACGTGGTGGCGCTGCTTGGGGTTGCCGGCGACCTCCTGCTGGTAGGCCACGTCGTGCCGGCGTCCGAACAGCATGAGCGGCGACACCGGCGCCGTCGGATAGCTGCGCCGGGTGAGCGTCGAGACGATGATCCCCCAGGTCGAGGCGGCGGTGATCTCGTCGGCCCGATGCCAGCCCGCCCGCGTCATGACGTCGTCGAGCTGCGCCGCCGTGCCGTCGACCCCGAGATTGACCGGATCCCCCAGCAGGCCGTCGCCCGTGCGCGTGCGCCCGAAGAAGTAGTCGGGCACGTAGAGGTCGCTCAGCAGCCGGTGCAGGCGCGGCAGCACGAGATACGCCATGATCGCCCACACCGGGATGAACAGCAGCAGCGCCCACGGCGAGCGGACGCCCTCGATAGAGATGATCGCCGCCAGCCAGACCGCGGCGACGGTGCCGATGAGGAACGCGATCCGGTCGAACACCGTCGACGAGGGCAGCGGCTGCTGCATCTGCAGCGCCCAGCGGCGCCTCGACGGATGCTCTGCGTCGCTCACGGCTGCCTCTCCTTCGCGGTCGTCCTCAATCCTGGCACGAGGGCCGGGCACGCGTCCGGCGGGCACGTGCATCCGGACCGGTCAGGACCATCCCGTCGCATCGGATAGGATGGTCAGGTTGTATTCCTGGTGACGTGTCCGAGCGGCCGAAGGAGCACGCTTGGAAAGCGTGTGTTGTGCAAGCAACCGCGGGTTCGAATCCCGCCGTCACCGCCAGATTGAAGCGCCGCCCCGAGATCCACGGGGTGGCGCTTCACTCGTCTCCCGGCCCGTGGGGCCTCGCCGGGGCGTTCGGCCTCGCCGTTTCAAGGACGAATGCAACTCCGCAGGACGGATCCGTTCGGATCCGTCCCGCGGAGTTGCAGAAGTCCTTCAGAGTTGCGGCTCCATGGGCGCCCCCGGCTGGGCTTCGCCGGCCGAGTTCAGCGCGCACGCACGGTCATAGAGCGCGTCCGCCGCCGTTCGGAACGTCGCGGCGTAGTCGATCCTGTCCGGCAGCGTCGACCACTGGTCGCGGATCCCCTCGTTCAGCGCCAGAAGCTCGAGGACGAGCTGCTGAGGATCCTGATCCGCCCTGATCTCGCCGGCGGCGATCCGATCGGTCACGAACGGCACGAGCGTGTCCAGAGCCGCCTCGAGGGTCCGCTGCGCGCGCCCCTCGACGGGATGCCCCGCGATCCGGGAGGCGCCGGTGAGCATGACCCGGAAGCGCAGCAGATCCGGTTCCTCCGCCGCGGTGGCGACCGCGGAGATGAAGTCGTCGAAGAGCGCGCGCACCGACGGCGCGGGCACCCTGATCGACTGGTAGGCCTCCTCGCGGCGCTCCACGACGGCCATGAAGAGATCGGTCTTGGTCGCGAAATGGTGCAGGAGGCCGGCATCGGTCACGCCCGCCTCGCGGGCGATGTCCGCCACCCGCGCGGACTCGTATCCCTTGCGCCCGAACTCGCGGGTCGCGGCGGCGAGGATCGCCGCACGGCGGGTCTCACCGCGGGCGATGCGCTTGTCGGTCTCGGCGGACTTGTCGGTCTCGGGCGTGGTGGCACGGGTCACACTGACGACCATACGAGACCCGCACCGCACCGGAACAACGGGTCGGCGGTGTCGAACGGCACGTCCTCCCTGGAGTCGATCACGGCCGACATCGAACGCGGCAGGTCGAAGGGCAGGCGCCCCGTGACGGCGGCGCCCCCGGAGACGGCGTCCCAGAGGACGTCGTCGTCCACCCCGAAAGTTCCCACGAGCACGATCGGCAGCGCGGCGAGCGGGGTGAGCACCGCCGCGCGTTCGAGGAAGACGTCCACCACGGTCGGCACCGTCTCGGCGATCGCCGCGATGCGCGCGACTTCCGCGGAGGGGAACTCCAGGCTCCCGCCGTGGAAGCCCTGCTCGAGAAGTCCCTCCGCCGCCTCGTACGGCGCCGCGATCCGCAGGACCGCGACATCGGCTTCCTCCGGGGCGTCGACCACGAGGGCGCGACCTTCGAGCACCCGCGCGTCGATGCCCTCGACGTACACCCTGGTCGTCGGCGTGATCTCCATCGCCGCGCCCTGCAGCGCGACGATGGACGCACTCTGAGCCCTCCGGGCGAGGGCGCGATGGGCGGGCACCGCGATGCGCTCGGCCACATCCCCGACAGCCGCGACCCGGTCTGCTGCGTCCGCGAGCAGCCCGAGGCGCTCCTTCTCCCGCAGCACACGTCGCACCGACTCGTCGATCCTCTCGACCGGCACGAGCCCTCGCTCGATCGCGGCGAGCACGGGCTCGGGATCGTCCTCGCCGCCCAGCTGGTCCACGCCGGCGTCGAAGAGCCGGGCGACGCGCTCGACCGGATCCGCGTCGAGCATGCCCCAGGCGCGCACCGGCAGCTCCAGGCCGAGCCGGGGCAGGCGCATGCCGTGCACGATGTTGAAGTCGGTCACGACGACCCCGTCGAAGCCGAGGCGCTCGCGCAGGAGCCCCGTGATGATCCGCCGTTCGAAGGCGAAGCCGACCTCCGCGTAGTCGAGTCCGAGCGGCGCCGCATAGCCCGGCATCACGCGGACGACGCCGGCGTGCACCGCTGCGGCGAAGGGGGCGAGGTGGTCTTCGAACCGTCCTCCGGGATACACGGTGTGCGCCCCTCGCTCGAAGTGGGCGTCCTCGCCGCCGCGCTGCGGTCCGCCCCCGGGGAAGTGCTTGACGGTGGCGGCGACGCCGGAATCCTGAAGCCCCGCGACGTAGGCCGCGACGAGCTCGCCGGCGAGCTGCGGATCCTCCCCGAACGTGCCGGCGACGCGCGCCCAGCGCGGCTCCGTGGCGAGATCGGCCATGGGATGCAGGGCGATGTGCAGTCCCGCGGCGCGCAGCTCGGATCCGATCATCCCGGCGATCTCGCGCACGAGCTCCGGATCGCGAGTGGCGGCGAGGCCGATCGGCTCCGGCAGCACCGTGAATCCGCCGCCGCTCATCGCGACCTGCGCGTTACGGACGCGACCGTGCACGGGGTCGGCCGCGACCGACACCGGGATGCCGAGGCGGGTGTCCGCGGCGAGCGCGCGGACGGCGGAACCCCAGCGGGCGAGGTCAGCGACCGGCGCCGGGTTCATCAGGGTGAGGTGGGTCACGTGCCGATCGCGCACCAGCTCGGTCGTCGGGTGGAAGCCGAACGGGGATTCACCATCGGCGCCCTCCCACAGCGTTCCGTCGGCCCCGCACACGACGCGGGCGACGAGCAGGCTCCCCACCTTCTCCTCAAGGGTCATCAGACGCAGCAGATCGTCCACTCGCTGGTCGTCGATCGTCGTGGGCTCTGCGTGCATGACCGCTCCCTCAGCTCTCGCGCGGGGAACCGCTCCCCGCGTCAGGACCATAAACCTAGTGGCTACTAGGCGAGTCTGTCAGAAGCGATTGCGCCTCTCGGATCCGGCGAGCTACGCTCCTGAACGAGTTAACCTAGTCGTCACTAAGGCTTTACGGTCCGGACGTGAGGCGCTGGTCCAATGAGGGACCCGCACGATTCCGAGGAAGGATCACCATGACCACGCCCGTCACCGACGCATCCGCACCGCTGCGCGTGCCGATGTCCCGCGTCTATCTGCTCGCCCTCATCGAACTGGTCACGCTCGGCGCCCTCGTCACGCCGCTCGTGGTCTCCCTGTCGCTGAAGGTGCTGCAGATCGTTCCCGCCACGCAGAAGGAGGGAGCGCTGGGCCTCGTCACGGCTCTCGGCGCGCTGGCGGCGCTGCTGGCGAATCCGGTCTTCGGCCATCTCTCCGACCGCACCCGCTCCCGCTTCGGCCGACGGCGCCCCTGGCTCCTGGCCGGCGCCGTCGGCGGACTCCTCTCGGCGGTGATCCTCACGGTCGCCCCGAACGTGCCCGTCCTGGTCCTCGGATGGGTGCTCTCCCAGGTCGCCTACAACGCCACCCTGGCCTCGCTGTCGGCACTGCTGGCCGATCAGATCCCGGAGGAGCAGCGCGCCAAGGCCTCGGGGATCTTCGGCGCCTTCGGATTCCTCGGCCTGGTGCCGGCGATGCTGGTGGCGACCCTGTTCGCATCCAACCTGCCCGTGGTCATCCTGGCGATGCCCCTGGTCGCCGTGATCATCATCGTGATCGTGTGCCTCCGGCTTCCCGATCCCCCCGCCTCGCACACCGCAGGTGAGCAGCGTTCGATCCGGCAGGTCTTCGCTGCGTTCGTGTTCAATCCGTTCCGGACGCGGGCCTTCACCCTCGTGTGGATCCAGCGCGCCACCATGCAGTTCGGATACTCCGTCGTGTCCACGTTCGGGCTGTTCTATCTGATGGTGCGTTTGAACCTGGAGCAGACCTCGGCCGCATCGCTCACCTCGGTCGCCACGCTGGCCGGTGCCGCACTCAACTTCATCGCGGCCTTCGCGTGCGGCTACTTCGCGTCCCGGCGCGGCAACTACACCCCGTTCGTGGTCGCCTCGGTCACGCTCATGGCCGTATCGCTGCTGCTCAAGGCGTTCACCGACAGCACCGCGGTGTTCTGGATCAGCTCCCTGCTCGCCGGGCTCGCGCTCGGCGCGTACTACGCGGTCGACCTCGCCCTGGCGATGCGCACGCTGCCGCTCGGCGAGGAGGGCAAGTACCTCGGCATCTTCAACATCGCCAAGACGCTGCCCCAGTCCATCGCCCCCGCCCTGGCCCCTCTCATCGTGCTGATCGGAGGCGCGGACCCGATCTCGGGAGGCGACAAGAACTACGCTGCTCTCTATCTCGTGGGGACGGCGGTCGTGCTCGCATCGCTGCTGACCCTGCCAGGGCTGCGCGGTGTGCTGCGCCGCGACGCATATGAGCGCACGCGCACCGAACTCGTCCGCATCCAGGCCGCCGCAATGCCGGCCAACCGACAGGAGATCGTATGACCACCCTCATCGACGGCACGTACAACTCGCGAGACACGGGAGGGATGCCGCTCACCGGCGGCGGGTTCACGCGGCACGGCGTGCTCTACCGCTCTGACGCGCTCAGCACCACGACGGACGCCGGGTTGGACGCGATCGCCGCCAGCCCGATCGGCACGATCGTCGACTTCCGCACGGAGAGCGAGAGGGCAGAAGCCCCCAACCGCCTGCCCTCGCAGCACTCGTTCCGGGTGCGCGAGCTCTCTCTTCTCGAAGGTGCGATGACCGGCGCTCCGGCGGCCGGACCGTCGAGCACCGCCGGCGGCACGGGTGCGCCCGACGAGGAGACGATGCGGGCGATGCTCGCGCGGATCCCGACGCTCCCTGTCCTGTACACGGCGATGCTGGAGAGCGCGGCGACCGCCTTCGCGGAGGTGGCGCGCGTGCTCGTCTCCCCCGAGGATCCGGACCGTCCAGGAGTGCTCGTGCACTGCACGGCGGGCAAGGACCGCACCGGCGTGGCGACTGCTCTGCTGCTCGACGCCGCCGGAGCGGACCGGGCTGCGATCGTCGCCGACTACGCCGCCAGCGAGCGCAATCTCGCCGGCGAATGGGCCGAGCGGATGCTCGCACGCGCCCGGACCTGGGGGGTTCCGCTGGTTCCCGCGATCACCGATCTGGTCACCGCGACCCCGCCGTCCGCGATGGAGACCGCACTCTCCTGGATCGATGACCGCGGCGGATCCGCGTCCTATCTCCTCGACGGGGGCCTGGCGCCGGCCGAGCTGGACCGTCTGCGCGAGCGCATCGCCGGCTGAGGTCTGAGCCGCCCGCGCGCCGGCCGCCGTTTTCGAGGACATCTGCAACTCTGCAGGACGGATCCGCCCGGATCCTCCTGCGGAGTTGCAGGCGTCCTGCGGAGTTGCGATGTCAGAGCGGAGCCCCTGCCGGCCAGAGGCGCGTCAGGCCGCGGGGATCCGGATCCCGTAGGTGGTGCTGCCCTCGCCCGAGGCGAGCTCGGTGAAGCCGAGGCGCTCGTAGAACGCACCCGCGGAGAGGTTGTCGGCGTTCATCCCGAGGTGCAGCGCCGGCACGCCGCGCCGTCCGAGCTCGGCCAGCAGCGTGTCGATGAGGCGGCGCCCGAGTCCCTGGCCCTGCGTCTCGGGCAGCAGGTCGATGTGCAGGTGCGCCGGGTACTCCTGCACGATCGGGTCGTCACCCGGCGCCTGGCGGTCGCCGTAGGCGATGAAGCGGTCCTGCGGGGTCGGCACGGCCGCACCGGACGCACGGTAGCGATCGCGGCGCGAGGGCCACCACTCGTCGCGGAACCAGGTGGCGAACGCATTCGTGTCATCCGTGGCGACGATGTAGCCGATCACCCGCGCGTCGTCCGCCTCGACGACCCAGCAGAGCGCCGGGTCGCGCAGCGCATAGGGCACCGCGAACAGGTCGCCCCACAGCGCGTCGTCCTCGAGCATCCCCGTGGCGTCCTTGCCGACGTCGGCGGTCTTCACGCACACGTCGGAGAGCGCGTCGACGTCTTCGGAGCGGAACGGTCGGATGCGTGCCACGGGGTGCCTTTCGATCGCGCCCTTCGTCTCGCTACGCTCGCTCAGGGACCTGCGGATCCTCTCAGCCTAGCGAGGCGGATCCGCGCGGGGATCCCGCACCTCGACGCCGTCGAGGACCTGAGGCAGCCGCACCCAGCGCCACAGCACGGCGGCCGCGAGGAACGCGGCGCCGGCGCCGATCAGCGCGCCGCCGACCGTGTCGCTGAACCAGTGCACGCTGAGCACGGTGCGGGAGAATCCCATCGCCACCGTCCACACGGCTCCCCCGATCGCGACCCACAGTGTCGGGAACAGGAACCACAGCACCACCGCGAGAGTTGCGGCGTTCGCCGTGTGCCCGGATGGGAAGGATCCGAAATCTGAGGCGATCAGCAGGTCCTGCGGACGGGCACGACCCAGGGCCTTCTTCACGAGCTGCACGATCCCCGCGCTCACCGCGAAGGCGATCAACGCGAACAGGGCGCCGCGCCAGCCCCGCACGAGCCAGGCGAGGGCCGCGATCAGGAGCGGGGTGAGGATGGTCGCAACCCATCCCCCGCCGAGCACGTTCATGACCAGCGCCCAGCCGACGAGCACCGTCCCGCGCCATTCCAGCATCTCCAGGTTCCACGCGTCGTCGAGCGACACGATCACCGCGGGAGAGGTCGCCAGCACCACCGCCGTGGCGACCGCGATCGCCACCCCGACGATCCCGAGGACGAGAGCGAGCCGACGTGTCATCCGGCCATTCTCCCCTGCGCGCGGCGCCTCGCCCTGGAGCCGGGCCGGTGGCCCGACGGAGGCCGGGGCCCGCGAGGAGCGGGTCCCGGCCTCCGGGGCGCCGAGCGGATCAGCCCTTCGTCGCGCCGGCCAGCAGGCCGCGCACGAAGAACCGCTGCAGGGCGAAGAACACGATCAGCGGAACGATGATCGAGATGAACGCTCCCGCCGACTGCAGGAACCACTGGTTGCCCCAGGTCCCTGACAGCGAGTTCAACGTCTGCGTCAACGGCAGCGAGGACTCCGGGGCGAAGATCGTCGCCACGAGCAGATCGTTCCAGACCCAGATGAACTGGAAGATCGCGAACGAGGCGATGGCCGGCATCGCCAGCGGAAGGATGATCCGGAAGAACATCTGTCCATGGCTCGCCCCGTCCACGCGTGCCGCCTCGACGACCTCGCTCGGGATCTCCGCGATGAAGTTGTGCAGCATGAAGATCGCCAGCGGCATGGCGAAGATCGCGTGCGCGATCCACACCGTCGCGAAGCTGTGATCCACATCGCGCAACTCGAGGCCGGGGAAGATCTGCGTGCCGAACAGCGTGAGTCCCCGCGAGAACAGCGAGAGCAGCGGCACGAGGGCCATCTGGATCGGCACGATCTGCAGGGCGAACACGAACACGAACACGATGTTCTTGCCCTTGAAGTTCATCCAGGCGAACCCGTACGCCGCGAGCGACGCGATGAAGATCGGCACCACGGTTGCTGGGATCGCGATCGCCAGCGAGTTCAGGAACGACGCGCCCAGCGTCAGCGCCGTGCCTCCGGAGGTCAGTGCATCCGCGTAGTTGCTGAGCGTGAAACCCGGATTCACGAACACGGTCCACCAGCCGGTGCTGTTCGAGTCGGCACCGGGGCGGAACGACGTGACGAACAGGCCGAAGGTCGGGATCGTCCAGAAGATCGCGATGATCACTGCCGCGATCGTGGCGCCCCTCGAGGTGAGCCGCTTCTGCGCCGTCGCCTCGTGGCGGCGGGTGTCGCGCTCGACCTGGCGCTTCGTGCGGTTGTCGGTGACGACTGCCTGCGTCGCGCTCATCAGCGGATCTCCCTCTGCTTGCGGATCTGCCGGGCGTTGTAGATGATCAGCGGCAGCACGAACAGGAACAGCACCACGGCCAGCGCCGAGGAGTGACCGTAGCTCTGGAAGCGCTGCTGCTGGTTGACCATCTCGAAGCCCAGCACGGTGCTGTTGGCACGACCACCGGTCATCACGGCAACGATGTCGTAGACCTTCAGCGAGGCGATCGTGATCGTCGTCAGCACGACGATGAGCGAGGAGCGGATCCCCGGCACCGTCACGTTGCGGAACCTCTCCCACGCGTTGGCGCCATCGAGCGACGCCGCCTCGATCTGCTCGGTCGGCACCGCCTTGATCGCCGCGGAGAGGATCACCATGGCGAATCCGGTCTGCGTCCAGATGAACACGATGAGCAGGCAGATCGTGTTCACGAGCGGCGTCGTGTCCAGCCAGCCGATCGGCTTGCCGCCGAACATCGTCACGATCGCGTTGAGCAGACCGATCTGGTCGCCCTGACGGTAGTCGTAGATGAACTTCCAGATGATGCCGGCGCCGACGAACGAGATCGCGAACGGCATGAAGACGAACACCTTGAGGAGCTTCTCGCCGCGCGCCCGGTCGATGAACACGGCGTAGGCCAGACCGAAGACGGTCGACACGATCGGCGCGATGAGCGCCCAGATCAGCGTGTTGATCACCGACCAGAAGCCCTCCGGGTTGGTGAACACCCACTGGTAGTTCTCCAGCGCGACGAAGTCCTTGCCCGTCTTGTCGAAGAAGGACTGGATCACGGTGCTCACAGCCGGGTAGATCAGGCCGATGATCAACAGGAGTCCCGCCGGCGCCATGAACAGCAGAAGCTGCAGGGTGTATCCGGCCCCCTCCCGCGCGCGGTAGTCGGCGAAGAACAGCATGCCGCCGGCGAGCAGCGCGATGATCATGACGTAGATCAGCGAGTTCTGGTACGGGCGCAGCAGCATGAAGGCCAGCACCGGGATCACGAAGCAGGCGACCAGGCGCAGCCAGAAGTAGCCCTTGCCGTGCCGCGGCGCGTACTCGATCAGCAGCAGCAGGATCGCCGCCACGACCGCGAAGACGACGAGCACGATCGGGATCTGCAGCAGCGGGTTGAGTCCGCCGATCCAGACGAAGAAGCTCTTCAGTGAGAAGCCGAGGCTGGTCGGCACCGGGGTCTCGGGCTCCGGGCTCACCAGCAGGGCGAGGAAGACTCCGATGATCGCGATCGCGCCGACGATCATGGCGCCGATCGTGACGGATCGGGAGGCGGTCGTGCGACCGGATCGCGGAGACGCGGTCGACGTGGGTGGCGACATCGTGGTTTGCGACATGTGGACCCCCTTCTGGGTTCGCCGTCGAACTCTGTCAGGATCTGACCTGCTGACGACTGCGGGGCCGCCCGCCGATGCGGACGAGCCCCGCAGCCCTCGCAGGTGATGCTCAGACTAGTTCTTGTAGCCCGCCTGGATGTCGCTCAGCACCTGGTCGGTCGGCTTTCCGTCGATCCAGCTGACCATGCCCTTCCAGAACGAGCCCGATCCCACCGTCGCCGGCATCAGGTCGGAGGCGTCGAAACGCAGAACCGTCTTGTCGTCCTGCAGCGTCTTCATGGCGTCCTGCAGGAACGGGCTGGAGGCCAGCGACGCGTCGGCGTTCTTGTTCGCCGAGATCACGCCGCCGAGCTTGACACGGGCGTTCGCGAAGTCCGCGGAGGACATGAACTCGAGCACCTTCTTGGTGGCGGCGGTGTCGCTGAAGCCGGCGACGAACTCGCCACCGCCCTCGATGGCGTTCTCGCCCTCCTTCATACCGGGAAGGACGAAGGCGTACACGTCGCCGTCGGGGGCGACCTTCGGCGCCGCGCCGGCCTTGGTCTTCACGTCGAGGAAGTTCGACGAGAGGAACGAGGCCTGGTGCGTCATCAGGCAGGTGCCGTCGGCGACCTTGGCCGCGACGTCGGCGAAGGCGGTCGAGTTGATGCTCTTCACGTCGCCGAAGCCTGCGTTGACGTACTTCGGGTCGAGCAGGATCGTGCCCACGGCGTCGAAGGCCTGCTTGATCTGCGGGTCGGTGAACTTCACCTTGTTGTCGACCCACTGGTCGTAGACGTCCGGCCCGCTCTGACGCAGCACGAGGTCCTCGATCCAGTCGGTGCCCGGCCAGCCGGAGGCGTCACCCGAGGCGAAGCCCGCGCACCACGGGGCGGCGCCCGACTTCTCCTGAAGCGTCTTGGTGAGGGTCAGCAGCTCGTCCCAGGTCTTGGGAACCTCGACGCCGAGCTCCTTGAACTTCGCCGGCGAGTACCAGACGTAGCCCTTGACGTTGGCCAGCATCGGGGCGGCGTAGAACTTGCTGTCGAACGTGCCGTACTTCTTCCAGTCCTTGGACCAGTTCTTGTCGACGTTGGCCTCGACCTCCTTGGGGGCGGTCTTGACATCGCCCGTGTCCACGAGGCTCTTGAGCAGACCCGGCTGCGGCACGATCGCGATGTCGGGGGCGCTGCCGCCCTGCACCTTGGTGACGATGTTGCCCTCGAAGCTCTTGTCGCCGGTGTAGACGACCTTGATGCCGGTGTCCTTGGTGAACTGGTCGAAGGACTTGTTCAGCAGGTCCGCCTCGGACCCCGTGATGCCGCCGGAGATCTTGACGGTCTCCCCCTTGCCGGACGAGTCTCCGCCGCTCGAGCTGCCGCCCTCGGCGCAGCCCGCGAGAGCGAGGCCGGACACCGCGAGCAGTGCCAGAGGCGCGATCAGGCGACGTCGCTGAGACATTCCCATACGTTTTCTCCTTCGAATTCGCGGGGGCGATTTCCCCAGCGCTGGGGGCTCCTTCAGGAACCGCTTCCAGGCGACACTAGTGACCCTCCTGCCCATTGCGCAACGGCTTTGGATCACAACTGCATAACCGGGCGCGTCGAGCCGCGGAATATATGGGACCGCTCTCAGGGAACCGGTTCCATCCTTTCTGAGATATCGCTATGGTGAGGGAATCCGTTTTTCGAGGAGGGGTCGCCGTGACCGGGATCATCGATGTGGCGCTGCGTGCCGGCGTGGCGAAGTCGACGGCCAGTCGCGCCCTCAGCGGGAACGGCTACGTCTCGGCCGAGACCAGGGAGCGCGTCGAACGCGCCGCGCGGGAGCTCGCCTACTCGGCGCACTCGAGCGCATCCAGCCTCGCGACGGGGCGCACCTCCACGATCGGCGTCATCATGCCGATGGCGGACCGCTGGTACTTCGCCGAACTGCTCGCAGGACTCCAGCAGGCCCTCATCGACGACGGCCTCGACCTCGCCCTGTACGGCGCCGCGGAGGGCAGCGACGAGCGCGCCCGCATGCTGGACCACGCCCTGGCCGGGCGGCGGTTCGACGGGATCATCGCCGTCTGCCTGCAGCCGGGGGCGCACGAGCTCGAGCGTCTGGCCGGCACCGGCCTGCCCCTCGTCTCGGTGGGCCCGTTCGCCGAGCATGCGGACACCGTCACGATCGATGACGTCGTGGCCGCACGCGTCGCCACGGAGCATCTGATCGACCTCGGCCATGAGGACATCGCGTTCCTCGGCGACGCGGAGGACGCCGACCGGTTCAGCTTCGGCGAGCGCAAGCGTCTGGACGGCTACCGCCAGGCGATGATCGCCGCCGGGCTGGAGGATCGCATCCGCGCGGTTCCCACGCAGTCCACGATCCCCGAGGCGTTCGCGACCGCGGCGGCATTGCTCGCGGACCGGCGGAAGCGCCCCACGGCGATCGCGGCGGTCTGCGATGAGGCGGCCGTGGGGGCGATCATCGCCGCGCAGCGCCTCGGCATCGGCGTGCCCAGCGAGCTGAGCGTGATCGGGATCGACGACCATCGCTACGCCGAGATGTTCAGCCTCACCACGATCCGGCAGAATCCGCGGGAGCAGGGCGTCGAGGCTGTCCGCCTGCTGCAGGCACGGATGCAGGACGCCGAGGCGCCGCTCGAGCATGTGATCTCCCCGGCGACGCTGGTGGCCCGCCAGTCGACAGCCGTCCCCCGTCTCGACGCCGCACGCTGACGGATCCACCCGGAGACGCACGAAGGCCCCGGGAGAACCCGGGGCCTTCGCAGCGTCGAAACGCGAGATTACTTGAGGGTGACCGTAGCGCCGGCCTCCTCCAGGGAAGCCTTGGCCTTCTCGGCGGCCTCCTTGTTGGCGCCCTCGAGGACGGCCTTCGGAGCACCGTCGACGACAGCCTTGGCCTCGCCGAGGCCGAGCGAGGTGAGCTCGCGGACGACCTTGATGACCTGGATCTTCTTGTCGCCGGCAGCCTCGAGGATGACGTCGAACGAGTCCTTCTCCTCCTCGGCCTCAGCGGCACCAGCGCCACCCGCAGCGCCGGCGACGGCGACGGGAGCAGCAGCGGTGACGTCGAACTTCTCCTCGAACGCCTTCACGAACTCGCTGAGCTCGACAAGGGTCAGACCAGCGAACTGGTCGAGCAGCTCCTCAGTGGTGAGCTTCGCCATGATGTTTCTCCTAATAGATGGGGTTTGTGGGGAAAAGACCGGGGAGGCTCAGGCAGCCTCAGCGGTCTCCAGCTTCTCGCGAAGAGCATCGATGGTGGCCGCAGCCTTGCCCATCGTCGCCTTCATCATGCCCGCGGCCTTGGCCAGCAGAACCTCACGGCTCTCCAGCGAGGCGTACTTGTTGACCTCGTCGGCACTCAGGGCGTTGCCCTCGAAGATGCCGCCCTTGATCACGAGAAGCGGGTTCGCCTTGGCGAAGTCACGCAGAGCCTTGGCGGTGGCGACGAAGTCACCGTGCACGAAAGCGACGGCCGACGGACCCTTGAGGTCGTCGTCCAGCGCCGTGATCCCCGCGTTGTTCGCGGCGATCTTGGTCAGCGTGTTCTTCACCACGGCGTAGCTCGCGTCCTGACGGATGCTGTTGCGCAGCTGCTTGAGCTGGGCAACCGTCAGACCGCGGTACTCGGTCAGCAGGACGGCGTTCGAGTCCTCGAAATTCTTCGTGAGCTCGGCGACCGATGCATCCTTCTGCGCCATGGTCACTCCTTGATGGGTACGGGATGCTCCACGGCAGTGGAGCACCGACCTGGACCGCCGCGCTCTGCAGGCAAACAAAAACGCTCCGGCGCAAGCGCACGGAGCGTGATCCAGAATCCTGGAGATCGTTCGTGACACCTGCGCGGGCCTCTGCCATGCGGATCCATGATCCGGCAGTGCTTCGATCGCCTCATGCTCGCGCACACGACGATGACCAGCGGTCTTCGGTTACGACAAGACTACGGCATCCCGACTGCTCCCCCAAATCGGCGCGGTCCGGGCTTCGCGCCTGGCTCGCAGGATCTCGCCGAGGTCATCGGATCCTGGCACGCCGAGTTTCCCGAGCGCACGGGATCCTGCCGAGCGCACGGGAACTTCGCGTCAACAACCGGTGCGCTCGGCAACGACCCGTGCAGTCAACGGATCCGCGACTCCCCGCGCATCTCATCACGGTGGGCTGATCCCGAAGGATTCGAGCCGCCTCCCGAGCGCATGCGGCGTGCTGATGTGCTCCGACCCCCATCGGGCGAATCGCTTCTGCGTCCTGCCACGGATCCAGTCCTCGCGCCGCTTCTCGTCGTGGATCACCTGTTCGATCGAGCGGCCGGAGCGCATCGCCTCATCGAGATACTTGCCCTTCCCGTCGAACTCACCGAGCGAGCCGACGTCATCCATCCCGAAATCGACGTAGTACATGCGGCCATCCGGACCGGGGATCGGGACCTGCAGTGCAGGGGGCGCATATCCCAGCCGTCGCAGCTGCAGTCTGCTGACGCTCTCCCCCGGCGACTCCGCCCGCCCATCGGCGAATGCGAAGACCCATCGCGCCTGCCGGATCCCGCGCATCCCGCCGGCCTCGCCGAACCGTCGAGACAGACCGAGTCGCCAGGAAGTCACGGCTTCGACGTCCCACTCCCTCAGCCGCAGCGCCATCTGTCGTTCCGCGGCGTCGGCGAGCGCCACCGCGGCCTCGAGCGGCAGGGTGCCGATGAGGTCGAAGACCGTCCGAGCAAGCGATGTGCACCGGATCCCGTCGATGTCGACCACGTCCTCGGCGTCGATGGGCGTCGCGTGCCTCATGACGTCCGGGGCGCTCGAGATCCGTCGCGCCAGACTCGTCGTGAGATGCACGCGGGCGCATCGGATGCGATACAGCGGAAGTCGCCACAGCACCGCCGCCGACGTGTGAGACGCGATAGCGCCGCCCCGACCGTCCCGCGCCACGGCGATCACGTGCGCCCTGTGCTGCTCCTCCGGCCAGAGACCGGAGCGTTCGTCCGCGTCGATGTACCAGCCGCGACGGATGTGGAACAGCACGCCTGCCCGCACGGCTGCGGCGATCCGCCGGTCGGTCCAGCCGTTCAGGATCAGGTCCTCCCGCGAGCGCACGAGATGCTCAAGGATCGGCTCATGGTGCGGGACGACCGCCTCGGAGATCAGTGCCATGCCTCATCCTGAACACCCGCGCAGGGCGGCCGAGCAGCGATCACAGAACCGGTGCGGAGCTCCCCCGCGCGGCCTTCCGTGCAGGACGATCGCGCCGCAGTCTGGCTCGATATCGGATCCCGCCGAGAACACCGGATCCCACCGAACGCACCGGAACTCGACGCCAACAACCCGCGCACCCGACAACATCCCGTGCACTCGGCAACAGCACCCACGTCCGCAGTCAACGTCCCGCGCACTCGGCAACCCGCGGAGCGCGGCGCGCCAGGTCGTGAGCGTCGGCGGGCGGAGGTAGCCTCGACAGGTGACCCCGGAGCTCGAAGCGCGCATCATCGCGGATTCCCGCGATCGGGTGGCGTGGCTACGAGCCAGGGCGCGCGGCATCACCGCGACCGACGTCGCAGGGCTCACCAGCGCCGGGTCCATCGCCCGCGCGGCGGACGCGAAACTCGGCGCCGGACCCCGCTTCGGCGGCAACGCCTACACGGACCACGGCCGGCGGCGCGAGCCGGAGATCGCCGCCTGGGTCGCGGCCACGCACGGCATCCTGCCCTCGTCCGCGCTGTTCTGCGCCGAGGTCGAGAAGCGGCACCTGGCCACCCCTGACGGCATCGTGCAGGAGGCCGACGGGCGCGTCCTCCTGGCGGAGATCAAGACCACCAACAAGTCGTGGCGATCCATCCCCCGCACCTACCTGCGTCAGGTGTGGTGGCAGCAGCATGTGCTCGGCGCCGAGCGCACCCTGTTCGTATGGGAGGAGCACGACGACTTCCAGCCCATCCACGACGAGCCCAAGTCGGTGTGGATCGATCGCGACGATCGCGAGATCGGCCAGCTGGTCGGCCTCGCCACCCGCCTGATCGACGAGCTCTATCACCGCACGACGGGCCAGACACCTCCCCGACCTGCGCCCGCCGCGTCCAGCAGCCGGGACGCGCTGCGCGAGCGCGACATGTTCCGCGCGCTCGCCCTGGCGGAGTGACCGGACGCGAGCGCGATCAGCTCCCGTTCGCGAACGTGCAGGTGGGAGTGCTCAGGATCGGCTTGGTATAGGTGAGCGTCGAGACGGTCGGGGAGACCCAGCCGGTCCATGCCTTGGTGCGCACATTGGAGCTGAACGTCTCGCCGAGCAGCCCGCCCAGCAGCCCCGACAGCAGACTGCTGGTGAAGGTCGTGGTGTAGGTTCCGTTCGCGTCCGGACCGGTGGTGGGCACCGCCTGCCAGGCCGTTCCCGCGATCTGCCACTCCGTATCGGCGGCCGCGGTGAAACCGGAGTAGGGCGCGGTCTGCGCCGTCCACTTCCACGTGACCACCATGATGTTGCCGCCCAGCAGCGCACTGCGGCACGTCGAGACCCCGGTGATCTGCGGCGGCACCAGTCGAACCGCATTGACCCCGCTCCCTCCCGCGAACTCGGCGTCGGTGTAGGACGCGTCGGTCTTCTGCAGGGGCGGAGCCCACAGCATCAGCCCGAGGAACAGGACGCTGAAGAGCGCGAGGACCCCGGTGAACGTCCTCCGTGCCGCGGCGCGGCGGCTCATCGCTCACCGCCGTCACGCCGCCGTCGTGCCGCGACGACGAGGATCACCGCGGCGGCGACGACGAGCACGCCACCCACGACGATCACGGGCACCGGTATGCCACCACCCGTCGCGGGAAGGGCATGCTCCGGTCCCGGCCCGATCTGCACGGCGTCCCCGAGTCCGTCGGCGTGCACCCTGATCTGCGTTGACGCGCCGCGCTGCGCGTCGTCACCGACCCGCACGTCGAGGCGCAGGTATGCGACGGCGTCCGCGGGCATCGCCTCGATCTCGACCGGCTGCCCGCCGCGCGGCACCGCCCAGTCCGCGCGCAACATGCGCTCCCCCGACGAGCAGTCCGAGCCCCGCCACGGCTCCGCACACGTGCGGACGTCGACCGCGAGCGGCACGGCGCCGTTAGCGCTGACGCTGACCCGCACGGATCCGGGATCCGGGGCATGCGCGCTGACCGTCAGGTCCCAGCGCACGCTCATGCCGTCCGTCATCGCCGCCGCAGCGGACCAGTCCGCGCTCGACACGATCCGCACATACCGCCCCTGCACGGTCTCGGTCACGACTGCGGCCTGCGCCGGCGCCGCGGTCAGCGCCACGACCAGCCCTGCCAGTAGGACGGCCGCCGCACACCGGATCCGTCTCATCATGAACCCGGCGCGCCCTCGGTCACCTCGTCGACCTTTCGGTCGTGACCGCCCGTCCGGGGCCAGAACGCCCAGATCACCAGCGCCGTCGCGCCGAGCGTGAGCCCGCCGAGCACGAAAGGGTTCCCGAACGCGACGATGACGGGCGCGAGACCGGGGATCGCGAAGCGCACGATGCGCACCGTGCTCACCGGATAGGGCGCGGGGTCGTCCTGCGCGTTGGCGTCTCCACGCAGCGTGATGAGGCGCTGGGCCGACGACGCACCGTCCTCCACCGCGCGCACCCGGTGGGTGACGGGCAGCTGGCCGGGACGATCCACGGTCACCACATCGCCGACGTGCACCTGGCCGGCCTGGATCTGCTGCACGATCGCGACGGATCCCGCGGGGATCGTCGGGGACATGGATCCGGTGCGGAACATGATCAGGGTGATGTGCGCCGTGAAGGCCAGCACCACCAGCACGATGCAGATCAGACCGGCGAGTGCCGCGACCCACAGCAGCACCTCGCTCAGCACCCCACGCGCCGTCGACCGACGTCGTGGGGCGGTCGAGTCGGACTCGCGCTGGGCACGGCGGGTCAGCGGTGCCGGGGTCGTCGCCTGGGTCACGTTCCTTCTCCTTCTCGTGCGGTGTGCGATGTCAGCTCGACGTCGCGACGAACTGCCATGTCTGCGTCAGTGCCAGGCCCTGTGCACCATTGCCGGCCGTGGACGGCATGGTGATCGCGAAGCAGTAGTTCACCTGGTTCCCGCCGTTCGCGGCGAGGGTCTGGGATCCGGCCGCCGTCGTGCTCAGCGCCGCCCCGTCGGCGATGACGACCGCGGATCCCGCCGCCGCGTAGTCGGCGGCCGACGCGCATTGCGCGGCCGTGACGGTCTTCACCCCGTACGTGAGGTAGTCGGCGAGCGTGCCCGGCGCATAGGTGCCCGCGGTGAGTTTGACCGTTCCTGCGACGGACGGGTTGGCGGTCTTCACACTGAACAGCGCGTAGACCGTCTTGCCCGGCGCCAGCGCCGCCGCGTCCGCTGCCGCGGCGAAGGTCATCGCGATCGCCGTGCCCGCGGTCGCGTGGCTCGCGAAGGTCGTGCCGTTGATGCTGCCGACGACATCGAACCTCCCGGCGGTGAACGTGCCGGTGGCGTATTCGCCGTCGTTCCAGCTCGCGAGCGTCACGGTGGCGCCGACGCCGAGCACGAGCCCGCCGGCGAGCACCGCCCTGATCCGTTTCAGGGCGAGCCCGCGCCGGCGCGTGCGGAGGCGGCGACGCGTCGGCACGACGGTCGTGGTCTCCCCGGAAGGCATGGGTCAGCTCGAGGTGGCCGTGAACGACCAGGTCCCGGTCGCAGCCCCTCCCTGGGCGAGGGACGACTTCGCGGTCGCGACGAAGCACAGCTGCGTGGCGGTGCCCGCCGTTCCCGCGGTCGCGCCCTTGCTGAGGGCGACGCTGGATCCGGCCGTGAAGGTCGTGAGGTCGGTGCCGGAAGCGACGAGCGTCCCGGTGGTGGCGGTCGCGTCGCACGTCGCGGCGGGCGCGATCGAGTACACGGAGTAGGAGATGTTGCTCGCGTTGGCGCCCGTGCCCGTGCCCGTCGACGCCACGAGAGTCGCGTTGTTGGTCGTCGTGCTGTCCAGGCGCACCCAGAACGGCGCGTAGACGACGTCACCGGGAGTGAGGTTGCTGAACGGCGCGCTGATGCTCAGAGCGGCGGCCGTGTCGCCCTTGGTCACGTTGTGGTTGCTGAACCCGGCCGTCGCGGAGGTCGTGGATCCCTCGAGGTTGAAGGAGCCGGCGGTGAAGGTGCCGGTCGCGAACTCGGAGTCGTTCCACGCGGCGAGCGTGATGGCCGCACCCACGCCGAGGACGAGGCCTCCGGCGAGCACGGCGAGGATCTTGCGACGGTTGCGTGTGGAGGATGCCTCGGCGTTCATGTTGTTCCTTGCGGTCAGGGGCTGATGAACCCCATCCTGAGAGCCGTAATACTGGTATGCAAGGAACTGGACGCGTTCTTCAGGCTTCCTTCAGGGAACCTTGAGGAGCAGTGGAACGCGGCCCTGAAACGCCCTCCTATTCCGCCGGCGCGAGCGCGATCACGGGTGCGAGAGCCTCGCGGCTCACGGCGATCGCGGGCCCCGCGGCGTCGACGAGCACGCCGCTCATCCCGGGCTGCTGCACCAGCACGCCGCCGATCTGCTCGGCCGTGAAGGGCAGCGGCTGATCGCCGCGGCCGAGCGCGATGACCTCGAGAGGGTGGCTGAACAGCTGCAGGTAGCGCGAGCCGTCGGCGGTGTGCGCCTCCGCCACGCCGTACTGGCCGTCGCCCTCCACGTCGCTGACCGCGACCCAGAGCCGGGCTGTGGTGAGCGCCTCGGCGACGCGCGCCTCGGAGTCCGCCTCCCGGGGGGCAGCGAGCAGGGTCTTGACGGCGAACGTCGGATCCGCCTCCTCGAGCGCCTTCTGCAGGATCTCCGAGGGGAACACCACGCGATGCGGCTCGGAGGCGTTGTCGATGATGAGGCCCGCGAACGGTCCGTCGATGACGTTCTGATAGACCGCTTGCACGGGCTGCACCACGGCCGAGGTCTCCGCCGGGTCTTCATCGCCCTGCTGCACGGAGTCGCGCACCGCAGCGGCGGAGCTGAACGCCAGCATGAAGGAGCTCTCGCCGTCGTTGACGACCGCGATGGCCAGAGGCTTGCCCTCCTTGATCTGCTCTCCGGCATCGCCGCTCACGCGCAGGAAGAGGTGTCCCTGCAACGACTGACGCAGCACGCCCAGCAGCTCGGCCTGGCTCGCGTCGTCGCCGAGCTGCGCCAGCGCATCGCGCAGCAGCGCGTTGTCGGGCATGCCGGGGATCGACTCGGTCTGCTCTGGCGGATCCACCGGGGCGAGAGGAAGAGGAGGACGGCCCGACGGCGCCTGCGCCTGCCCGGGCGCGATCGGCGTCTCGTCCTCGACGGGGTCGATCAGGTCGTGCCCCGCCTCCGGGGTTTCGGCGGGAGGGGCGACCGCAGGGCCGGAGGGAGACCCCAGGCCGCGGAAGGCCTGCACGGAGACGTTGACCACGGGCGCGGCGGCGTCGCCCGAGGGCTCGGATGCCGACGCGATGCCGGGCGTGCTCACGACCGTCTCGGCGTCCGAACCGACCTCTGCGGCGGCGGGAGCGGACTCCGGCGTGACGTCGTCGTCCTGCTTCTTACGGCGCGAGAAAAGGCCCATTGCCCCAGCCTAAACCGGGACCGCCCTCCGCCACGCCCCCGCGTGTCCACGATCGTCGAGCGGCGGTCAGAGCTTCTCGATCGGCGCGATCTTGACGAGCAGCTTCTTCTGACCTGCGGCGTCGAAGCGCACGTGCGCGATCCGCTTCGCCCCCTCGCCGGTGATCGCGTCGACGGTGCCCTCACCGAAGTCGTCGTGCCTGATGCGATCGCCCGCGGCGAGCTCGAGGTCGCCGTTGTCGCGCACCTTCGCCGTGACCCGGTTCGGGAACTTGTCCATCGCGGTCGACAGCGGCTTGAGCCCGTCCCGCTTCGGCAGCGCCCGCGGAGCGAACCTGTCGCCGGATCCGCCGCCCGAACCGCCCGATCCGTATCCTCCGGATCCGCCGGGCCGACGGGCGTTCAAGGCACGGGACTGCATGCCGCCGCGCGAGTTCACATCCCCCGGGGACTGCCGCCAGTCGATGAGCTCGGCCGGGATCTCCTGCAGGAACCGGCTCGGCATCGCGACCGAGACCTCGCCGAACTGCGCACGGGTCATCGCGAGCGAGATGTGCAGACGCTTGCGGGCGCGCGTGATCCCCACGTAGAAGAGGCGCCGCTCCTCCTGCGGACCACCGGGCTCGTTCGCCGAGATCCGGTGCGGGATGAGGTCCTCCTCCACGCCGGTCACGAACACGGCGTCGAATTCGAGGCCCTTCGCCGTATGCATCGTCATGAGGGAGACCACCCCGGACTCGTCGTCGAGGTCGTCGGCGTCGGAGACGAGCGCGACCTCGGTGAGGAAGTCGGCGATCGTGCCCTCCGGGTTGTTCCGCGCGAAGTCGCGGGTCACCGCGATGAGCTCGTCGAGGTTCTCCAGCCGCGCCTCGTCCTGCGGGTCACGGCTCGCGCGCAGCGCGTCCATGTAGCCGCTCTTCTGCAGCAGCAGGGTGAGCCCCTCGGCGACCGCGGTGGGCGGCGCCACCTCGCCGGAGGCCGGCAGCATGATCTCCGTCGCCTCGCGCAGCACCGCGTCCAGCAGCGCGATCGCGGCCTGGATCTTGGGGCCGACGCCGAGCTGGGTCGGGTGCGCGAGCGCGTCGCGGAAGCTCAGTCCGTGCTCTTCCGCGAAGCGCGCGATCGACGTCTCCGTGACGTCGCCGATGCCGCGGCGCGGCTTGTTCAGGATCCGGCGCACCGCCATCTCATCGGCCGGGTTCGCGATCGCGACGAGATAGGCGAGCGCGTCCTTGATCTCGGCGCGCTCGTAGAACTTGGTGCCGCCCATGATCTTGTACGGCACGGCGGAGCGGATGAAGATCTCCTCCAGCGCGCGGGACTGCGAGTTGGTGCGGTAGAAGACCGCCATCTCGCCGTAGGGCATGCCGGCACGGCGCAGCGACTCGACCTCATCGGCGACGAACTGCGCCTCGTCGTGCTGCGAGTAGCCGGTGAATCCGACGATCGCGTGGCCGGAGCCCTTGTCGCTCCAGAGCTTCTTGTCCTTGCGATCGAAGTTGTTGCTGATCACGGCGTTCGCCGCCGACAGGATGTTCTGCGTGGAGCGGTAGTTCTGCTCCAGCAGCACGACCTTGGCGCCGGGGAAGTCGCGTTCGAACTCGCTGATGTTGCGGATGTCCGCGCCGCGGAAGGCGTAGATCGACTGATCGGAGTCGCCGACGACCGTGAGCGAGGCTCCGGGCTCGGCCCCGGCCGACTCGTGCGGGTCAGGCTCGAAGATCATCATTCCGTTGGAGGCATGCGGCTCGGGCGCATCACCTTGAACCGGACGGGTGAGCTCGTGGATCAGGGCGTACTGGGCGGCGTTGGTGTCCTGGTACTCGTCCACGAGGATGTGCCGGAAGCGACGGCGATAGACGTCGGCGACCTGCGGGAACGCGCGGAAGAGGTACACGGTCTGCCCGATGAGATCGTCGAAGTCGAAGGCGTTGGCCTTCTGCAGCTGGCGCTGGTAGTCGGCGAAGACCTCGACGAAGACGCGCTCCGCCGGATCCGACATGTTCGCCTGCCGGGCGTATGACTCGGCGTCCTGCAGCTCGTTCTTGAGCTTCGAGATCCGCGACTGCATCGCCGCGGGGGTGAAGCCGAACGCATCGGCCTCGTGGTCCTTCACGAGGCGCTTGATGAGTGCACGCGAGTCGCCGGAATCGTAGATCGTGAACGACTTCGTGAAGCCGAATTGCTCGGCCTCGCGACGCAGGATCCGCACGCACGCGGAGTGGAACGTCGAGATCCACATGCCGCGCGCGGAATCGCCCACGAGCTGCTCCACGCGCTCGCGCATCTCTCCTGCGGCCTTGTTGGTGAACGTGATCGCCAGGATCTGGCTGGGCCAGGCCTCCCGCTGACGCAGCAGCAGGGCGATGCGGCGCGTGAGCACGCTGGTCTTGCCCGACCCCGCGCCGGCGACGATCAGCAGCGCCTGCCCGCGGTAGGTGACCGCGTCGAGCTGCTGCGGGTTGAGCCCCGTGAGCAGGTCGTCGGCGGAGGCGCCGGAGGCCGGCCCCGCCGGCCCTCGGTGGGAGGATCCGGGCGGGAGGATGACGGGGGAAGGGGCTTCGCTCATGACCTCACAAGTCTAGGTCCGCCCGCCGACATCGAACCCTGCCGGGCGCGGCCACTCAGCCCCGGAACGCGACCTGTCCGAGATCGGGATGATCCACGAAGACGCCGTCGACGCCGGTGCCGGCGATCGCCGCCCATTCCGCCCGGTAGTCCCCGAAGGCGCCCTGGGCGCCGCGGCGGAACCTGCGGTCGAGGAAGGCGTTCTCCGGGCGGCAGGTCCACGTGAACACGACGAGGCCGCGTGCATGCGCCTCGGCGACCAGCTCGCGTCCCGAACGCCGCAGCAGGATCTGCTTGTCCACGCTGATGCCGTCGACGCCGCCGTTCAGGGCGTCCAGCCCCGCCGGGGTCAGGGTCTGGGCGTAGTCCGGCGCAGCGGTGCCTTCGCGGGCGACGAGATCCGCGGGAGCCCCCTCGGCCTCGAGTAGGTAGACGTAGACGGCCGGCACTCCGCGCGCGCGCAGATCGCCCAGCACGGTCAGCTCGAAGGACTCGATCCACAGCGGGTGCTCCCCCGAGGCCCAGTCCGCGGCTCGCAGGTCGCGCTCGACCAGTGCCGCGAGGTCGTGCCCGATCCCGGCGAAGAACGTGGCGTGCTTGATCTCCAGCACGACGCCGAGTTCCCTGCCGTGCTCGATCGAGGCCTCCGCAACGAGCGCCAGCAGATCGGACAGGCGCAGGATCGGCTCGGTGTCGTCGAACCCCGCGGATCCTGGCCTCAGTGCCGGCACGCGCTCACGGCAGCGCAGCGTGGCCAGCTCGGCCCAGGTGAAGTCCTCGGTGAACCAGCCGGTGAGTGCCACCCCGTCGATGCGCTTCGTCGTGCGCCGATCGGCGAACTCGGGGTGATCGGCGACATCGGTCGTCCCGGAGATCTCGTTCTCGTGCCGGATCACCAGCACGCCGTCGCTCGTCGCCACGACGTCGGGTTCGACGGCATCCGCGCCCATCGCGAACGCGAGGCGGTACGAGGAGGCGGTGTGCTCCGGACGATAGCCGGGAGCGCCGCGATGGCCGATGATCAGGGGGACGTCGAGCGGGATCCGTCGGGTCACGCTCTCAGCGTACGTCAGTGCCGCTCAGAGGATCCGCCGCTATCGTAGAAGGAAGATGACCACCACTTCTGAGGAGTGAGGCCGACCATGAGCAACTTCGCCTTCAACAACCCGGCGTTCAAGGAGAAGGATCCGCGCGCCGTCGCGACCTATCCGGGAGGCCCGCAGGCGGGTGCCCAGAACGGGCAGTACGCGCCGCCGCCCGCCGGGCAGTTCGCGGCGCAGCAGGCCGCCGTGAACGCCAACCTCGAGGGGATGTACGCCTCTCCCCCGGCGGGCGCGATCGAGACCAACCGGATGACCGTCGAGGACACCGTGTGGAAGACCGCGGGCCTGTTCGCCATCCTGCTGGTCTTCGCCGTGATCGGCTGGTTCTTCACGCTCCCGGGCGGGGTCGTTCCCGATACCAACAATGCGGACGTCAAGAAAGCGGTGCTGGCCACGATCCAGATGTGGCCGTGGATCGTCGGCGCGATCGGCGGCTTCGCACTCGCGATGATCGTGAGCTTCACCTCGCGCAAGAAGGTGCGCCCTGCACTGATCGTCGCCTACGCGGCGTTCCAGGGCCTGTTCATCGGTGGCATCTCCGCGTACTTCGAGGTGCTGTACCCCGGAATCGTGCTGCAGGCCAGCCTCGCGACCGTCGCGGTCGTCGCGGTGACCCTCGCGCTGTTCGCCAGCGGCAAGGTGCGCGCTTCGGCGAAGATGACCAAGATCGTGATGATCGCGATGCTCGGCTACCTCGTCTTCTCGCTGCTGAACGTCGGACTGATGCTCTTCGGCGTGCTGCCGCAGAACCAGATGTTCGGCCTCCTCAGCCAGGTCAAGATCGGACCGGTCCCGCTCGGCCTCATCATCGGCGTGCTCGTGGTCTTCATGGCCGCCTACTCTCTCGTGATGGACTTCGACCAGATCCAGCAGGGCGTCCGCAACGGCGCCCCGCGCGTGTACGGCTGGCTCGGCGGCTTCGGCATCATGGTCACCGTGGTCTGGCTGTACGTCGAGATCCTGCGCATGATCGCGATCGCCAGATCCAACTAGCGCACGGTTCCACGACGAAGGCCGCTCTCCTCGGAGGGCGGCCTTCGTCGTGGGTGCGGATGGCCTTGCTCAGCCGCGCGCCTTCTGCTCGAGCAGCGCGCGCTCGCGGTCGTTACCCGCGAGCGCTGCGGCGACCGCGAACTCCGACCGCGCCTCCTCCTCGCGCCCGAGCCGCAGCAGCAGCTCGCCGCGGGTGGCGGGCAGCAGGTGGTACCCGCGCAGTGCACCGCCTTCGGCGAGGGCGTCGATGATGCGCAGCGCCGAGGCGGGTCCCGTGGCCATCGCGACCGCGGCGGCGCGGTTGAGCTCCACGACCGGCGACGGCGCGATCCGGCCGAGCGCCTCGTACAGCAGCACGATCGTTGCCCAGTCGGTCTCCTCGACTGTGGGCGCCACCGCATGGCATTCCGCGATCGCGGCCTGCAGCGCATAGGCGCCGCGCCCACGGCCGAACGCGTCCGCACGGGCCAGGGCGGCGCGTCCGCGCGCGATTCTGCCCCGATCCCACAGCCGGCGGTCCTGATCCGCGAGGAGCACCGGATCCCCGTGCGCATCGACCCGCGCCGGGAAGCGGGCGGCGGTGAGCTCCATGAGCGCCAGCAGCGCGTGCGCATCGGGCTCTCCGGGCAGGAGCGCGGCGAGCACCCTGGCGAGCCGGATCGCCTCGCGGCCCAGATCCGGACGCAGCAGGTCCTCCCCGGCAGTCGCCGCGTGCGCCTCGTTGAACACCAGGTACAGCACGCCGAGCACGGCGCCGAGCCGCGCCGGGAGATCCTCCCTCGACGGCACCTCGAACGGGGCCTTCGCCGCGGCGAGCGTCTTCTTGGCGCGCACGATCCGCTGCTGCACGGTCGCGGTCGGCACGAGGAAGGCGCGGGCGATCTGCTCGGTGCTGAGACCGCCGACCACGCGCAGCGTGAGCGCCACACGGGCCTCACGCGACAGCACGGGGTGACAGGCGATGAAGACGAGCCTCAGGACGTCGTCGTCGATCGCGTCCGGATCCCACGGCGGCGCATCGAGGGCGTCGTCCTGCTCCCGCGCGAGATCATGCGCGATCACCGCGAGCCGGTCGTCGTAGCGCTCTCTGCGCCGCCAGCCGTCGATCGCGCGGCGCTTGGCGACCGCCGTCAGCCACGCGGCGGGGTTCGCGGGGATGCCATCCTGCGGCCACTGCGCGAGCGCTTCCAGAAGCGCATCCTGGGCGAGGTCCTCCGCGAGCCCGAAGTCGCCGGTGTAGCGGGTCAGGGTCGCGACGATGCGCGCCGACTCGATGCGCCACACCGCGGCGACGGCGCGCTCCACCGGGGAGCCCGCCGTCGCCGTGGAATCGGATCCCGGCATGGTCCTCACTCGGCCGCGCGGGCGGCCGCCTCCTCGCGCCAGCCGGCCTCCTTCTGGATCCACTCGTTATCGGCCGGGAAGTCCTCCATCTCGGTGACGCGACGCACCTCGAGGTAGGCGCCGGCGCTGAGCGGAGCGCGCTTGGCCCACTCCGCCGCCTCCTCGCGCGTGGACACCTCGATGATCCAGAAGCCGTTGAACAGCTCCTTGGTCTCGCCGTAGGGGCCGTCGGTGACCAGCGGCGCCTCGGCGGAGAAGTCGACGACGAAGCCCTCGGCCGCGTCGGTGAGTCCCTCGCCGGCGATCAGCACGCCCGCCTTGATCATCGACTCGTTGTAACGACCCATCGCCGCGATGACCTCTTCGAACGGCATGTCCTCGTACGCCCGCACACCCTGCTCGTCCGCGCGCATGATCAGCATGAACTTCATGGTCTCTGTCTCCTCGTCTCAGGTCGTGTCTCGACCCTCTCACTGAAGACGTCGAACGAGAAGACGCCGGATCGACAGTCCGTCGAAGATTCTCCGAAAGATTTCTACACTGCTGATGTGACCTCCTCCTCGCCCCTCGCCGCCACCGTCCGAGAGGCCCTGCGCAACGCCGCGGATCCTGCCCTCGCCCCCGGCCAGCAGGCCTACATGAAGTCGGCCATGCCGTTCCTCGGCGTGCGGGTGCCCGAGGCCAGGCGGCTCACCAGGGAGGCCGCGCGCGGCATCGCGGATGCGGACGAGCTGCGCGATGCCGCGCTCGAGCTGTGGCGCAGCGCCGGCCACCGCGAGGAGCGCTATGCCGCGCAGGCGCTGATGGCCCTGCGGCCGCTGCGCGGGCGGCTGGACATGCTGGACGTGCACGAGGAGATGGTCCGCACCGGCGCCTGGTGGGACCACGTCGACGAGGTCGCGCACCGCCTCGCCGATCTCCTCGACGCGCATCCCGCCGAGCTGGCCGTGGAGCTGCGGGTCTGGGCCGACGACGAGGACTTCTGGATCCGCCGGGTCGCGATCATCGCGCAGCTGCAGCGCAAGGACGCGACCGACCGCGCGCTGCTCACCGACGCGATCGAGCCGAACATCGCGGATCCGGAGTTCTTCATCCGCAAGGCGATCGGCTGGGCGCTGCGGGACTTCGCTCGCACGGATCCCGAGTGGGTGCGCGCGTTCGTCGACGCCCACCCCGCCCTCTCCCCGTTGAGCCGACGCGAGGCGCTCAAGCACCTCGCCTGACCCGGAGCACCCTTCTTGTCCGCGAGACTGCAACTGGGCGACGAGAATGCGCTTGCGAACCGCATTCTCGTCGCCCAGTTGGAGTCTCGCCGTCAGCGGAGAGGGGGCTTCGGGGTCACTCCCACTCGATGGTTGCCGGCGGCTTCGAGGTCACGTCGAGCACGACGCGGTTGACCTCGCGCACCTCGTTCGTGATGCGGTTCGAGATCTTCGCGAGCACGTCGTACGGCAGGCGGGTCCAGTCGGCGGTCATCGCGTCCTCGGAGGAGACGGGGCGCAGCACGACAGGGTGGCCATAAGTGCGGCCGTCGCCCTGCACGCCCACGGAGCGCACGTCGGCGAGCAGCACGACAGGGCACTGCCAGATGGTCTGGTCGAGACCGGCGAGCGTCAGCTCTTCACGGGCGATCGCGTCGGCCTCGCGCAGGATCTCGAGGCGCTCTCGCGTGACCTCGCCGATGATGCGGATCCCGAGGCCCGGCCCGGGGAACGGCTGTCGTCCGACGATCGCGTCGGGGATCCCGAGCTCGCGGCCGATCGCGCGCACCTCGTCCTTGAACAGGGTGCGCAGCGGCTCGATGAGGTCGAAGTCGAGGTCATCGGGCAGGCCGCCCACGTTGTGGTGCGACTTGATGTTCGCGGTGCCCGCGCCGCCGCCGGACTCGACGACGTCCGGGTACAGCGTGCCCTGCACGAGGAACTTGACCTTCTCCCCGGAGGCCCTGGCCTCCTCGACGAGGTCGCGCTGCACCTGCTCGAAGGCGCGGATGAACTCGCGGCCGATGATCTTGCGCTTGGTCTCCGGATCCGTGACACCGGCGAGGTGCCCGAGGAACGTGTCCTCCGCGTCGACCGTGATCAGGCGCACGCCGGTCGAGGCGACGTAGTCGCGCTCGACCTGCTCGCGCTCGCCCTTGCGGAGCAGGCCGTGGTCGACGAAGACCGCGGTGAGCTGGTCGCCGATCGCCTTGTGCACGAGCGCCGTGGAGACGGCGGAGTCGACGCCGCCGGACATCGCGGAGATCACGCGGGCGTCGCCGACCTGGGCGCGGATGCGCTCGACCTGCTCGGCGATGACGTTGCCGCTGTTCCAGTCGGCAGGGAGTCCCGCACCCTTGTGCAGGAAGTTCTCGATGATCTCCTGACCGTGGTCGGAGTGCTTGACCTCGGGGTGCCACTGCACGCCGTAGAGCTTGCGCTCCTCGTCCGCGAACGCGGCGACCTTCGTCGAGCCGGTCGAGGCGAGCACCTCGAAGCCCTCGGGGGCGCGGGCGACCTGGTCGCCGTGGCTCATCCACACGTTCTGCTCGGCGGGCTGGCCGCCCAGCAGGGTGGAGTCGTTGACCGGGATCATCGCGTCGGTGGCGCCGTACTCGCGCAGGCCCGTGTTCGCGACCTCGCCGCCGAGCGTGCGAGCCATGTACTGGAAGCCGTAGCAGATGCCCAGGGTCGGGACCCCGAGCTCGAACACGGCCGGGTCCAGCTGCGGCGCGCCCTCCTCGTAGACCGAGGACGGACCGCCGGAGAGGATCAGGGCGACCGGGTTCTTCGCCGCGATGTCGGCGGCGGTCGCGGTGTGCGGCACGATCTCGCTGTAGACGCCGGCCTCGCGGACGCGGCGGGCGATCAGCTGCGCGTACTGCGCACCGAAGTCGACGACGAGGGCGGGGCGCTGCTCGGTGTCGGGAGTGTTGTCGGTCAACGGGCACCTTCCGTGGCGGGAGTGGTCGAGGTCTGCTCAGGCTCGGTCCCTGAGCCTGTCGAAGGGTCGCGGGCGGCGAGATACGCCTTCACCTCACGAGCGACGCGGGTCTCCATGATGAAGGAGAGGAACGGCACGACGCCGCCGAGGGCGAGCATGATGAAGCGGAGGAACGGCCAGCGCATCAGGCTCCACACCCGGAAGCAGGCGAAGAGGTAGACGACGTAGAACCAGCCGTGCGCGACCAGGATCCCCATCGAGAGGTTCAGGCCGTTGCCCGTGGATTCGAGGCCGCCGTGCAGGCCCTCGACGACCGGGGCGAACCAGAGGAAGCCGCCGGATCCGCCCGCGAAGAGCTCGAGGTGGATCGGGGTGTACTTGAGGACCATCTCCGTGACCAGGAGCAGGAGCATGACGCCGGTGATCACAGAAGCGATCTGGTAGAACTTCAGCGCCCCGCGGATGGCCGGGAAGCTCGCGGCTTTCGGTTCGGGCATGGTTCCAGTCTAAACGCCGGACCTGTGCACGATTCCCGGGCCCCTGGAACGACGGCCGGGGGCAGGGAGAACGACGAGGGCCGCCGGATCCGAGGATCCGACGGCCTTCGCAGGTCAGCGCGGGAGGATCACTCCGCGCGCAGGCGACGGCGGGCGACGATCAGGCCCAGGCCGAGTGCGAGCAGCACCGCGGCGAGGAGCAGGAACGAGCCCGAGTCCGCACCGGTCAGTGCAAGACCGCCTCCGCCGGCGGATCCCGCCGCGGCGACCGTGATCGCCGCGGTGATCTGGGAGCCGTCCGCCAGGATCGCGACCACGTGGTGCTCACCGGGGGTGGTGCCAGCGGGGATCGTGATGGTCGCCGAGAACGCGCCGTCCCCGTCGGTCGTCACGGAACCCAGCGAGACCGGAGTGGAGTGCAGCTCGAGCGCGATGGCCTGGTTCTCATCGAGACCTGCTCCCGCGATCGTGACACTGCCGCCCGCGGCGACCGTGGAGGAGCCGAGCTTGAGCTGGCCCTTGCCTCGGACGACGGTGACGGCAGCGGTCGCCTCGTCGCCGTCGGCCTGGGTCGCGGCGACGAGGTAGTCGCCGCCCTTGGTCGAGCGCGGCACCACCGGCGACACGGAGAACCTGCCGTCATCGCCGACCTTGACGGTGCCGAGGTCGATGACCGTGCCCTTCTTGCCCTGCTCGCGCAGCTGCAGCGTCAGCGTCTCGCCGGGCTCGAAGGCCTGGCCGGTCAGCGTCAGCTTCTCGCCCGCGAGGACCTTAGCCGCCCCGACCGAGACGGTGCCGTTGAAGGATCCGGTGTCGGATCCGGCGACCGTGATCGGCAGCTGCACCGAGGTTCCGGTGCCGGCGACCGAGACGTGCAGAGCCTGCGCGCCGGTCACGCCCTCGGGGATCGTGAACGTGAGCGTGGCCGTGCCGGCCTCGTCGAAGGCGTCCACCGTCATGGCCGGGTTCACCGGAGCCGTGACCAGATCCTTGCCGCCGAGCGAGACCGTCACGTCACCGGGGGCCTTCTCCCCCGCGGTGAACGCGAGCGAGCTGAGGTTCAGCGTGACGCTCTCCCCTGCCTTGTAGCCGGCCGCATCGGCGGGAGCCGAGAGCACCGTGCCGACCGCGCGCTGGGCGAGGTCCGGGGACGCCGTCTTGTTCGCCGCGAACCAGTCGACCATCGACTGCAGGTCCACCTTGCCGGTGTCCTTCTTGTCGGTGCCCTGCTGGAACGCGGTGAACGCGTCGCCGCCCGCTGCGAGGAAGGCGTTCGCCCCCACCGTGTAGGTCGCGGCCGCATCGATCGGTGCGCCGTTCACGAAGATGCCCGTGATGTGCGACCCCGCCGCGGCGGCCGGGTCGTACGTGTAGGTCAGCTCCTTGGAGACGCCGAGCTTGAGGAACGGACGTGCCGAACCCGTGGGCTGCCACTGCTGCTCGAGCACCTGCTTCACCTGCGCTCCGGTGAGCTTCACCGTCATGAGCGTATTGGCGAAGGGCTGCACGGTCGCGGCCTCCTTGTAGCTCACGCTGCCGTCCGCATCCCCCGCGCCGCTCGACGCGTAGGTGAGGTTGGCGCGCAGACCACCCGGGTTCATGACCGCGAAGTCCGCACCCGTGGACCACTTCTGCACGTCGGCGACGAAGTTGCCCAGGGTGGACTCGCCACCGCGGTTCTCCGTCTTGCCGTCGCTCTGTCGAGCCCGGTTGAAGTCGGCGGTGATGTCGCCGAGCTTGACGGAGCCCAGCTCGGCGGCCTTCGCCTTCGCCGCGTCCACGATCGCCTGAACCTCGGGATCGGCCGGGAAGGCGGGCTTGCCGCCCACCGTGAGCGGCTTGATCTCGTTGGTGATCGAGAGCAGCTTCTTCGTGGTCGGGTCGACCTTGATGTCCATCAGGCCCAGGTTCTCGCCGTACTGGCCGGCGGAGACCACCGGACGTCCGTCGATCACGTGGTTGTACGCGAGGTGAGTGTGCGCCGAGACGATCGCGTTCACACTCTTGTCGACGCCGTTCACGATCTCGCCCAGACGCGACTCGGGGGTGATGCTGGCCACGTCGGTCGTGGTCGCGCCCTCGTGCACGAGCAGGATGATCACGTCGGCCTCGCCGTTGGAAGCGTCGCCGTCGCGCAGCTGCTTCGCGACCTTGTTCACCGACTCGGGGATGCTGCGGACCTCGAGGCCCTTCATCCCGTCCGGCGAGACGAGGGTCGGCAGATCCTCGGTGACGGCTCCGATGAAGCCCACCTTGACGCCCTTGATGTCCTTGACCCAGGCCGGGGTGAGCGCGGGCTCGCCGGTGGCGGTGAGGAACACGTTCGAGCTGAGGTAGGTCCAGTCCGCGCGCTTCTCCACACGATCGCGGAGGTCGGCGTAGCCCTGGTCGAACTCGTGGTTGCCCGCCGCGCTCACATCGAGACCGGCCGCGTTGAGCGCGTCGATCGTCGGGTTGTCCTGCTGGATGAAGGACGTGAACGTGGAGGCGCCGATGAGGTCGCCCGCGGCCGCGAAGATCGTGTTCGGGTTCTGCGCCCGGATCTGCTCGACCGCGCCGGCCAGCACCGCGGCTCCGGCGGCGGCGCCGTCGGCCTCGATGCGACCGTGGAAGTCGTTGATCGTCGCGACGTTGATGTCGATCGGATCCGCCGCGCCCTTGACGCCGACCAGGATCGGGTCATGGTCGCTGGAGCGGTACGGCGTACCGGACTCGGTGGCGGCGAACGCGTAACCGCGGTCGCTCCACTCCGGGGAGTTGATGTTCCAGACCCCGGCGCCGGTGATGGCCTTCGCCGCGGACGGCGAAGCGATCACGTGGTCGAGGGATCCGAGCTCGCCGTCGAACGAGTAGGTGTACTGTCCTGCGGCGTGCGTCGGCTCGACGTCGGTCCACCCGGCCTGGGTGAAGACGTCGATCGGGTCCTCCTTGCCGTAGGCGTTGAAGTCTCCGACGAGGAAGACGTCATCGCTGCCGGAGTCCTTCTGCACCTGCTGCGCGAACGCGAGCTCGGCCTTGGCCTGCGCGACGCGGTCGGCGTTGAAGAAGCCCTGGCCGTCGGCCGGCTCCGGGCCCGCGTTCTGCGGCGGGGACTTCGACTTGAGGTGCGTCGTGACGACGGACAGCACGCGCCCCTGGGCGGTCTGGAACGACTGCGCGATCGGCTCGCGGGCGTTGCCGAAGACGGTCTCGTCGACGATGGTCGACGCGTCGCCCTTGAGCGTGACGGACGCCTTCTTGTAGATGATCGCGGTCGTGATCGCGTCGGTGATCGACGGGTCGTTCAGCGCCGCGGGCGTGCGGACGTAGTCCCACACCTCGGATCCGGCCGCGTCGTTGAGCCCCTGCACGAGGTTCTGCAGCGGAGCGTCGAGCGCGAGGCCGAACTTCGGTCCGTTCTCGACCTCCATGAGACCGACGACGTCGGCGCCCAGGCCGTTGATCGCCGAAACGATCTTGGAGCGCTGGATCTGGAACTGCGCGTCGGTCTTGGCGCCGCGGGCGTTCGCGTCCTGGCTCGAGAGCGTCGTGAAGAAGTTGTAGACGTTGAACGACGCCACCTTCACGTCTCCCCCGACGGCCGGAGGTGCGGCCGGGCGCGGGTTCTCGCTGCCGAAGGTCGGCTTGTGCGACGCATCGCTGGTGCCGGAGATCGGCACCACCGGCTGCAGGCGCCAGTCGTCGAAGCCGTACTGCAGGACCTCGCCCTCGGCGGGGAAGTTCACGGTGTCACCGTTGCGGACGACCGTGTCCTTCGTGAAGTACGGCTGGCCGCCGGTGTGGCCGCCCTTGCCGATCTGCGAGGACCAGCCGTCGTCGAGCAGGATCCGGTTCGCGCGGTTCGCGGCTGTGATCGCGTCGGCGTCGGCGCCGGGGCGCGCGAGCTCTGTGGCCTTGACGTTGAGCTTGTCGCCCGCGTTGAGCCACAGCGCGCCGTAGTTGTAGAGCTGGTGGCTGGAGGCGAGCTTGTAGGTGCCGGTGGGCGCGACGAGCATGTTCTCGTACGCCTCGCGGTCGGCGCCGCGCACGCTGTCGGGCAGTGCGACCGGCTGCGGCACGCCTGCGCCGGCCGTCACGACCGAGACGTCCCCGACCGCGGCCGGGTTGATCTGGGTCTGACCGAAGTACTCCGAGACCTTGCCGGTCACGGTGACGAGGTCGCCGCGCGCCACGGACGGGGCGAGTGCGTTCAGATAGACGAAGATGCCGTCCGAGGCGCCGTCGGTCTTGACGTCCCCGCCGGTGCCCTCGGTCTGGATCGTGATGCCCTTGTATCCACCGGTGCGGTAGTCGCCGGTCACGATGCCCTGCACGGTGACGGTCTGGTCGACGAGCGGCGACGTGTCGGTGGTGCCCTGCACCTCGGCGATGGTCTTGGTCTCGCCGGGAGCCTGGGTGTCGGTCGGCGTCGGGGTCGGGGTCGGCTCCGGACCGGTACCGGGGTCGGTCGGGAACTCGGCCGCCGCGGACGTGTTCTTCGGGGTGAGCGTGGCGGACAGCGTGAAGTCGGCGCTGTTCGAGTCGGTATCGGCCCCGTTCGTCCGGTTGAGGGACTTGACGTCGGTGTTGCCTGCGGGGGCCGTGGCGGCTGCGCCC
The DNA here is from genome assembly GCF_002979495.1 of Microbacterium sp. MYb64. Lineage (NCBI taxonomy): Bacteria > Bacillati > Actinomycetota > Actinomycetes > Micrococcales > Microbacteriaceae > Microbacterium > Microbacterium sp. MYb64. The sequence continues at coordinate 160,670 of NZ_PCOW01000001.1, read as the reverse complement.
TCGAAGGTGTTGGACGTGCCGTAGCCGAGCAGGTCGATCACATCGCCGTTGCCGGTGACGGATCCGGTCGGGAGTGTGATGGCCGAGGCGCCCTTGACCAGCGCGATCGTGCCGGCGCTGCCGCTCGGGTTCAGGCCGCTGGTCAGGTCGGGCGTCGGCAGGGCCTCGCCGTTCGTTCCGTTGGTGCCGCCCTGGATGAGGTAGTAGCCGCCCGCGGCGATCGTGCCGGAGAGCGCGAAGGCGCCGGTCGAGCTGCCGGTGCCGCCCGCAGACCGGTACTGCAGGGACAGCCCGTCGAGCGCGACCGCGTCGTGCGTCGGGTTGTAGAGCTCGACGAACTTGTTCTTGTAGGCCGCGCCGGCGCTGCCGCCGGAGAGGTAGGCCTCGTTGATCACGACACCGGTACCGGTCGTGTCGGCGAACGCCGGAACGGCCGCGAGGCAGCCGAAGCTCAGCGCCGCGACGGTGGTCGCGGCGAGGGCGCCGAGTCGCGCCCCTCTTCTGCGGAACGACGAGGGAACCATGCGGTTCTCTCCATCGGGGACGGACTTCATCAGCGCTGCCTCCACGGAACGGATGCGACGGCTCCCGGTCGGGATCGTCGGTGCGCAGCGCATTCGGGCGGCCGCACACCCCACCGACGATAGGCGAGGCTATGGACCCTCTTCAAGGAAGATATGCACTGGCTGAAAGCTGTTCACCGGCTCGTCACCAACGGGGGACTGGGGTCGCGGCAGGGCGTCCGCGCGAACGCGCACCCGTGCCGATTTCCGCGCTCAGAAGTGCACCTCTGGAGTGCGCAGAAGAGCGCAGAAAGGACTCGGTCCGCCTCAGTCCGCGGCGCTGTTGCGCTCTTCGAACTCCTCGACCTCGCGCTCCCAGGCGTCCTTGGCCAGGCGGTACCAGAGGTAGAACGCGAAGCCGGCGAAGATCGCCCACTCCACGGCGTAGAAGATGTTCAGCCAGTTGACCGAGGAATGCTCCTCGGGCGCCGGCGAGGAGATCGTGTCGAGACCGCCGAGCGGGGTGCCCGAGGCCAGGTACGGCCGGTAGACGTCCAGTTCGGCGGTGTCGTGCCAGAAGCCGAGCAGCGCCGCGGGAGACATCCGGTCCATGCGCGCGGGCTGGTCCTGCGGCGGCGCGACGGGGCCCTCGTCCGAGATGAGACGCCCAGTGACCGTGAGGACGGATCCGTCCGCCGTCTTCTCCAGTCGCTGCACCGCGGCCTCAGCGGCCTTCTCGTCGGGGGCCCATCCGATCGCCACGGCGAGAGAGGTGGGCTTCGCCGTGCCGGCGATCCGCAGCTGACCGGTCACCCAGTACCCCTCAGCCCCGTCGTTGAAGCGCGACGAGACGACGAGGAAGTCGCCAGGGACCCAGGATCCGCTGGTCTCGGCGCGCTGCCCGACAAGGGGCCCGTCGAGGTAGGCTCCCGGCTTCACCACCTGGTCGATCGGCAGCACCTTCTCGGTGGCTCCGGGCGCGGGCGGGTTCGTGTCGATCGCGCGGCCGAGCTGCCACTGGCCGAGCCAGGCGAACACCCCGGCGACCACCAGGCACAGCAGCAGCATGCCGATCCAGCGGCCGCGCAGCATCACCTCGCGCAGGGTCGGCGGGAACTCGGCTGCTGAGGCGACGGGGCGCTGCGGAGATGACACGGGAGGGTTCAAGAACGGCGGGCGTTCAGGACTCGTAGGGAGACAGCACGACCTCGACGCGCTGGAACTCCTTGAGATCGGAGTAGCCCGTGGTCGCCATCGACTTGCGGAGGGCGCCGATGAGGTTGGCGGTGCCGTCGGCCACGGGGGCCGGGCCGTACAGGATCTCCTCGAGCGTCGCGACGCCGTCGACCGCCACACGACGGCCGCGCGGCAGCTTCGGGTGGTGCGCTTCGGGACCCCAGTGGAAGCCCTGACCCGGCGCGTCCGTGGCACGGGCGAGGGCGACGCCGAGCATGACCGCGTCGGCGCCCATCGCGAGCGCCTTGACGATGTCGCCCGAGGTGCCCACACCCCCGTCGGCGATCACGTGCACGTAGCGTCCGCCCGACTCGTCGAGGTAGTCGCGGCGCGCCGCGGCGACGTCGGAGACCGCGGTGGCCATCGGAGCGTGGATGCCCAGCGTGGCGCGCGTGGTGGAGGCCGCTCCCCCGCCGAAGCCGACGAGCACGCCCGCAGCGCCCGTGCGCATGAGGTGCAGGGCCGCGGTGTAGGTGGCGGCGCCGCCGACGATCACGGGGACGTCGAGGTCGTAGATGAACTTCTTCAGGTTCAGGGGCTCGGCGACGCTCGACACGTGCTCGGCCGAGACGGTCGTGCCGCGGATGACGAAGAGGTCGACGCCCGCCTCGACCACGGTCTGGTACAGCTCCTGGGTGCGCTGCGGCGTGAGGGATCCGGCGACCGTGACACCGGCGTCGCGGATCTCCGCCAACCGCGCCTTGATCAGCTCGGGCTTGATCGGCTCGGCGTAGAGCTCCTGCATGCGCGAGGTCGCGCTGGCCTCGTCGAGGCCCGCGATCTCTGCGAGCAGCGGTTCCGGATCCTCGTACCGGGTCCACAGGCCCTCGAGGTCGAGCACACCCAAGCCGCCGAGCTGACCCAGCATGATCGCCGTGCGGGGGCTGATCACCGAGTCCATCGGGGCGCCGAGCACGGGGATCTCGAACGGGAACGCGTCGATCGTCCACGCGGTGGACACGTCCTCCGGGTTGCGGGTGCGCCGCGACGGCACCACCGCGATGTCGTCGAACGTGTATGCGCGGCGCGCGCGCTTGCCTCGGCCGAGCTCGATCTCCTGGGTCACGAACCCAGCCTACCCGGGTTGCCCCTGTGGCTCAGCGGGCCGGAGCTCCCGCCGGTGCGGGCCCGCGCCTGCGCCAGCGCCGGTGCGACGGATGCAGGATCGCGCGACGGATGCACGACCGGATGCGCGGATCCGTCGTGCATCCGTCGCATCGTCGTGCATCCGTCGCCGCGTTCGAGAGCGGGCGCGCGGCACGGGTCTCAGCGGGCGCGGGCGACGCGGCGCTCGTCCCACACCGGGGCGTCCGACTCGTAGACGCCGCCGTCCTCGCCGAACACGAGGAAACGGTCGAACGAACGCGCGAACCAGCGATCGTGAGTGACCGCCACGACCGTGCCCTCGAACCTCGCGATCGCGTCCTCGAGCGCCTCGGCCGACTCGAGGTCGAGGTTGTCGGTCGGCTCGTCGAGGAGGAGCAGGGTCGCGCCGGACAGCTCGAGCAGCAGCACCTGGAACCGGGCCTGCTGCCCGCCGGAGAGCTGCGAGAACTCCTGCTGCGCCTGGCGCACCAGCCCATAGCGGTCGAGCGCCGAGCTGGCGGCCTCCCGGGGCATCCCCGCCCTGCGGTCGTCGCCGCGGTGCAGGATCTCGAGCAGCGTGCGTCCGGCGAACTCCGGGTGCGCGTGCGTCTGCGCGAACAGCCCCGGCACGACGCGCGCGCCCAGCACCGCCGTGCCGGCGTGGGCGACCTCGTCGAGCCGCTCGCCCTCACCCGTGAGATGTCCGAGAGTCGGATCGGGGTCGCTGCCGCCGCGGGCCAGCAGCCGCAGGAAGTGCGACTTGCCGGATCCGTTCGAGCCCAGCACGGCCACACGGTCGCCGAACCAGAGCTCGGCGTCGAACGGCCGCATGAGTCCGGTCAGCTCGAGATCGGTGCAGACGATCGCGCGCTTGCCCGTGCGGGCACCCCGCAGCCGCATGTCGAAGTCCTGCGCGGGCGGGCGCTCCTCAGGCGGACCCGCCTCTTCGAACTTCCGCAGCCTCGTCTGCGCCGCCTGGTAGCGCGAGGCGAAGCCGTCGTTCGCGGACGCCTTGACCTTGAGGTTCGCGACCAGGGTCTTCAGCTTCTCGTGCTGCTCGTCCCAGCGCCGGCGCAGCTCGTCGAGCCGGTCCATCCGGTCGATCCGTGCCTGATGATAAGTGGCGAACCCGCCGCCGTGCACCCACGCGGTCGCCCCCGCACCGCCCGGCTCGAGCGTGACGATGCGGTCGGCCGCCCTGGCGAGCAGCTCGCGGTCGTGCGACACGAGCAGCACGGTCTTCGGCGTCTCGCGCAGTCGCTCCTCGAGCCAGCGCTTGCCCGGCACATCGAGATAGTTGTCCGGCTCGTCGAGCAGCAGCACGTCATCGGGGCCGAGCAGCAGCGCCTCGAGCGCGAGCCGCTTCTGCTCACCGCCGGAGAGCGTCGCGAGATCGCGGAACCGCGCCCGCTCGAACGGGATGCCGAGGGCGGCGACCGTGCACTGGTCCCAGACCGTCTCGTGCTCGTATCCGCCGGCATCCGCGTATTCGGCGATCGCCGTCGCGTACCGCATCTGCGTGGGCTCGGTGTCGTCCTCGATGAGGGCGTTCTCCGCAGCCTCGAGCGCCTCCGCAGTCGCCCGGATGCGTGCGGGCGAGACGGCGATGAGCAGCTCGTGCACGGTCTGCCCTTCGCTGCCGTGGCCGACGAACTGGTCCATCACGCCGAGGGATCCGTCGATCGTCACGACACCGGCGTCGGTCGCCTGTTCGCCGCGGATGATCCGCAGGATCGTGGACTTTCCGGCACCGTTCGGGCCGATCAGGGCGCTTGTGGATCCGGCGCCGACGCGGAACGAGGCCTCGTCGAGCAGGGGGCGGCCGTCGGGCAGGGTGAGCGAGACGCCGGCGACATCGATGTATCCCACGGTGGTGGTCCTTCCGCCCGCGCGCGTGTGCGCGATAGCGAGCCGACCAGGCTATCAGGATCGACGGCGTCGCGCGGTATGCGCGACACCTGCAGGATCGCTCGACGCCTGCAGGGCTGAATCACCGGATCCGTCCGGCATGTGTCGCAGCATCGTGCATCCGTCGCAGCCCCGCGGGGTCGCTGCTCCGCCGGCTAGAGACGGTGCTCGTTGCGCGGCAGCACCTCGAGCACATGCGGCAGCTTGTTCGGGAAGCACGCGCGGAACAACTCGGTGATCTGCGGATCGGATCCGTAGTCGTCGACGATCCGCAGGCCGATCATGGTGCTGATCAGCATGCCCTCGGCGAGGAAGGTGCGGGCCTCGTCGGCGTCGAGGCCGACCTCGTCGCGGAAGAAGCGCCAGACCCGGACGAATCCCTGACGCGCGGCGGCGCCGATGGCCGGGTTGCTGCCGAGCAGGTAGGCGTGCGCGAGGGTCTGGTGGAGCCCGCGCACCTCGATGAGATCGACATAGGCCTCTCCGATGCGCTTGCCGACCGGACGCTCCCCTTCTTCGTCCGACGCCGCGAGGGCCTCCCGGAAGACCGAGAGCAGGCGGTCGAGGGAGAACTCGATCGTCGCCAGGAAGAGGTTCTCCTTGGATCCGAACAGACGCACCACATACGGCTGGCTGACGCCGGCGGCCTTGGCCACCTGATCGGTCGTGGCGCCCTCGTAGCCGCGCGAACCGAAGACCGTGAGCGCGGCGAGGATGATCTGCGCGCGGCGCTCCTGGGAGGAGAGGCGGCGGCCGGGCTCCTCGCCGACGTCGGGATCCGTGGAGGCTGCTGAGGTCATGGCGAAAGGTTATCAGCGAATGACTTGACTTTGTAATCATTCGATTACTACATTGACTCCAGCGCTAGTAATCATCCAATTACAACTGGAGCTTCCCATGACCGTTCCCTCGCCCGCACCGGCCGCTCGCCGGAGCCGGTCCGCCCTGATGCCACGGCGTTCGCGCCCGGTCGCGCTCATCATCGCCGCAGCCTCTCTGCCGATGTTCATGGCGACCCTCGACAACCTCGTCATGACCAACGCCCTCCCGGTGCTGCACCGCGAGATGGGCGCCACGATCGAGCAGCTGCAGTGGTTCGTGAACGCCTACACGCTGGCGTTCGCCGGGGCGATCCTCATCGCCTCCGCACTCGGCGACCGGTTCGGCCGCCGCACCGTTTTTGCACTCGGCATCGCCCTGTTCGGGGCGGGTTCGCTGTTCGCCGCACTCAGCTCAGATCCGGGCCAGCTCATCGCCGCCCGCGCCGTGCAGGGACTGGGCGCGGCCGCCGTCATGCCGCTCTCCCTCGCCCTGCTCACCGGAGCAGTGCCGGCCCCACGACGCCCGCTCGCGATCGGCATCTGGGGCGGCGTCTCCGGACTCGGCGTCGCCGTCGGACCGCTCATCGGCGGCGCGATCATGGAGGGCTGGAACTGGCAGGCGATCTTCTGGATCAACGTGCCCATCGCCGTGATCGCGATCCCCCTCGCCCTGATCGTGCTCAGCAACGACTTCGGCGCGCGGGTGCGCATCGACGTGCCGGGCGCGGTGCTCGCGGCCGGCGGCGTGCTCGCGCTGGTGCACGCGATCGTGCGCGGCAACGACGACGGCTGGGACACGGTCGGCGTGATCGCCGAGCTCGCCCTGGGCGGCGCGCTCATGATCGCCTTCCTCATCTGGCAGCTGCGCTCGGCCGCGCCGCTGATGCCGTTGCGGCTCTTCCGGGACCGGTCGTTCTCGATCACGAACGTCGTCGGCTTCGCGTTCAGCTTCGGAACGTTCGGATCCGTCTTCATCCTCATCCAGTTCCTGCAGGTGGTGCAGGGGGCCACCCCGCTCGAGGCCGCCGTGCAGACCACGCCCTGGACGCTCGCACCGATGTTCGTGGCGCCGCTCGCGGGCCTGATCGCCCCTCGCGTCGGCACACGGGTGCTGCTCGTCACGGGCCTGCTGCTGCAGGGCGTCGCGCTGGGCTGGCTGGCCGCGCTCCTCGCCACGGACGTGCCCTACGCCGACCTCGTCGCACCCTTCATCCTCGCCGGCATCGGCATGGGGCTCGTGTTCGCCCCCTCCGCGACGGCATTGCTCGCCACGCTCGGCCTCGTCGACCACGCCAAGGCCTCCGGCGTGAACTCCACGCTCCGCGAGCTGGGCGTCGCCCTCGGCACCGCCGTGATGACGGCGATCTTCGTCGGCGCCGGCGGACAGCTGCTGCCCGATCACTACGTCGACGCCGCCCGCCCTGCCGTGTTCACGGGAGCCGCGGTGCTGCTCGTCGCCGCCGTCATCGCGTTCTGGCTGCCTGCCGGGAAGGGCGGCCACACGGACGGAGAGGTCGTGGCCGAGACGGAGTCTGCCGAGGCGGAGCCCGTCTCTGCCTGAGGGACGACGAAGGCCCCGGATCCGTGAGGATCCGGGGCCTTCGTCATCGGAGGTTTCGGCGCGGTCGCGCTTCGCGCGTCCGGTTCCTGAGCGAGCGGAGCGAGACGAAGGGCGCTCCACCTTGAGTCCAGCCGCGTCAACGCCGCTGCGCGGCATCGACCCGATCTGGACTCAACGCTTGTAGTTCGGCGCCTCGACCACGATCTGCACGTCGTGCGGGTGCGACTCCTTGAGCCCGGCCGCGGTGATGCGGACGAACTTGCCCCGGGTCTTGAGCTCCTCGATCGTGCGCGCACCGACGTAGAACATCGACTGGCGAAGACCGCCGACGAGCTGGTACGCGACAGCGGCCAGCGGGCCGCGGTAGGGCACCTGGCCCTCGATGCCCTCGGGAATGAGCTTGTCGTCGCTGGGCACGTCCGCCTGGAAGTAGCGGTCCTTCGAGTAGGACGTCTGCTTGCCGCGGGTCTGCATCGCGCCGAGCGAGCCCATCCCGCGGTACAGCTTGAACTGCTTGCCGCCCTGGAAGACGATCTCGCCCGGGGACTCCTCGGTGCCGGCGAGCAGGGAGCCGAGCATCACGGCGTCGGCACCGGCGACGAGCGCCTTGGCGATGTCGCCCGAGTACTGCAGGCCGCCGTCCGCGATGACCGGGATGCCGGCGGGGCGAGCGGCGAGCGACGCCTCGTACACGGCCGTGACCTGAGGAACGCCGACACCCGCGACGATGCGCGTGGTGCAGATGGAACCGGGGCCGACCCCGACCTTGACGGCGTCCACGCCGGCGTCCACGAGCGCCTGAGCGCCCTCGCGGGTCGCGACGTTGCCGCCGATGATGTCGATGTGCGCGAAGGACGGATCCGCCTTGAGCCGCTTGACGAGGTCGATCACGCCCTGGGACTGACCGTTGGCGGTGTCGACGACGAGCACGTCCACGCCCTTGTCGCGCAGAGCCTCGGCGCGCTCCCAGGCATCGCCGAAGAAGCCGATCGCGGCGCCCACCCGAAGGCGGCCCTGGTCGTCCTTCGTGGCGAGCGGGTACTTCTCGCTCTTGTCGAAGTCCTTGATGGTGATGAGGCCTGCGAGCTTGCCGCCGTCGTCGATGAGCGGGAGCTTCTCCACGCGGTGCTTCGCGAAGAGCGCGATGACCTGCTCTGCGGCCACGCCGACGGGCGCGGTCACGAGGTTCTCGCTCGTCATCACGTCGCGGGCGAGCGTGGTCTGCTTCGCGGACCCGGAGACGAACCGCATGTCGCGGTTCGTCACGATGCCGAGCAGGCGCCCGTCGGGATCCACCACCGGCAGGCCGGAGATGCGGTACTTCGCGCACATCGCGTCGACCTCGGCGATCGTCGCGTCAGGGGTCGTCGTGATCGGATCCGTGATCATGCCGGACTCGCTGCGCTTGACACGGTCCACCTGCGCGGCCTGATCGGCGATCGACAGGTTGCGGTGCAGGATGCCCAGGCCGCCCTCGCGCGCCATGGCGATGGCCATGCGCGCCTCGGTCACGGTGTCCATGGCGCTGGAGAGCAGGGGCGTCGCGACGGAGATGCGGCGCGTCACGCGCGACGAGGTGTCCGCCTCGCTCGGGATCACATCCGTATGCCCCGGCAGAAGCAGAACGTCATCGTAGGTCAATCCGACAAAACCGAACGGGTCGTGCTGCTCCATGGGTTGCGGGGCTCCTCTTCTCGCGCGCGTGTATCGATTCTAAGCGCCGCCAGAGGTGCGGTATTCCCAGGAATGGAGCTCGCGGAGCGGACCCCCGGGAAACCGACGCGGCCGCCGTCCCTGAGAACGGCGGCCGGGTGGGAGGACCGCAGCCCTCGGCGACCTCACGCGGTGATGGTGGCCGTGCCCGTGCCGCCGAGCACCTCGGCGATGATGGCGCCGCCCACGGGCGCCACATTGTTGAACGTGACCTTGACCTGGCTGGTCGTGGTGGACGTGACCTGGAAGATCACCGGACCGCCGGTCGCAGGATCGCCGCTCACGAACGACAGCCCGGACAGCCCCGAGTAGGAGGCCGCTGTCGCACCGTTCGCGAACGTGAAGGTGACGAGAGTGCCCGCCTTGAGGGCGCCGTCCACGTAGTTCGCGCCATCGGTGTACTGCCCCTGGATCTTGAAGTTCGGGTTGGTGCCGACCTTCGGGTTCGCGGTGGCGGTCACCTCCGCGTAGTTCGCCTCCGGCGCCGTCTCGCTGGCGGCCGCGAGCGGCGTCGCCGCCGCGACGGCGATCACCGGCACCGACCACGCGGCGCCTTTGACGATCGCACGGCGCGACACGTCGCGTGCAGGAAGGTTCTCGGTCATGTTTCTGCTCCAGTTCTGTCGGCGTCCGCGTACGGCGGCGCTGTTACCGCCCCTCGGGTGCTGGAGCGGTGGCCCTCCGGTATCCAATCCGGCGATCCGCCCGTCTCGTCCCGGGTCTTCGGACCTGGTCGCTCCGTGTGCCGAGCCGGTCGTGTCAGGTGTGAGCGCGGCTCGGAACACCGCCGCCCGAGCCGCGGGCGCGCACGCGCGACGGTGAGGGCAGGCCCTCCGCCGCGGTCGCCCTGGCGAGGCTCGAACCGTTGCTGAGACCGACCCGCACCGCGATCGCATCGATCGTGAGCTCCGCGCTCCGGTCGCCTTGCAGCAGGGCGACCGCGGCCAGGACCCGGATCCTGCGGATCTCCTGGCGGATGGTCCTGCCCGACGGCTGGAACTCGCGCTCGAGCTGGCGCAGCGACACGTGCAGCTCCGCGGCCACGCGCGCAGGAGTGAGACCGGTATCCGCGAAGCGCCGCTGCAGGATCGCGGTGGCGCGCTGACGGAGCGAGGGGGCAGGGGACGCGATGCCGGTGATCGCTCGCCGGACGGCGACCAGGACCAGGTCGCGGAGGATCCCCGCGAAACGCTCGCGCGAGAGCGCATCGAGCGGATCTCCCCCGTGGACAGTATGCGCGAACGCACCGATCGGACGCATCAGCGCCGCATCCTCGATGGCGATCGCGGAGTTCCTCGTCAGCGACAGCCCGGGAAGCGCATCGACGGGCATGCCGACCGCGATGATCTCACCATCGCTCGACGGCATCATCCGGACCGAAGCGGTGCCGATCACCAGGAGGCCCTGACCGTCATGGAGGTCGACGAATCCTCCCCCGGACGGGATCCGCACGGATCCTCCGCGCACCATGAGCAGCTTGATCCGGCCGGAGGCGACCCCCGACGTGCGATCGCCGCCGGCGCGGAGGCCGTGCACCGCGATCGTGTTGGCGCCGAGGATCATGCGCGTCGAGGGGGCGGCGGGACCCGGGCGCTCCCCGCCCTCACCGGCGTCCCGGCGCCGAAGGGTCTCGTCGGCGGGCGGCAGTCGCTGAACCAGCTCTCCGCGCGTCCCCATGGCTTCCCCCGCATCCAGCCCGAACCGGTGCGGACGTCGCGTCCGCGCCCCTCCGGTTCGGGATCAGAGCCGTTTCCCGTCGCATCACGCGCAGCGACGCGGACAGGCCCTCTTCCGTGGACGACTGCTGAAGGCAGGTCGACGCACTCCCTTCTAGAAGGAGCAGCCGATCACGGAGAAGTGACGTGCGTCTCGGACGGGGGCCGTCGGCGGACGCAGCGCGGGTCGGGGATCAGGGGACGGGGATCGTGTCGGTGCCGGGGTTCGGCTCCGCGATCGCACCGCGGTTCGCGCGCATCCGGCGGGTGGCGAGCGCGAGGTCGATCAGGAACACGGCGATCGCGATCCAGACGATCCCGAACCCGATCCAGCGCTCGACCGGCATCGGCTCGTGCATCACGAGCACGCCCACGAGGAACTGCATGATCGGGGTGATGAACTGGATCATGCCGATCACGGTCAGCCCGATCCGGCGGGTGCCCGCGGCGAACAGCAGCAGCGGCACGGCCGTGGCCACGCCGGCGAAGGCGAGCAGACCCGCGTGCAGCGGACCGTTGGCTCCCATCGTGATGCCGGTGGTGAGCCCGACGGCGATCAGCTGCACGACGGCGACCGGCAGCAGCCAGAACGACTCGAGGGTGAGGCCGCTCAGGGCGTCGACCGAGGGGCCGATCTTCTTCTTCACCAGTCCGTAGATGCCGAAGGATGCGGTCAGCGACAGCGCGATCCACGGGAAGGTGCCGTGGGCGAAGACGATCACCAGCACCGCGATGGTCGCGATCCCGATCGCGACCCACTGCAGCCGGCGCAGCTTCTCCTTCAGCACGAACACGCCGAGCAGCATCGTGCCGATCGGGTTGATGAAGTAGCCGAGGCTGGTCTCGACGATCTCGCCGTTCAGGGTCGCGAGGACGAAAACCTGCCAGTTGATGTAGATCAGCACTCCGGCGAGCGCGGTGAGGGCGAGCAGCCGAGGCTGCCGCACGATCGCCATCAGCGGCTTCCACCCGCGGGTGATCGCCAGCAGGACGAGGCAGAACACGAACGAGAGCCCGACCCGCCAAGCGACCAGCTCCCACCCCTCGGTGGGCCGGAGCAGCAGGAAGTACAGCGGCAGCACGCCCCACAGCAGGTACGCCCCGATCGCGGAGGCGACGCCCACGGTCTGGGCGCTGCGCGGTGTGGTGGTCACCGGTCAACCTTATTGCCGCGCAAGGCCATGTCGGCCTGCCGCCGGCTATCTCCGAGTCGTCCCCGCGAGCGGAGGCCCTGGCGTCCGCTCAGGGGGACGACTCGGAGGTGGAGGGACGACGAAGGCCCGGATGCGAGGCATCCGGGCCTTCGTCAGGAACCGGCCCGCACGCGGCGGGGTACTCCCTGGAGAACTCGAAGGGTGCTCAGCGCACCACGACGGCGAGCACGTCGCGCGCCGACAGCACGAGGAACTCCTCGGCGCCGAACTTCACCTCGGTGCCGCCGTACTTGCTGTAGAGCACGCGGTCGCCGACGGTGACGTCGAGCGGGACGCGGTTGCCGTTGTCATCGATGCGGCCGGGGCCCACGGCCACGACCTCGCCCTCCTGGGGCTTCTCCTTGGCGGTGTCGGGGATGACCAGGCCACTCGCGGTGGTCTGCTCGGCCTCGACCTGCTTGATGACGATGCGGTCCTCGAGCGGCTTGATGGAAACCGACACGGTCTACCTCTTTCTGACGGTTCAAGACTGATTAGCACCCTCAGCCTGAGAGTGCTAACCACAGTCTAGGCACATCGCTGGCACTCCCGCAATCAGAGTGCCAGCCCGTGCGCCGCCGATCGCACGGGTTGTCGCCGTCCCGCCCTGCGTGCGTATGGGTTGTCACCGAGCGCACGGGTTGTTCGCGCGAAGATCCCGTGTACTCGGCAGGATCCCGTGCATTCGCGGGGATCCCGTGCATTCGGCAGGATCCCCCGCACTCGCGGCAGGTGCCGGGGCGAGCCACGACGTCGATAGCCTGGACCGCGTGGAAATGAGCGAACTGCGAACGCTGCTGACGCCCGAGGCGCTGCGGATGCTCGACGCCCTCGGGCCCATCGCGTCCACGGATGCCGCCGCCCGCGCGGTCATGCGGCTGCGCGCCGAGGGGCACTCGCCCGAGTTCGTCTCGGCCGTGGTCGGCCAGGCGCGGCTGCGCACCAGGGCGACCGCGAAGTTCGGGGAGTTCGCGGACCGGATGCTCTTCACCCGCGCCGGCCTCGAGCAGGCCACGCGGCTCGGCGTCGCCGCACGGCATGCCGGCCGGATGCGCGCGGCAGGGATCGCGCACGTGTCGGACCTCGGCTGCGGGATCGGCGGCGACGCGCTCGCCTTCGCCGGCGCGGGCCTCGGGGTGACGGCGGTCGACGCCGACGAGGTGACAGCGGCACTGGCCGCGTACAACCTCGCCCCGTTCGGATCCGACGCGGAGGTGCGGCACGGGTTCGCGGAGGACCACGCTCCCGCCCCGTCGACGGCCTCGCACCCCGGGACCGCGGCCGTGTGGCTGGATCCGGCCCGGCGCACGGCGGGGCATTCCGAGACCCGCCGCGTCGCCGCCGACGACTACTCCCCCTCGCTGGACTGGGCATTCGCGCTCGCGGAGCGGATCCCCACCGGCATCAAGCTCGGCCCCGCGCACGACCGCGACGCGATCCCCGCCGACGTCGAGGCGCAGTGGGTGAGCGCCGACGGCGACGTGGTCGAACTCGTGCTGTGGTCGGGAGCCCTCGCGCGCGAGGGCGTGCGGCGCGCGGCGCTCGTGATCCGCGGCGACAGGGCGCACGAGCTCACCGCCGCCGCCGACACCGACGACGCGGAGGTGCGCGAGCTCGGCGCCTACGTGCACGAGCCCGACGGCGCCGTGATCCGCGCCCGGTTGATCGGCGACCTGGCCCGGCGACTCGACGCCGGCATGCTGGATCCGCACATCGCCTACCTGACGTCGGATTCCCCCGCCGACAGTCCGTTCGCAGCCTCGTTCCGTGTGCGCGAGGTGCTGCCGATGAACCAGAAGGCGATCTCGGCGGCGCTGAAGAAGGCCGGGGTCGGCCGCCTTGAGATCAAGAAGCGCGGCGTGGACGTGGATCCGGCCGCATTCCGCAAGAAGCTGACCCTGCGCGGGTCGGCCGAGGCAACCCTGATCCTCGTGCGCGTGGGCGACAAGCGGCACGCGATCCTGGCGGACCGGGTCTGAGAGCGTTCAGGCCACGGGCTTGAGGCCGAACGGCGGCGTCGGCTGCGGATCCGGGTTCGCGGTGACCACCAGGTACGACGAGAATCCGGTCCAGTACTCGATCCGGTAGGCGACGTGCTGGTCGGTCGCCGGCAGATCCAGGACGAGGGTGGGCGGAGCCTCATCCGTCCCGAAGCGGGACGGTGAAGCGACTCCGGACCGCTGTCCGCAGTCCTTGTAGGTCTGCCCGTCCTCGACGATGAGGCAGAGATCGCCCTGGTCCCGATAGCCGACCCAGATGGGGATCCCGCTCATGCGCCCGGCGATCATCGTCGCCTTGAATCCGTTCTCGGACGTGACGCGCTTCCAGATCGCGGTCTCCTCGGGGCTCAGCCCCGGGTCGGGATTCGCCGCGAAGGACCAGTGCTGGAGAGACCCCATGGGCGCCCCCGTCCCGCTCAGCGTGACGGCGCCCTGGTCGCCGGCCACGTTGCCGTCCGCACCGGGCTTGCTCTGGCTCGTCACGTCGAGCGGTTGCTCGCGAATCGCGCGTCGCGGCAGGCAGTTGTGCTGCGGCGGGGACCCCTTGACGTCGATGATCGCGCAGAGGAGATCGCCGCGGGACTGCGTCGCGTACCAGAGCAGCGCGTGGTCGGAGCGGGCCAGCAGGGCGAGGGATCCGGGGTCGAAGTCGGCGCGCTCCGCGACCTTGTCCCGTCGTTCGCCTTCGCCCGCCCGCAGCGCGAGTCCGACATCCGGCGGTCGCGGGATCGCGACGCCGATCAGGACTCCGACCAGGAGCAGAGCGATCAGGCCGCCGATGAGGTAGCGCGGGCGCTTCCAGCGACCGGTCGCGAGCCAGGCCGAGACCTCGGCACGGAGGCGGCCGATCGGCGTGCGCGGTGTCTTCTCGGGAGCCGCCGGTCCCTCGGATGCCGAGTCGGCGACGGCGGACGGGGCGAGTCCGGGCGTCGAGGCCGCGACGGCGACGGCGGGCGTCATGGGCCGGGTCCCGTCGAGAGCTCCGGTGATCAGGGCGGGCTCAGGGATCAGGGCGGGCTCAGGGATCAGGCCCGTCTCGGGGATCGGATCGCGGCGGGCGGCGTCCTCGCGGCGCAGCTCCGCCAGACGCGCGGCCTCGGCCTCGCTCAGTCCGGATCCGTCCTTCCCGAAGGCACGGCGCTCCAGTTCGCGCCGCTCCTCACCGTGACCCGGATCCGTCATGCCGCTACCCGAACCAGCCGAACCGGTATCCGGCCCAGACGAGCCACCCTGCACTGTAGAGCGTCGCCACGATCCCGAGCGCGAGCGCCCAGACGGCGACCGCGCGACTCTCCCCCGGCCGGCGCAGCGACATGATCGCGGCGATCACCGAGACGATCGCGACCGGAATCCCCCAGCCGACGAACAGTGAGGCGAACAGGGCGACGATCGCCGACAGCAGCGCCCATGGCGCGAGCCTGGGCTCGGCGGAGGAGCGCGCCGGGGTCTCGGTGCCGTCCGTGGGGTGCCACTCCTCATGCACCACCGCCGCGCCGTCGCGGTCGAGTTCCAGATCCTCGGGCTCCACCCCGCCGTCCAGCTGCGGGCCGCTCTCCATGCCCACAGGCACGGGCGCCGTCGGCAGCCGCGTGTAGCGTTTCGGGTCCTTCCCGTCCTCGGTCGACATCATCCGACCTCGAGGCCGGCGCGGACGGGGGCGTCCTCGGCGGAGGCCCGGTCCTCGGCGACCTGGATCTCGGTGACCGGCAGCGTCGAGTCGGCGCTGAACGCGAGCGTCGAGGGCTGTCGACCGGAAGCGATGAGCTCGGCCGCGAGCCCCGCGATCATCGCGCCGTTGTCGGTGCACAGCGACAGCGGCGGGATCCGCACCGTGACCCCCGCCTCGGCCGCACGGGCGAGCGCGACCTCGCGCAGTCGGCGGTTCGCGATCACGCCGCCGCCGAGCAGCAGCCGGGGAACTCCCCGGTCGGCGCAGGCGGCGAGCGCCTTGGTCACGAGCACATCGACCACGGCCTCGCGGAAGCTCGCCGCGACATCCGCCACGGGGATCTCGGAACCCGCGGCCTGCTCGCGCTCGATCCAGCGCGCGACGGCGGTCTTCAGCCCGGAGAACGAGAAGTCGTAGCGGTGCTTCTCCAGATCAGATGCACGGGACAGCCCGCGCGGGAAGCGGATCGCCGCCGGATCGCCGCCCGCGGCGGCCCTGTCGATCTCCGGCCCGCCGGGATAGGGCAGGCCGAGGATCCGGGCGACCTTGTCGAAGGCCTCGCCGGCGGCGTCGTCGACCGTCTCGCCGAGCAGCTCGACATCGGTCGTGAGGTCGCGCACGTGCAGCAGCGAGGTGTGCCCGCCGGAGACGAGCAGCGCGATCGTGGGGTATTCCAGGGGCACGGAATCGGGCGTGAGGATGTCGGCCGCGATGTGCCCGACGAGGTGGTTCACGGCGTACAGCGGCTTGCCGAGCGACACCGCCAGCCCCTTCGCGGCGCCGATGCCGACCATGAGCGCCCCCGCGAGGCCGGGCCCGCTCGTCACGGCGACGGCGTCGAGATCCTCGAGCCGCACCTGCGCTTCGGCGAGCGCCCGCTCGATGGCCGGCTGCATCTCCTCCAGGTGCGCACGGGCGGCGACCTCCGGCACCACGCCGCCGTAGCGCGCGTGCTCGTCCATGCTCGACGCGATCGTGTTGGACAGCAGGGTGCGCCCGCGGACGATCCCGATCCCGGTCTCGTCGCAGCTCGTCTCGATCCCGAGCACGAGAGGCTGGTCAGTCATCGGATCCCTTCACGTCTGCAGGATTCCTGTCATTCTGCAGGACGGATCCGGCCGGATCGTCCTCAGAACCGGCATCCGTCCTGCCGTCTTGCACGTTCGCGTCCGCCGGCGCAGGGCGCTGGGGCGTCCACGCGCGGAGGTCGAGCTTCATGATCACGGCGTCCACGTCATCGGGCTGGTAGTAGCCGGCGCGGCGGCCGATCTCGGCGAACCCCTCCGAGAGGTACAGCCCCTGGGCCACCGGGTTGTCCGCGCGCACCTCGAGGAACACCTCGTGAGCGCCGCGCTCTGCGGCCTCGGCGAGCAGCGCGCGCAGCAGCGCCCTGCCCCGGCCGGATCCGCGATGCGCGGCATCGAGCGCGATGGTCTGGATGTCGCTGTCGGCGGATCCGCGCAGCGCGCGCACGCCCCCGTAGCCGACGACGACCTCGCCCGCACCGTGCACCGAGGAACCTGTCGCCGGCTCCACGTCGACGAGGTAGCGGCCGTGCGGACTCGAGAGCTCGGCCGCCATCAGCTCCGCGCTCCACGCGTCGGTCGGGAACGAGCGCCGTTCGATGAGCATGATCGCGTCGAGGTCGGCGGCGGTCGCCGCGCGGATCACGAGCCGTCCTTCGACGGGCTCAGGAACCGGGGCTTCACGGCCTCCGGGACGCGCGCGTCCGGAGGGCGCAGGTAGAGCGGCTCGGATCCGGTGAGGGTGCGACCGGCTGCGACGGCGCGGCGGGCGATGCGCGCGACAGCGGCGCCAGAGATCGCAGTGACCTCGATGCGGCGCAGCGCGCCGAGCTTGCGGTCGACGTCGGCCTGCGGCACGAGCACGGTGTCGACCACCGCGTGCGGGATGCCGTCGACATCGATCCCCTCGTATACCGTCACCGCGGTCTCGCGGCGGCGGGCGTCGGTGAGGATCGCGAACGGCTCGGCGGGAGCATCGGTCTCGATGACCTCGAGTGCCGCGGCGTGGTGGCTGGGAACGGCGACGACGGGGACCCCGCGGCCGAGGGCGAAAGCGCGCGCGGCGGCGATCCCGATCCGCAGTCCCGTGAACGGGCCTGGTCCCATGCCGGCCGCGACATGCGTGAGCGGATCCGGATCCGGCTCGTCATCGGACTCGGCGGACGGCGCGGCGGCCAGGACCTGCTCCAGCAGGGAGCCGATCGCCTCCGCGTGTCCGAGGCGACCCGTCTGCGACACGTCGGCGAGGGTGCGTCCGTCCCGGCCGATCAAGCCGACGGCCGAGCCGAGTGAGGTGTCCACGCCGAGAATCACCCCTCCAGGTTAGCCGCCGCCGTCCTCGACCGGTCCCTGCGCGCGGCCCGCCGCGGATCCCGTGCGTCAGCGGGCCAACGCCCCTGCCCGCTCCCAGCGATCGCCGCCGCGGTCCTGGGCGAGGGTCGCGGCGTCGGCGGCGGCGGCCGACAGCGCGTCGAGGTCGTAGTCGGCGGCCGCAGCTCCTGCCCAGCCGACGCTCGCCGACACGCGCACCGAGGCGCGGGGCCCGGAGTCCTCGATCGTGGAGACCTGCTGCAGTAGCACCCGGAGCTCGCGGCGCACGGCCTCCTCGGACCCGGGCAGAAGCGCCAGCGCCTGCACGTCGGAGACCCGCTCGACGTCGGCCGTCGCGGGCAGCGCGTCGAGCACGTGCGCGTGGAACGCGTCGACGATGCTGGCGAACGCAGCGGTGCCGGAGGCCTCCTGCAGGTCGGTGGGATCGTCCAGCCGGATGTCCAGCAGCGACCAGGACGGATCCTGCGCGCGCTGTGCGCGGGCGAGACGCGCCCGCAGCGTCGTGCCGTCGCCCTCGGCGCGGCCTCCCCTGCCTCCGCCGCGCAGCAGCACCTCGCCGCGGGCGAGCAGCACGATCGTGATGGCGGCGCACTGACTGGTCAGCAGGATGCCGACGCCGTTGATGTCGCGGAGCATGCGCAGCTCATCGCCGGGAGCGGATCCGACGCCCGTGAGGCCGGCGACGATGCCGAACGCAGCCACCACGACGAACGCGGACGAGATCAGCGCCAGCGGCAGCACGACGTCCCGGGCGCTGATCCGGAGCCGGAACAGCTCCCACGCGGAGAGCCCTGCGAACACGGCCGCGGCGGAGAACACGATGCGGAACACGGTCGGATACGCGTCGGAGGTGCTGGACGCCGTGAGCAGCGCGGGGCCGATCACGACGAACGCCACCGCGGCGGGCCAGAGCGGGCGCTTCCCGGCGTAGTAGCGGATGCCGAGCCACAGCAGCGGTTCGAAGCTCACGATCAGGCCCGACGACAGCGCGCGCAGCGGGGCACTGTCGAACTGGTTCGCGGCCACCCACACGTAGGTCGCGAGCATCGCGACGCCGAACCCGACCGACCATGTGATGGTCGCCCTGCTGGGTCGCGGCATGAGCGCCAGACCGAACACCAGCGCGGCGGACAGGGTCACCAGCGCGACGAGCGTCACGGACGTGTTCACGGTGATGCCCACGGGGGCGGTGAGCGGGGTCATGCGTCGTTCCTCTCCGGGCGCCGCGGCAGGAGGACGCGCATGCGCGTGCCCTCGCCGAGCCTGCTGCTGACGTCGATGTCGCCGTGATGGGCGGTCACGATGTCCCGCACCGCCACGAGGCCGAGGCCGGTTCCCGGCACGCCGCTGCGCTCGGCCCGCTCGCCGCGGAAGTACGGCTGGAAGAGCTGCTCCACGTCGGCGGGCGCCATGCCGGATCCGGTGTCCTCCACGACGACCTCCGCCCTGGCGTCGTCGGCGACGCCGAGCGAGATGAGGATGGATCCGCCGGCGGCGGTGTACTTGACGGCGTTGCTGAGCAGGTTGTCGATCACCTGCCGCAGGCGGAACGCGTCCCCGTAGATGAGCAGCGTCGTCTCCCCCGCCAGGTCGACCCGCAGCCGGTTCGCCGTCGCCGTGGGCAGGAACGACGACACCGACGCCTGCACCAGGGCGTGCAGATCGACCGGCTCGGACAGCACGCGCGGGCGGGGCCGGGACACGTCCAGGGCCGTCGTGACCAGATCCTGCATGCGTTCGGCGGCGCCCGCGACGACGCCCAGCTGGTCGGCGGCGCGGGCCGGCAGATCGTCGCGCTCGAGCAGCAGGTCGACGTGCCCGACGATCGCGGTGAGCGGGTTGCGCAGCTCGTGCGTGAGGATCGCCGACATCAGCCGGCGCTCCTCGGCCGCGGCGAGCCGGGCCGTGACGTCGTCGATCTTGACCAGCACGACCGCGCCCTGATCGGCGTCGCTCGCGATCGGCTGCGTGTCGACCTCGAGCGCCCGCCACTCGCCGTCGGCGCCGTAGAGCCACACCCGCTCGCCCGCGAGGTGCTCGCCGCGCGCGGCCCGGGCCAGCACGGTCCCCTCGACCGGGATCGGCTCCCCCTCCCGGTCGTCGTACTCCACCGCGAGCGCGGGCAGCGCGAGACCGTCGGCGTCCAGGCCGTACAACCGCCGGTAGGCGTCGTTCGCCTTCAGGATCGCGCCGTCCTCGCCGACCGCGGCGAGCGCCGTGTCCAGCGCGTCGATGATCTGGGTGACCCTGCGCTCGTGCGTCTCGGCCCGCCGCGCCACGCGGTCGATCTGCTCGGATCGGCGCCGCAGCAGGCGGCGGGAGGCGCGCGAGCGCCGCATCCCGATCCGGATCGTGGTGCCGAGGAACCCCAGCGCGAAGGCCGTGATGAGCACCCGCAGCACCACGTCCGAGATCAGTCCGGTCTGGTTCGCGACGGTGAACAGGAACGCCGTGATGAGGGCGATGCCGCCGAACACGGCGATCATCGAGTAGTAGGTGGCGATCCACGTGATGGGGATCACCCAGAGGAACCCGAGGCGGATGTCGGGAGCCTGCGTCGTGAGGCCGATCGCGCAGATGTCGATCATCGGGACCGCGAGGATTCCCGCGGGCGGGATGCGGTCCCACGGCAGCACCAGCACCACGGCCGTGGTCAGCACCGACAGCGCGAGCCCGGCGGTGAAGAGCGGCGTGGCGAAGATGGTCGGCTTGAGGGCTGCCACGAGCACCGCGATCGCGACCGTGGTGCTGACGAAGATGAACTGCCAACGCCAGATCGACGCCCTGCGGGACATGCCGATCCTCTCTCCTGCGCGACGCGGAGCCTGATGCGGGATGCATCGGCGGCGCCGGGCCCGACCGGGTCGCTCAACGCTTCCGCAAGGTTATCCAAAGAAGCGCCGAAGGCCCTTCAACGGATATATCGCGCCGCCTAGCATCGCAGCAACGAAGGTCCCCCACCAGACCGGATCCCCACTTTCCACGGCGGATCCCTCGACGCCACGACGGGCAGAAAGCGAGCGTGCTGCGATGACCGGCCCCTCTGCACCCTCGTCCGGCGGGCGCTCGTCCGTGTGGCGCGTGCTGGTGGGTCTGCTCGTCGCCCTCACCGTCGCGACCGGCATCATCGTGGTCCCGTGGTTCCTCCTCCGCGACGAGGGGGCTCCCGGCGCCACCGCGGGCCCCCGATGGTTCGGCGGCTACTACGACGTCACGGCGGCGCACCCCGACACGGCCTCCCTGCCCGGCGCCGGCTCCGATGCGGTGGTGCTCGCGTTCGTCACCGCCGGGCCCGGCGGTGCGTGCAGCCCGACCTGGGGCGGCGTCTACTCGCTCGCCGAGGCGAGCCGGGCACTCGACATGGATCGCCGGATCGCCCAGAAGCGCGAGGCGGGCGCCGCCGTCACGGTGTCGTTCGGCGGTGCGAGGGGCACCGAGCTCGCCAGCGCCTGCGGAACGGTCGGCGACCTGATCGGCGCCTACGCGAACGTGCTCGAGCGCTACACGATCACGACGATCGACCTCGACCTGGAGAACGCGGCGCTCGGCGATGTCGTGGCCGGGGACCGTCGCGCGGCGGCCATCGCGGGACTGCAGGGGCGAGCGCACGCGAAAGGCTCGGATCTCTCCGTCTGGCTCACGCTCCCCTCGGACCAGGAGGGGCTCGGCACCGACGGGCTGCGGGCGATCCGCCAATTGCTGCAGGCGGGCGTGCGTCTCGCCGGCATCAACGCGATGACGATGGACTACGGCGCACCGCTCGCAGACCGGTCGATGGCAGGGGCCGCGATCACGGCGCTCACGGCGGTGCACGATCAGCTCGGCCGGCTCTACGACGATCTGCATCTCGCCCTGCCCGCGGGCGGCGCGTGGGCGATCATGGGCGCGACGCCGATGATCGGGCAGAACGACGTGCACGACGAGGTGTTCGCCCTCGACGATGCGGCGACGCTGAACGCCTTCGCCCAGAAGCAGCGCCTCGCCCGCGTCTCGATGTGGTCGCTCAACCGCGACCGCGCCTGCGGCGCCGACCACCCCGACGCGCGCACCGCCTCCGATTCCTGCAGCGGCATCGCACAGGGCGAGGCGGACTTCGCCGCCGTGCTGGGCCGCGGGTTCGCGGTCGACCCGGCGCTCGCCCGGAACCCCGCACCGACCGCGTCCGCGGCGGGCGAGGCGACCGCGCCGTTCACAGGCTCGCCGGCGCCGCCGCCGGCATCGACCCCCGCTCCGACCAGGGACCCGTAACCGGGACGGAGCGGGCGGCGCCTCGGGACAAGGCGCCACCCCGCTCCCGGGACCCTGCCCGGGAGCGGGACCGGACACCGATTGGGGAATCGATGCCGGTATGCGGAGGCCGGGTGCCGATCGGGATCGGCGCCCGGAACTCCCGCGGGATGCACGGGGACGGCCCGTGCACACGGGGCGATGAAACGGATCGCCGACGGGGCGCCGAGCGGGGGTTCGGCGCCCTGCCCGTGCGCCGCGGCGAAGGGCCGATCAGCTCAGCGCCGGCGCGCCGTCCGAATGCGCGGTGAGGCGGTAGCCCACGCCGCGCACGGTCTCGATGTACCGTGGCTCGGCGGTGCTGTCGCCGATCTTGCGACGGAGGTTCGCCATGTGCGCCTCGATCGCGCGCTTGTCGGGCTCGCCCACGTACGACGCGGATCCGAAGGCCTCCCCGCGCAGCACGAGCGCCAGATCCGCCTTGCTGCGCACGCGGCGCTTCGATTCGAGCAGGGTCGCGAGCAGGTCGAACTCGGTCGGGGTCAGCTCGACCTCCCGCTGCGCCACGAGCACGGTGTGCGTGACCGGATCCAGGCTGATGTCGCGGTGCGAATGCCAGTGCCCCGCGCCGCCGGTCGTCGGGACCGCGGCCGTGGCGGACGGGTTGCGGGCGGGCGCCGGCTGTCCATCGACAGGGGCGCCGGACTCCGGGGCGGTGCTCGCGGCGCGCGGCGGCTCGGCCGCGCCTGCGGCCGCGCTTGTGGCCGCAGGCCCGTTGCCGACCGGCCCCGTGCCGACGGGATCGGCATTGCGCGGGCGGCGCAGCAGCGCCTCGATGCGGGCGCGGAGCTCGCGGGGGCGGAACGGCTTGACCAGGTACTCGTCGGCGCCGGACGTGAGGCCCAGCACGACGTCGGACTCCTCGCCCAGGGCGGACAGCATGATGATGAAGGTCGCGCTCACGGCGCGGATCCGCCGGGCGGCTTCGAAACCGTCGATCCCGGGCAGGTTGATGTCGAGGGTCGTGATGATCGGCGCGTGCGCCGCGACCGCCGCCACGCCCTCGAGGCCCGTTCCGGCGAGCACGGTGCGGAAGCCGGCGGCACGGAACACCTCGTCGAGCAGTGAGCGGACATCCGGATCGTCCTCGATGATGACCGCGGTCTTCGTGTCGTCTTCGCTCATACTCTTCCCTGCGCTTCGGTCGTCTGCATCATACCGATATGCCCGCGACGCGGTGCCACGCGGATCCCTCGGCCGCGGGGTCACCCCGGCGGCAGCGGGCGTCTCCGCGGCAGTCGCTTCAGCGGGCGGTCGCGCGGGTGATCGTGACCATGCGCGGGGCGTCGGCGTCGAGCTCCTCGGGTGAGAGGTCGTCGGCACCCGCGCCGACCGGGCGCTCGAGCTCGATGTCCCACCAGGCGTCGGCGAGCTCCTCGGCCATGCCTCGCCCCCACTCGATCACGACGACGGATCCCGGCACGTCGACGTCGAGGTCGTCCAGCTCCGCGGCGGATCCGAGCCGGTACGCGTCCATGTGCACGAGGGGGGCTCCCCCGCCCAGCGACGGGTGCGTGCGGGCGATCACGAACGTCGGGCTCTGCACGGGTCCGCGCACGCCGAGGCCTTCGGCGAGTCCGCGCGTGAACGTCGTCTTCCCCGCGCCGAGCGGGCCGGTGAGGATCAGGACGTCACCGGCGACCAGGTCGGATCCGATCCTGCGGCCGAGCTCCTCCATGGCTTCGGAGGTGCGGATCTCGTGCCGCCCCGCCAGGTCGTCGAGCGCGGTCACGACACGCTCCGGCGCGGCACGCGCTGACCGATCCTCGTCACGATCTCGTAGTTGATGGTGCCGGCGGCGTCGCCCCAGTCCGCCGCGGAGGGCGGCCCGAGCGTCGGATCGCCGAACAGCACGGCCTCATCGCCCACGGAGACGGGGTCGTCGCCGACGTCGACGAGGAACTGGTCCATCGCGATGCGCCCGGCGACCGTGTAGCGGCGCCCGCCGATCTGCACCGGACCGCGGCCCGATGCGCTGCGAGGCACGCCGTCGGCGTAGCCGAGCGGGATGAGCGCGAGCGTGGTCTCGGCCTCCGTGCGGTGCGTGTAGCCGTAGGACACGCCGGTGCCGGCGGGCACCCGCCGCACCGCAGCGACGGCGCCGCGCAGGGTCATCGCGGGGCGCAGCCCGAGATCGGCCGAGCTGCGGTCCTCGAACGGGCTGAGCCCGTACAGCCCGATCCCGATCCGGACCGCATCGAGCCGGGTCTGCGGCAGGTCGATGGCCGCGGCGGTCGCGGCGATGTGGCGCACCTCCGGGACGATGCCGAGCGCGGCCGCCTCGGCGCACGCCGTCTCGAAGGCGGCGAGCGCGGCCAGGTCGTCCTCGGGCGACGTGTTGGACACGTGACTGAACAGGCCCGCGATGCGCAGGCGCCCGATCCTTTCCAGGCGCGCCGCCTCCGCCAGCAACCGGGAGCGGTCGTCCGGGGCGATGCCGTTGCGGCTCAGTCCCGTCTCGAACTTGAGGTGCACCCGGACCGGATCCGACCCGCGGCTCGCCTCGGACGCGGCGAGAAGCTGCTCGAAGCTCGAGATCCCGAGATCGATGCCGGCCTCGGCAGCGTCGTCGAAACGGCGGCCGGGGGCGTGCAGCCAGGCCAGGATCCGCGCGTTGATGCCCGCGCGGCGCAGGTCGAGACCCTCCTCCACCGTGGCCACGCCGAGGCTGGTCGCCCCGCCCGCGAGCGCGGCGACGGCCGCCGCGGCGGCGCCGTGCCCGTACGCGTTCGCCTTCACGACGCCGATCACGTCGACGCCGGTGAGCCGGCGCAGGTGCCGGGTGTTGTCGCTGATCGCGTCGAGGTCGATCGTCGCCTCGCGGAAGGGCGCGGTCATGCCTGCCCCTCCCCCGCGACGCGGTCCCGGCTCGCCGGATCCTGTCGAGGCCCCCCTGCAGCGTCCGCGCCCCCGCTGAGGTGCGCACTTGCGAGGGGGTCCCGGTGCTCAGAGGGGGCGCCGACGGATCCGGCCCCGACGGATCCGGCCCCGACGGATCCGGCCCCGCCGGGCGCGACCTCCGACTCGCGGGACTCCGCCACGACGTACGCGGAGGCGAGGCCCGCGTCGTGGGTGAGGGAGAGGTGCAGCGTGGTGATGCCGCGCTCGGCGACGGCGGCGGCTGTGCTGCCGCTCAGCACGAAGTACGGCCGGCCCGAAGGCTCGGACGCGATCTCGATCTCGGTCCAGTGCACCCCGTCGGATCCGCCCAGCGCCTTGATCAGCGCCTCCTTCGCCGCGTACCGCGCGGCGAGCGACGGGAGCCTCAGCCCCTGCTCCGACGGCGCGAACAGCCGCTGCATGAGCCGCGGCGTACGGGCGACGGTCCGCTCGAATCGCGGGATGTCCACGAGGTCGATGCCGGTGCCGATGATCACCGATTCAGCCTACCGGGCAGGATCCGCGCCACCTGGATCCAGCGGCGGTCCACCCCGGCGCGCGTGGACCGGTCCGCCCGTCACACCCCGATGCACCCACCGGCAGGATCCGCGAACTCACCGGATCCTGCCGAGTGCACCGCCTCTCCACGTCAACGATCCGTGCGCTCGACAAGTACCCGTGCACCCGGCGCGGAGGGACCGAGCCGAAGCGAAACCCGGGAACCCGGCGTCACTCCACCGTGACGGACTTGGCCAGGTTGCGGGGCTGGTCCACGTCGAGGCCCTTCGCGGTGGCGAGCGCCATGGCGAAGATCTGCAGCGGCACGACCGCGAGGAGCGGCTCGAACAGGGCGCCGGCGAGCGGGATGCGGATGACCTCGTCGGCGAACGGCAGCACGGCCGCGTCGCCCTCCTCGGCGATCACGATCACACGGGCGCCGCGCGCACGGATCTCCTGGATGTTGGAGACGACCTTCGCGTGCAGCAGTGCGGAGTGCCGCGGCGAGGGAACGAGCACGAACACCGGCTGGCCGGGCTCGATCAGGGCGATCGGGCCGTGCTTGAGCTCGCCGGCGGCGAAGCCCTCCGCGTGGATGTAGGAGATCTCCTTGAGCTTGAGCGCGCCCTCGAGCGCGATCGGGTAGCCCACGTGGCGTCCGAGGAACAGCACGGAGCGGGTGTCCGCCATCCAGCCCGCGAGCTGCGTGACGTGCGCCTGCTCCTCCGAGAGCACCTCGGCGATCTTCGCGGGCAGCGCGTCGAGCTCGGCCACGGCGGCCGCGCCGTCGGCGGCGGAGAGCGTCTCGCGCACCCGGCCCGCGTGCAGGCCGAGCAGCAGCAGCGCCGTGATCTGCGCGACGAACGCCTTGGTCGACGCGACCGCGACCTCGGGGCCGGCGTGCGTGTAGACCACCGCGTCGGACTCGCGCGGGATCGTGGCGCCCTGGGTGTTGCAGATCGACAGGGTGCGCGCGCCGCGCTCGCGGGCGTACTTGACCGCCATGAGCGTGTCCATGGTCTCGCCGGACTGGCTGATCGACACGACGAGGGTGTTCTCGCCGATCACCGGGTCGCGGTAGCGGAACTCGTGCGCGAGCTCGACGTCCACCGGCACGCGCGCCCACTGCTCGAGCGCGTACTTGCCGACCATGCCCGCGTACGAGGCGGTTCCGCAGGCGGTGATGATGATGCGGTCCACACCGCGGAACAGATCGTCGGATCCGTCCAGCTCCGGGATGACGACGGCGCCGTCCCGCACGCGGCCGCGGATCGTGTTCGCGACGGCGTCGGGCTCCTCGGCGACCTCCTTGGCCATGAAGCTCGGCCAGCCGCCCTTCTCGGCGGATGTGGCGTCCCACGAGACCTCGAACGGCTCCGGCGTGACGGCCGCGCCGGCGAAGTCCGTGACGGTGACCTCGGAGGGCGTGATGGCGACGATCTGGTCCTGGCCGATCGCGAGCGCACGGCGGGTGTGCTCGACGAAGGCGGCGACGTCCGATCCGAGGAAGTTCTCCCCGTCGCCGAGGCCGATCACGAGCGGCGAGTTGCGACGTGCGGCGACGACGAGACCCGGCTCGTCCTGGTGCACGGCGAGCAGGGTGAAGGCGCCCTCGAGGCGGTTCACGACGGCGCGGAACGCCTCCTTGAGGTCGCCCGTGCGGCGGTACTCGCGGCCGACGAGGGCCGCGGCGACCTCGGTGTCGGTCTCGCTGCGGAACGTCACGCCCTCGGCCTCGAGCTCGGCGCGGAGAGCGGCGAAGTTCTCGATGATGCCGTTGTGGATGAGCGCGAGCTTGTCGTCGTCGGCGAGATGCGGGTGCGCGTTCGCATCGGTCGGGCCGCCGTGCGTTGCCCAGCGGGTGTGCCCGATCCCGGTGCTGCCGTCGGCGAGCGCGGCGTCGGCGAGCGAGTCGCGCAGCATCTGCAGTTTGCCGGCCTTCTTGCGCATGCTGAGGGATCCGGCGTCATCGATGACGGCGATGCCGGCCGAGTCGTACCCGCGGTACTCGAGGCGGGCGAGGCCCGCGAGCAGGATGTCCTGGCTGGGGCGCGGCCCCACGTATCCGACGATTCCACACATGGATTCCAGGGTACGGCCGTGATTTTGCGCGGGTTCCGTACGAATCGAGGTCGCGCGCGATCACAGGATCGGATCCGGAGTCGATCGGCCCGAACTCAGGCGCGTCCGGCCCGGCGCACGACGCGCGGAGACGGCAGCCCCGACCGGGCGAAGGCTCGGCGCAGTCCTGCCGCGTCCGGGAAGCCCGAGTGCGACGCGATCTCGGCGATGCCGAGCGGCGCGCAGTCGGCGTCGCTCATGAGCTCACGGGCCAGCTCCACGCGGATCCGGCGCAGCTCCTCCGCGGGCGCGCTGCCCTCGGCCGCGAACAACCGCTGCAGCTGCCGCACCGACATGTGCATGTCGCGCGCGAGCGCCACAACGCCGAAGTCCCGCTCCGCTCGCCGCGTCAGCATGAGCGAGCGCGCACGCTCGAGGCGCGCCGCCTCGCCGTCGTGAAGCACATGCGGAGCGGCCTCGACCAGCACTCCGAACACCATCTCAGCGAGCAGGCGTTCCACGAGGCGATCCGTGACCGCGGTCGACTCGGCGTCCTGCGTGAGCAGCGAGGACAGGAACGCCTCCAGTCCCCTCCCCAGAGGGCTCGGCGCGATCACCTCCCCCCTGCTCGGCAGCACCTGCTCGATCTCGGACAGCGCGGACCACGGCACCCACAGGCACATCACGGTGCCAGAGCCGACCGCGATCACCCTCGTGTCATGGTGCGGGCGGAGGAAGCACAGGGATCCCGGCGGGGCCTGCTGCCGCGGGCTCTCATCGCTCGAGATCGTGAGCGGAATCTCGGCGATCAGGATCACGGCGCTCTCCTCGCCGTCGGCCGGGCGCACCGGCCACCACCATTCCGCCCCCGCCTGCAGGGTGTGCCCGGTCGCCAGCACACCGTGAAAGCGTCGAGCGACGTCGAGCTGCTCCTGCGTCACGCCCCGCGGCAACATCGTCGCTCGAGTATCCAAGACGATCTCCATCTGAGACCTCCCCACAAGGTCCCGCGGGTGCGGCTCCCCAGCCGCAGGAACCCGCGTGACCGTTACTCTACGCCTGTCGTGCTTCTCGGGAAATCAAGATTGCGGACGCGGACTGTTTTCCGCGAACCCACAGAGGCGTCCCGGGTGCTGCTCACGGCGCAGGCGGCCGCTCCCCGTGCAGGCTCTCGTAGATGTCCTCGACGAACTCGGCGACCTGCGGTGCGCCGGACACGGGGCCGCCCGCCAGCAGGCCGTCGGCCCCGAGCAGGATCGCGCTCGGCGTCATCCAGGCATCGGCGAAGGTCGCACTCACGTATCTGCTCGCGTCGTGAAGCGTCTGCGGCTCCTCCGCCGAGGTGAGCGTGCTGCCCTCGGGATCGCTGCGCAGCAGGAACCGCACGGAGACCTCCGGCAGCAGCTCCCTATAGCGTTCGACGCTCTCGATCACGGGCGTGCAGGATCCGCAGCCCTCCGAGACCGCGAGGAGCAGGACGGGCTCGCGCGCGGAGAGCTCCCTGAGCGTCACGGTCGTGCCGTCGCCGAGCTGCACCGGGACGGCCGGGGTTCGGCTGCGGAGGTAGTCCTCCGGTTCGTCGTCGGATCCGCTCGCCGTCGGCGCCAGGGCGCCGGGACCGCTCACCGTCTCGGCGGATTCGGATCCCTTCTCCTGCACGAGCAGGAACGTCACGGCGACCGCGGCGAGCGCGAGCGTCCACGGCCACAGCGCGACGGCGAGCAGGGCGACGCCGCCCCACAGCGGCTGCGCGCCGATCGTGACCGCCGAGACGAGGGCCAGCAGCACGAGCCAGGCGTTGCGCAGCAGGGTGCGTCCGGTGATCGGGCGCCGCTCGCCGAAGCACGCGCACGAGGCGTCGGGCATCTGCCGCCGCGCGCGCCACACCATCGCCAGGTAGGCCGCGAAGAGGAGCACCGCCACGACGGCCGCGGCGATCCCGAGCGCTCCGCCGAGCAGCAGCAGTGCCGCCGCGAGGGCGAGCTCACCGATCGGGTGGAAGCGGATCAGCCACTCCCGGCGCAGCCCGGCGGGAACGCCCATCGCCTCCCAGCCCGCGGCGTCATCCGGGGTGCGGAGCTTTGCCACGCCGCTGACGACGAGCACGCCGACGAGGATGAGGGTCGATGTCCCGGCCGCGGCCGGGAGCAGGAAGGCGAAAGGAGCGGTCCCCATGGAGTCAGTATCCCAGCCGAGCGCGACGCCGGGGCGCGTTCGGAGTGTCAGAGCTTGCGCAGCAGCACGGACTCCACGGCGTGCGAGGCGCCCTTGTTCAGCACGAGCGTCGCGCGGTGCTTCGTCGGCATCACGTTCTCGATGAGGTTCGGCAGGTTGATCTCGTTCCAGTACCCCATCGCCGTCGTGACCGCCTCCTCGTCGGTGAGGTGCGCGAACACGTTGAAGTAGGAGGACGGGTTCGTGAACGCGCCCTGCCGCAGGGCGAGGAAGCGGTCCACGTACCACTGGGCGATGTGGTCGAGCTCGGCGTCGACGAAGATCGAGAAGTCGAAGAGGTCGCTCACGGCGACGTCGTTCGGGGCGGGCGGCGGCTGCAGCACGTTCAGCCCCTCGACGATCACGACGTCCGGGCGGCGCACCACGACATGCGCATCGGGCACGATGTCGTAGCGGATGTGCGAGTAGAACGGGGCGCGCACCTCGGCGGCGCCGCTCTTCACCTTCGTGAGGAACTCGATCAGCGCACGGCGGTCGTACGACTCGGGGAAGCCCTTGCGGTCCATGATCCCGCGCCGCTCGAGCTCGGCGTTGGGATACAGGAAGCCGTCCGTGGTGACCAGCTCGACGCGCGGGGTGCCCGGCCAGCGGCTCATGAGCTCGCGCAGCAGGCGGGCGATGGTCGACTTGCCGACCGCGACGGATCCGGCCACGCCGACGACGAACGGCGTGGTGTCATCGGCCTCGCCGAGGAACTGGTTGGTGGCCTCGCCGAGGCGCTTGGTCGAGGTCGCGTACAGACTGAGCAGCCGGCTCAGCGGCAGGTAGACCTCCTTGACCTCTGTGGGGTCCAGCCGGTCGCCGATGCCGCGGATCTCGACGACCTCGGTCTCGCTGAGCGGCTGGTCGAGGTCGGCGGCGAGGCGCGCCCAGTCCGCACGGTCGATGCGACGGTACGGCGACAGCGGCGCGAGAGTGTCGGAGCTCACGCGCTCCATCGTATCGGCGTGCCGCCCGGCAGTCGGCGACGCCCGCGATTCCCGGGCCGGGACGAGCCGCTGATCGGATCACGACCGCCGTGGATCATTTGGCGACTCCGGCGTCATCCGTACGCCTGCGCGCGGCCAGTCTGACGCTAGCAACGACCGACCTGACGCGCCATCCCCAGGCGCGTTCGGTCTGCTCCCTGGGGAGGGGCCCTCTCCCCGGAGAAGTTCCGCAACAAGACACCGGAGTTATGCATGGAAGACATCACCTCGTCCCCCGCCCGTAGCGTCAGCCGCCGCGCACTCGTGAAGGGCGCCGCCTGGTCGGTCCCCGTGATCGCCGTCGCCGCCGCGACCCCGCTCGCCGCGGCCTCGACCGCCACCAACGTCGGCGACTTCGCGATCAACGGCACCTGTGGTGTCCTCGGCGTCCTCGGCCCCGGCTTCACGCTGACGGCCGGTTCCGCGCCGCTCCCCTCGGGCACGATCATCAACATCACCGGCTCGGGCGTCGCGAACGTCGGCGTCTTCTCGGTCACCGGTGGCACCGCGACCGTCAACGTCCTCTCCGGCACCGCGCGTCAGATCACCCTGACCGCTCCCCTCGCCGCGGGCGCCACGATGGACTTCCGCACCACGCTGTCGATCTCGGTCGCGTTCCAGCTGACCGCCTCCACGACGCTCCCCACCGGCTTCGTCGCCGGCGGCGGCGCCAAGCAGAGCGGTGGCGTCAACGCCACGCTCATCCTCTGCAGCGCCAGCTGAGCGGATCCATGCTGTCGGCTTCGGCCGGCGAAGGGGGCCGGGTCTCGTACCCGGCCCCTTCGTGGTTCCGTGACATCGTTCCACGGCCGGTTCACGCGCAGCGAGTAGTCTTCCTCCGTGCGTCTCGGAGTGCTCGACATCGGATCCAACACCGTCCATCTGCTCGCCGCCGACGTGCATCCCGGCGGCAGGCCGCTCGCGACCACGAGCGACCGCACCGTACTGCGTCTCATGCGCTTCCTCACGCCGTCCGGCGCGATCAGCGAAGAGGGCGTGCAGGCGCTCGAGGCCTCGGTGCGGCAGGCGCGCGCGGTGGCGGCCCAGCAGCGCGTCGACGCCCTGCTCGCGACGGCGACGAGCGCCGTGCGCGAGGCGGCGAACGGCGCCGAGGTGATCGCCCGCGTCGAGGCCGCGCTCGGACAGCCGCTGCAGGTGCTCGACGGCGAGACCGAGGCGCGGCTGACCTTCCTCGCGGTGCGCCGCTGGTTCGGCTGGGCCGCGGGGCAGATCCTGCTGTTCGACATCGGCGGCGGATCCTTCGAGATGGCGGCGGGATCCGAGGAGCTCCCGGACATCGCCGCCTCCGTGCCGCTCGGCGCCGGGCGCTCGACCCTGATGTTCCTTCCCGACGATCCACCGGGCGAGGAGGCCGTGGAGCGCCTTCGGGAGCATGCGGCCGACGTGTTCGCACCTGTCGCGGCGCGGTTCTCGACGCTTCCCCGCCCCGAACATGTGGTCGGCTCGTCCAAGGCGATCCGATCGCTCGCCCGGCTCGTCGGCTATCAGGCGCCGGGCTGGTCGGGATCGGAGCGGATGCTGCTCCCGCGCGCATCGCTCGGATCCTGGATCCCGCGTCTCGCGCGCCTGCCCGCCTCCGCCCGGCAGGAGCTGCCCGGCATCACCCCGGATCGCACGTTCCAGATCGTGGCGGCCGCGGTCGTGCTGCACACCGCCATGACCGCGATGGGGGTGGACGAGCTCGAGGTCTCCCCCTGGGCCCTCCGCGAGGGCGTGCTGCTGCGCTACATCGAGGATCGCGCGCGCGACGACGACGCCTGACAGACGGCGCTCGCGAGCGGATCCGGATCCCCTACCCTGGTGTCATGAACGACGCGAGGGACCGGGGGACGCCGCGCGGCGAAGCGCCGAAGGGACTCACCCGACGAGAACTGAGACAGCGCCGCGAGGCGGCGGCGATCGCCGAGGTGTCAGGAGAGCGGATCGATCCGCGATCGGAGACGGCGCCGACGCCGACGCGGGATCCGTCCGCGGAGCGGCATCCGGCAGCGCCGGCCTCCGAGGAGTCCGTGCGACCGCCCGGCGGCGTCTCGTTCGGCTCGCTCGCGGGCATGTTCGCGGCGCCCGCGGAGGAGACCTCCCCGCGTCCCACCGTGCTGACCGTGTGCACAGGGAACATCTGCCGATCGCCGCTCGCGGAGTCGCTGCTGCGATCCCGTCTCGCGGAGCTCGACCTGCGCGTGCACAGCGCCGGCACGCAGGCGCTCGTGGGCCACGGGATGACCGAGCCCGCCCAGAGGATCGCCGCGCAGCGCGGGGCGGCCGAGGCCGTCACGGCCGCGCACCGGGCACGGCTTCTCACCGAGCCGCTGCTCGACGATGCCGACCTGATCCTGACCATGACCGCCGAGCAGCGCGACTACGCCGTGCAGATGCTGCCACGGCGCCTGCACCGGATCTTCCCGGTCCGGGAGTTCGCCCGGCTCGTCCAGGGGGTCACCGACGCACAGGTGCGCGCGATCGCCGACGGCGCCGGATCCGATCCGCGCCGACGCCTCGTGGCGGTCGTCGAGACCGTCGCGGAACGCCGGGGAGGCTCCGCGCCGAAGGGCGAGGACGTCATCGACCCCTACCGGCGATCGGACGAGGTCTACGAGCAGTCGGCCGCCCAGCTGGTGCCGGCCCTCGCCGAGGTGGAGCGCGTGATCCGCGCCGCCCTCGCGTAGTACGGCTCCCTCTGCATCACGGCGCTGCGCGACACGAAGCGTCAACATTCGACCTGGTGTATACCTAAGCGTCATACTGTTTGCGGGGGCGGGACTTTCTTGTCGGCATCCGCACGTCCGAAAGGGCATATCTCGCCAGTGTCATCCCCAACACGTCTGCTCGAGTCCCACCTGGGTCTCACCTCGCATCATGCCGGCCTGATCAGCGCGCGCACCTTCCGATCGATCTTCGTCACGGTCCATCGCCCGCACCGCCGGCACTGGACGTGGGACGACACCGAGATCGGCGAGCCCTATGCCGTGGTGCTCTTCCCCAGCGGCGAAGGACCGGACGGATCCCCGCTGCCGATCGGGCAGTTCATGCCCCCGCAGACGGGCACGAGCATCGAATGGGGCCTTGCGAACGAGGTGGTCGGCGTCTGGGTGCCCGTCGAGACGCTCCGGGACTTCGTCCACGATGCGCCGTTGCGACCCCTCGCGCTCGATCCGACGCCGATGGTCCTGGCCTTCCGGGCGTTCACGCTCGCCCTCGCCCGCAACGTGGAGGACACCTCGTCGATCTCGCGCTACGCGATCGAGCGGTTGCTCGCCGAGATGGTGTTCGGAGCGCTGCTCGAGCTCTACTCCTCCGATCTGCCCGAACGCGGACACGCGCCGCTCGTGGACCGCGCGCGCTCGGCGATGCTGGTGCACCGGGAGGACCCCCGGTTCACGATCGCGGAGCTCGCGACCGAGCTGCACGTGTCGCTGCGGCACCTGCAGCGCGCGTTCGCCAAGATCGGCACCACGCCCGGCGACGCCCTGCGTCATCTGCGCGTCGAGTTCGCCGAGTCGCTGCTGCGCAATCCCGACTACGCGGTGCTCACGATCGAGGAGATCGCGGCGCACTCCGGCTTCTCCAGTGCGCTGCAGCTGCGTCGCGCCCTGCGCGCCGAGGGTCTGCCGTCGCCGACCATGATCCGCCCCGCGCACTGAGGTCCGGCGGAGGCGGACTCAGGACTTCCGGGTCATGATCCCGGACTCGACCAGCTGGTCGATGGCGGCCACGACGAGTTCCCGCGGATCGCCCGACGCAGGCCGTCCGAACGCGGCCACGACGTCGTCCACGATCTGCTCGAGGCCGCGGCCCTCGCGCAGCGCGTCCCAGATCACGGGCGCGATGCCGTCGAGCACGTGCACCCACCGGTGGGCGAGCACGACCACGCGGTCGTCGCATCGGATCGCGTCGGAGACGGGCGAGAGGTCGAACTCGGGGTGGTCGCCGTGGACGGTCGCGGGCTCCCAGTCCTCATGCACGCGGGCGTGATCGAGCAACTCCGGCACGATCGGCGGCACGGTGGACGCGTCCGGATACGTCAGCCGCACGACACCGCCGATGCGGTCGCACACCGCGGCGAGCGTCTGCAACGGGCGAGGCAGCTCGGCGAGATAGCTCATCTGCGGCGCGAGCTCCGCGATCGCCTCCGGGAAGGCCACCTGCTCGATGCTCGGCGCCGGGTGCTCCGCATCGCGGGAGATGAGCACCAAGGCGGCGAGCCACGGGGGCGCTTCCGGCGCCGGCTTCAGACCTGCGGAGTCCGGGGAGACCTGCTGCTTCGGCCTGCCCGTCCGCACCACCGAGAGCGGCTTGCGGTACGGGTGCACGGCGAGCCCTGGCTCCACGGCGATCGTCTCATCCGAGATGTAGCCGTGCTGCGCTCCGAGAGCGCGGCTGAGCGTCGTCTTGCCGCGTCCCGACGGTCCGACGAACGCCGCGACCCGTCCGGCCGGGTCCGCGACGCCGCAGGCATGGAACATGAGCAGGTCGCCGCTGCGCTGCTCCAGCGCGGCAAGGGTGACCCGCACCGTGAGGGACTCCGCGAGCGCCTCGGGCTCGAGGTCCGCGTCGACGCGCACCTGGTCGTCCGGCTCCGCCGTCTCCTCGTACGGCAGCTCCGCGCCCTCCCAGGATGCGCGGATGGCCTCGACAGTCGTGTCGTCCAGGTCGTCGGCGAAGGTCAGCCGGATACGGGCGCCGAGGGCGCTCACATCCAGAGGCGTGCGCCTGTCTGCGGACGGCGCATCCTCTTCGGGGGCGGTCACGCCGCCTCCGCGTCTCCTCGACGCCGGGGCTTGTCGCCGCGCACAGCGCCCGTCGGCAGCTCCTGGTCGTCGCCGCGGTAGTACTCGCCGTGGTACTGGTAGCCGTAGTACGCGGCGCCGCTGCCGCGCTTCGGCACGCGGTTCAGCACAAGGCCGAGCGCACGCGCTCCGGCGCGCTCCAGGTTGCCGATGGCCTTCCCCAGCACCTCGAACGTGGTCTTGCCGATCGTGCCCACGATGACCGCGCCGTCGGCGCTGTGCGCCAGCACGGCGGCGTCGGTGACCGGGATGAGCGGGGGTGCGTCGATGATGACGATGGCCTCGCGCGCGATCGACTTCAGCAGCTCGCGCATGCGGGCGGATCCGAGGACCTCGCTCGGGTTCGGCGGAACTTTGCCGGCGGTGACGACGAGCAGCTGCCCGTTCCCGAAGCGCTGCGCCACCTCCGCGATCGTGGCACGGCCGGCCAGCACGTCGGAGATGCCGGCCCCGCGGGGCAGGCCGAAGACCGTGTCGATCATCGGACGGCGCAGGTCGCCGTCGATGAGCACGACCGGCTGGCCGCTGGAGGCGAGCGTGACGGCGAGGTTCGAGGAGATCGTCGACTTGCCGTCACCGGGCAACGGGCTCGTGACCACGATGATGCGCGGCGGGTTGTCGACGTCCATGTACTGCAGGTTCGTGCGCAGCTCGCGCATGGCCTCGCCGATGCCGAACAGATGGGCGCTCTCGCTCGAGCTGCTGGTGCCGCCGTCGAAGGGCAGCAGCCGGTTGTCCGCGGTGAACGTCTTCTCTTCGGGGATCGTGCCGACGACCGGCTTGCCGGTCTCGCGCTCGACCTGCTCGACCGAGCGGATCCGGCGGTCGAGCGTGTAGCGCAACAGTCCGTAACCGACGGCGATCGCGAGGCCGACAAGGCCGCCGAGAGCGAGCGCGAGCCGCGTGTTCGGCGACGACGGGGAGTCCGGAAGCCGTGCGGAGTCGATCGGGCTGAGGAAGACCGCACCCTTCTTCGCCGGATCGCTCGTCTCGAGGCGGTTGACCTCCGCGCCCATGGAGCGGACCCATGCCTCGGCGACATCGCGCGCCTTCTCGGGCGTCGCCGCGTCGGCCGTGACCTTGAGCGTCGTGGTGTCGACGGTGTTGGTGACCGTGACCTGCTTGACGAGCTGGTCGGCGGAGACGTCGAGACCGAGATCCTTGATCACGCCGTCCGCCACGGCGCGCGACTGACCCAGCGCGACGTAGGTCTTGACGCGACCCGAGGTCAGCGAATTCCCGAGCATCGCGGAGCTGAGGTTGCTGTCCCCCGCGTCTCCCGCGGTGTTCGCCTGCACGATCGCGGAGGCGTCGGCGGTGTAGACCTTCGGCTGCAGAAGGGTCCACCCGAAGGCGACCGCGACGCCGAGGAGCGTGATGAGGACCATCCCGAGCCAGTGCGCACGGAACACCCGAAGATACTCACGCAGATCCATACGGCTGGTTCCCCCTCGCTCGGCTCACCCTGCGAGGGCGACAGTCAACGGCGTCTCGATGCTACCGGACGCGCGATCCCGGCCGCGACAGGGCATCGAACGACCCTCTGGGCGCGCGTGCGACTCGCTGGCCGCGACCGGGCATGATGGACCCATGACCGATGACGCTCCCGTCTCCCGCCGCCCGCTCTGGCGCCGGATCACGGGCAGCTTCCTGTTCCAGCTGTGCGCGGCCTTCGTGGTGTTCGGGCTCATCCTGTCCTTCGTCGCCAAGCCCTACTGGGTGCCGTCCGGATCCATGGAGCAGACGCTGCAGGTGGGCGACCGCGTGCTGGTGAACCGCCTCGCCTTTGCGGGCGGCGCGACGCCGCACACCGGCGACATCGTGGTCTTCGACGCGGACGAGGCGTGGGACGGCGGAGCGCGCACGCCCTCGAATCCGCTCACCGCCGCGCTGCGCTGGATCGGAGAGGTCACCGGCTTCGGGCCGTCCGGACCGCACACCCTCATCAAGCGCGTGATCGCCGGCCCTGGGCAGACGGTGAGATGCTGCTCGGCGGACGGCAGGCTCATCGTCGACGGCAAGCCGCTCGACGAGCCCTACGTGTTCCAGGACTTCGCGTTCCAGCCGGGGACGCTCGACTGCACCACGACGCCGGTGTCGCCGCGCTGCCTGCCCGAGGTGACCGTGCCCGCGGACTCCTACCTGGTGATGGGCGACCACCGCTCGAACTCCTCGGACGGCGCGGCGCAATGCCGAGGGCGCACCGACCCCGATCCGGGCTGCTGGCGATGGGCGCACTCCGGGGAGATCGTCGGGAAGGCCGTGGTGATCCTGTGGCCGGTCAACCGGTGGTCCGGGCTGTAACCAGCTGACGGCGCACGATCAGCGGCTTGGGGCGACCCGAGACCGCGCCCATCAGCCACTCGACCGGACCGGTGCCGACGAAACGCCACCAGAGCCAGGCGACCACGAGGGGCAGGAGCACCACGCTCGCCCAGGCGAGGGGCATGTTCACGGCGGGCCAGCCGATCGACCTGGCCCAGAGCGACACGATCCAGACGTGGAGCAGATAGAGACTGAGCGCCAGCTGCCCCCAGATGCGCAGGGGCGCGAACACCCCGTCCAGCACAGCCCCCCGGCGGGGAAGCTCCGCGAGAAGCACGATCGCCGCGTAGGCGACGAAGACGAGACCGACGTCGTGCAGCGTGTCGGGGTAGCTGCCCGAGACGGCAGCGGGCTGATGCAGGCCCTTCTCGAGCACCGGACGCACCGCGTAGGCGAACGGGGCGACGGCGAGCATGATCCACATCGTGCGATCGCGGCGCAGTCCGCTCCGCAGCAGGAGTGCGCCGAGCAGGAAGAACGGCAGCAGGTTCGTGAGCCGGTAGGAATGTCCCAGCACGGTCCAGTCGGCCAGCTGCTGCACGACAATGTTCGAGGAGAGGATCTGCGCGATCTGCCCGCGGGCCAGCTCGTTGAGCGGGGCGCCGACCACGACGACGATCGCGAGCACCACCGCGAGCGCGCGCGATCCGAGCAGGAGCAACGGCGCTCCGACGATCAGGAGCACTCCGAGGGCGGGCAGGACGATCACGACCCACGATCCCCAGGTCAGCATCCACAGCCCCAGGGCGATGAGCACGATCCCCCGGAGCGACTGCTGCAGCAGCGTCGCGCTCACCCGCCGGGACGTGTTCCACACGAGCTGCGCCGAGATGCCCATGACCAGAGCGAACAGCGGGGAGGCGAGGTCGTTGACGTTGGCGATCACGAACCGCACCGCTCCCGGCAGCTGCGGAAGGAGGGGGTTCGCATGCGCGATCAGCATCGCGAGGATCGCGATGCCCCTCAGCACATCAGGGACGATCAGCCTCTCCGTGCGCGCGACAGCCATCCCGTTCCTCTCGTCGCCAGAAAGCTATCGCATCCTCTTACTCCTCGGTGAGCGCCTCTCCCGTCTCGGGATCGAACCGCAGGTCGAGGCCCGTCTCGTCGTGATCGTCCATCGCCAGGAGGACGACGGGCAGCCGCCATGCGGCGCCCAGCATGACGGGCCTTACACTTTCGAGGGCCTCGTCATCGGACGGCCATCCGGACTCGGGTCCTTCCGGCGCGACAGGCCCCGGCTCGTCCTCGGCGTCGGATGCCGGAGCCGCGGCCTCGGCTCCCGGGTCCTCCGGCGTCCCCCCGCCTTCGACACCGCCGCCCGGCAGGATCGCACGTCGACCACCGCCCTTCGCGTTCATCAGCAACGCGCACTTCCCCTCTGCAGATCCCCTCCCCAGGGGCTCCGTCGCAGGGCTCGGGAGCCCGCGACGGATCATGATCGCCGACGGCTTCGGGTGGCCGCGGCATCCTCATTCAACGGTGAAAAGCTGGGAACCGTCTTCACCCGCGTCGAAATCACCCCCGGCGTCACCCCTCGGCACGGCCTGCACGAGAGGGCGGCGCGGTCAGAGGTAGCCGAGCGCCGTCGCGCGCAGCACGGCCTCGCGCCCCGACGCGACCCCGAGCTTGCGGTACAGGGATCGCTGGTGCGTCTTCACCGTGTTCACGGAGCGGAACAACGACGACGCGATCTGTCCCCTGGTCTCCCCGCGGGCGAGCCCGGCCAGCACGTCGAGCTCGTGCGTCGTGAGACGGGGATCGTCCAGAACTCCGGGATGCGGGCCCACCGCGCCGTGGGCGAGCAGACCGGGGACGAACTCGCCGAGCGTGCCGAGCAGACGCGGGGAGAGCATGCGGAGCACCGCGACCTCGTGCTGCCCCGACTCGAGGTTGAGCAGGCTCATGCGCTCGACCGCCGCCGAGGCGGCGAGCGCGTTCCCGCTGAGGTGCTGCGCCAGGGCGAGGAGCATCGTGCGCTGACGATCGGCCTGCCGGAGGCCCGCCGTCTGCGGGGCAGCGGCGTTCAGGTCGGCGATCGCGGTCTTGGTCGCGCCAGAGGCGATGCGGATGAGGTCGAGGACGACGCGGGACGGCCAGCTGCCGTCCGTGACCGCACGCGCCTCCTCCCTCGCCCTCGGGATGTTGCCGCTCAGCAGCGAATCGAGGGCGAGCAGCGACTGCGGGACGGATCCGGGCAGACCGGATGATCCCGCGCCGAGGCCCGCGAAGAGCAGGGCCTCGATGCGCTCCCGACTGTCGACACGACGCTCCGCGAGCACCCCGGCCCGGTGCAGGGCGAGCAGCTGAAGAGGCCAGATCTCGCCCATCCGCCCGTAGGTGAGCTGAAGGATCTCGGCGAAGGAGCGCTCCGGCTCCCCTTCCCGGAGGAAGGCCTCGACGAAGCGCTGCTCCGCGTCGAGCTGCGGCTCGACCCAGCTCGGCGATCGCACGAGGCGCCGCGCCTCGGTGAGGTGCGCGACGGCGGCGTCCGGCGTTCCGTAGATTCCGTGGATCAGGGCGGAGCGGAGGTGGGCCTCGCGGGAGAGGAACGCCAGATCCGTGACCGGCTGCACGCAGAGCGCGCGCTGGTACAGCGCGAGCGCCTCGCGGAAGCGCCCGGACAGGGCGGCGGTGAGCGCGGCCTGGTTCAGGAACAGGCTGCGCACGCCGCGAGTGGGATCCACGAGCGTCGGATCCGCCTCGGTGATCTCGGGCAGCCCGATCAGCACCTCGTACGCGGTCTCGAGATCTCCGCCGAGCCGCGCCTGCCACCCCTCCACCAGGGCCATCCACCGGCGCAGGTGCGGAGGCAGGTCGTCCCGCCGCCCGACCGAGAAGCCGGACGGGTCCTGCAGCAGTCCCGGCGCGAGCAGTCGCGAGGCGAGGGCGGCCTCAGGGCTGAGCCGCAGGCGATCGGGCGGAAGATCCGAGATCATCCGCGAGAGATCCTCGGGCGGCACGGTGAACCACAGCTCGATCGAGCGCGTGGCCATGAGGCGGATCAGCTCATCCGCATCCCCGGCGAGCCAGGCCGCCGTGGCTCGCCCGGCGATGTCTCGCACTGCCCCTCACCCCGTTCACGGCCCGCGGGGGCCGTGACGCCGAGCATACCCAGCGCTTCCTGATCTGTCGCCCAAGGCCACGGCTGTGGCGCCGGTCATTGCACCTGCCGTTCATTCGTCATCGTCGCTCTCCGGTCGACGGAAAACCGCCGATGGATGGCGCAGAATGATCTTTCCTCGCCCGGGGTGATCAGCTAGAGTCGCATCATTCACGCAGGTCGTCTGCGCACCTCCGTTGCTGGGAACAGCGGGGGACGTCGGGATGTGGGATTCCGGGAGAAGACGGCACCGAGGGGTCGGGCGCGCGAATGCTCCGTTCGTTGTCCACGAACGGCACTGGGGAAGCACTGGGGAAGGACAATGGCGCACTGGGGACTGCGTATTGCCGTGGCGCATGGAGCCACGGCATGACCTCCGTGAAGGGGGCACTGGGCCTCGCAAGCCCTGGCATGTTCATGCCGCTGCCGACGCCACAGACGGGTCACACCGTCATGGCCGACGCAGCGACAGCTCCACGCACGTCCGCCACGCTCACGCGTCGGCGGGAATGGGAGCGCCGCTTCCGCGAGCATCTGCTGCTCAGCGATACCGTGACGGTGCTCAGCGCCGTCGCCGTGAGCGCCGTCATAGAGGTGAGCGGAGGCGCGGCGGCATCCGACGCCGTCCTTCGCGGCATCTTGTTGGCGGTGGTCTGGGCGGTGCTGCTGGGCATGCTGCGCACGCGGGACGCCGCACTGTTCCGCAAGGGCGCCGAAGAGGTGAGGGCACTGGCGATCGCCACCGGAATGTCGTTCGGCATCGTCGCCATGGCAGCCGTTGCTCTCGGAGGGCAGGCGGCCATGCGGCCCACCATCCTTGCGGGGCTGCCCATCGGTCTGGCCGGACTCCTGCTCGGTCGGATCGCGTGGCGCGGTCGCCTGCAGGCACTCCGCCGGACCGGCAGGTTCGCGTCTCGCACGCTCGTCGTCGGAAACCGGGTCGACGTCGAGTGTGCGATCCGCGCGCTTCTCCCGGCGGAGAGATCCGGCTTCACGGTCGTTGGGGCGACCCTGCTGGATGGCAACGCTCGGGATCTCCTCGTCGGAGATGCGCGGATCCCGGTGTTCGGAAACGCGATCACGGTGGGGACCGTGGCCGCGCAGCTGAACACCGACACAGTCGTCCTGGCGACCCGTCCGGCTGGGGATCCGGACTTCGTCAAGCGACTGATCTGGGGATTGGAGGGCACGGCTGCGGAGCTCGTGCTCTCCAATCCTCTCCCTGACGTCGCGGTCGGCCGCCTGGCCTTCTCCAGCGTCGAGGGTCTTCCGCTCATCCGCGTTCGGATCACGCAGTACGACCGGCGATATCGAGCTCTCAAGCGGATCGTGGACATCAGCGCGGCGTCGCTGGCACTCATCCCGATGCTGCTGATCGCACCCGTGATCGCGCTCTTGGTCAAGCTCGACTCGCCCGGCCCCGTGCTCTTCTTCCAAGAGCGGGTCGGTCGGGACGGGCGCACTTTTCGGATGATCAAGTTCCGGTCCATGCGCACGGACGCCGAGCGGCAGCTCGTCGCGCTGCAGGATCAGAATGAGGGATCCGGACCGCTCTTCAAGATGAAGGACGATCCTCG
This sequence comes from Microbacterium sp. MYb64, assembly GCF_002979495.1. Taxonomy (NCBI): domain Bacteria; kingdom Bacillati; phylum Actinomycetota; class Actinomycetes; order Micrococcales; family Microbacteriaceae; genus Microbacterium; species Microbacterium sp. MYb64. Next base: position 118,166 of record NZ_PCOW01000001.1, on the reverse strand, counting down.
AGTCACCCGGGTCGGCCGGATCCTGCGCAAGCTCTCGCTCGACGAACTGCCGCAGTTCTGGAACGTCCTCGCGGGCGACATGAGCGTCGTGGGGCCGCGGCCTTCGCTGCCCCGTGAGGTGATCGACTACGCGGATCACGTGTTCCGGCGCCTGTACGTCAAGCCCGGTATCACCGGCCTGTGGCAGGTCTCGGGCCGGAGCGACCTGTCGTGGGAGGAGAGCGTGCGCCTCGATCTGCGCTACGTGGAGAACTGGTCCGTCACCGATGATCTGCACATCATGTGGCGCACGGCGAAAGTGATGGTTCAGCCGCATGGAGCGTACTGAGGAGCTGCGGGCACCGCCGGCGCCCGCCTGAGCGGGCCCGCGGCCAGGGCCTCCCGTCGCTGTCGAGTGCTCTTCCTCCCCCAGAGCACGGCGCACCCCTGGTCGCGGGTCCTTGGGCATGAGAGCATCTGAGCAGCAGCCCGCGATTCGGGAGCTCGCGGGGCGAGGGGAGAACGTCCGCAGCGGCCTTTGGGAGGCGACGCGATGTCAGATGAGGGGCGGGGATCAGGGATCACGCCGGCGATGAGGATCACGATCGGCGTGGCCGGGGTGCTGGTCGTGGCGGGTGTCGTGGCGGCGATCGCGCTGACGGGCATGGGTGGCGCCGGATCCGATGACGCGGTGCAGACCACGGCGACGGCCACTCCGCCGAGCACGTCGGGCCCGCTGCCCGGTGCGACACCAGCCTCCGGCTCCGAAGTGCCGGCGCCGCCGGCAACCCCGCTGAGCGCGATGCCCCCGGCGAGCGCGGGTGCAGCGGAGCCCCTGGTCAGCGCTCCCCTCCCCGCATCAGGATCGCAGGACGGCGGCCTGGTCGAAGGGTTCCCCGCCGAGATCGCCGGGCCGGCCGCGGAGTCGACCGTGCGCTCGAGCTCGATCGCCACCCAGGACACGGTCATGCAGACCGCCCTCTCCGCGCTGTCCTCGGCCTCGCAGGACGATGTCCGCGCCGAGTACCGCACGCGCTGGGCTGCGGCGGGCCTGCGGGAACAGCAGACCGCGGACGGCACGATGACCTTCGCAGGCGCCTACGAGTCACTCTCCCTGACTTTCGGCTCCTCAGGAACCGGCACGCTGTACACCGTCTTCGGCGTCTTCCGGACGCAGTGAGGTCGCCGTGTACATCTCGTTCACGAACAGGCCCAAGCCGGCCACCGACGAGGGCACCGCGCCGACCAGGCACGGCATGCGCACCGTCTCGTCGACGGTTGTCGCGTTCGGCATCGTCTCGATGCTCACCGACATCTCCTCGGAGTCGGTCGCCGCGGTCCTGCCGCTCTATGTGACGGCGTATCTGGGCCTGTCGACCATCGCGTTCGGCTTCCTCGATGGGCTCTACCAGGGCGTCAGCGCGCTGGTGCGCATCGCCGGCGGATACACCTCCGACCGGGTCGGCAGACCCAAATGGGTGGCGTTCACCGGCTATGCGGTCGCCGCCATCGCCCGGGTGGGGTTGCTGTTCGCGTCCGGCTTCGCCGCGCTGACGGTGGTGATCTCGGCCGACCGCATCGGCAAGGGCATCCGCACCGCACCGCGCGACGCGGTCATCACGGCCTCATCGCACCCCGACAGTCTCGGCACGTCGTTCGGCGTGCACCGTACCCTGGACAACATCGGCGCGGCCGTCGGGCCGCTGCTGGCATTCCTCATCCTGCTGCTGATCCCGAACGGGTACGGCACGATCTTCCTCGCTTCCCTGGCCTTCGCCGTGATCGGCGTGATGGTCCTCGGGCTGTTCGTTCCGAACGTGCGCACGGCAACGGCTTCCCACCGCGGCACGGCGGCGGTTGACACGGCGACCGGAGGGGCGGATCGTGCCGCTCCGCGCCCGAGGTTCGATTGGCCGACGGTCACGTCGGGACCGATGCGGCGTGTGCTCGCCGCCGCGGGGATCCTCGGGATGCTCACCATCGGGGACGGCTTCGTGTACCTCGTGCTGCAGGCACGCAGCGACTTCGCGGCCCAGTGGTTCCCGTTGATGTACGTCGGCACGAACGTCGCATTCTTCGCTTTGGCGATCCCGCTCGGCCGGCTTTCGGATCGGGTCGGCCGCGCCCGCGTCTTCGTGTTCGGCCATGCGGGGCTGCTCGCCGCCTACGTCGTCGCGGTCCTGCCGATGCAGGACGTCGCTGCGACGGTGCTGTGCCTGCTCTTCCTCGGCGCGTTCTACGCGGCGACCGACGGCGTGCTCGCCGCACTCGCGGCCCAGCTGACGACACCGGAGACCCATGGCACGGGCATCGCGGCAGCGCAGACGGTCGTCGCGATCAGCCGCTTCCTCTCGGCATCGGGCTTCGGCCTGCTCTGGTACGCCCTCGGCAGGGAGGCCTCGCTGCTCCTCGTCGCCGGTGCGCTGATCGTGGCGATCCCCGCGATCGCGCTGCTGCTGCGGCCCTACCTCTCCGCGCCACGCGGGAAGAACGCGGATCCCGGCCCCGTGCCCGCCTCGGCATCGGGGCAGGCGGCAGAGCGCGGAAGAGATTCGTCATGAGCACGCGAGCCAAGTGGCTGCTCATCATCGTCATCTCGGTGCTCGCCCTGGGGGCCACCACAGCGGTGGGAGTGTCGGCCTGGTCCGAATACCACCGGCAGCAGGACGCGCCCTCCACTGTCGACACCGCGCCAGGCGTCGACCCGGCCGCTGCCAGGATCGTCTTCCGCAACACCGCGAGCGGACAGGGATACGGCCATGTCGCGGTCGTGCCGCTTTCGGATCCCTCGGGGGCTCGCAGCATCCTGGACCCGACCTGCGATCGGGTCGCGGCCACCGCGGACGCCCTGTCCTGCCTCTCCTCCGAGCGCAGCATCACTCCCACGTACTCGGCGCGCATCTACAACGCCTCAGGAACCGCGCAGCGCGCTCAGTGGTCGCTGCCGGGCATCCCCAGCCGTACGCGCTTCTCCCCGGACGGCACGACCGTCGCCACCACCTCATTCGTGAGCGGGCACGCCTATGCTGCGATCGGCTTCTCCACCGACACGGAGATCCGCCGGGTGTCCGACGCGGCCGCGGCGCCCGCGCTCGAGACCTGGACGCTGCTCATCGACGGTCAGCCGAGTGCACCCGTGGACCGCAACTACTGGGGCGTGACCTTCGTCGACGACAACACCTTCTACGCGACCGTCGGCATGACGACCATCGGGCGCACGTACCTGGTCAAGGGAGACATCGCGACCCGGACCATGACAACGGTGCTGGAAACGGTCGAGTGCCCCTCCCTCTCCCCCGACGGCACCCGTATCGCGTTCAAGCGGGTGACCAGCGGGTCGGGGCCGACCGTGCACTGGACGCCGGCGGTCTATGACATCGCGTCTGGCTCGGTGACCGTGCTGACCGCCGAGAAACGCAGCGTCGACGACCAGATCGTCTGGCTCGACGACGGCACCCTGATCTACGGCATGCCGAACACGACCCCGGGCGACACCGACGTCTGGAAGCTGGCGGCCGCCGGCGACGGCGCGCCGGCCGTGCTGATCCCGCATGCCTGGTCTCCGACGGTGGTGGCTCCGTGACCACCGGCGTCGAGGGTCTCCCGCTCATCAGCGTGATCATCGCCGCGCACGACGAGGCGGCGGTCATCGGCCGCTGCCTCGACGCGCTGTCGCCCGCGGTGCAAGGGGTGCCGTTGCAGGTGATCGTCAGCGCCAACGGCTGCACCGACGCGACGGCCGAGATCGCCCGCGCACGCGGGGCCACAGTCGTGGAGCGCGCCGAGCCCGGCAAGCCCGGCGCCCTCAACGCCGCGGAGCGCATCGCAACGGGCTTCCCTCGCGTCTACCTCGATGCGGACATCGTGGCCCCGCCGCGAGCGATCCTCGCGCTCGCGGACGCTCTTCTGACGCGCCAGGGCGTGCTCGCTGCCATGCCCGCACGCCGTGTCGTCATCACGGGACGCCCCTGGCCGGTGCGCGCCTACTTCCGCATCAACCAGCGTCTTCCCGTGTTCCGCCGCGGATTGTTCGGCCGCGGCCTCATCGCCGTCTCGGAGACGGGGCGCGCTCGTTTCGGCGAGTTCCCCGCGCTCACGGCGGACGACCTCTTCCTGGACGCGCAGTTCGCCGATGCGGAGAAGAGCGAGGTCACGGAGATCGTGGTCGAGGTCGAGTCCCCGCGCACCACGGCCGCCCTTGTCCGCCGTCTTGTCCGGGTGCGACGCGGAAACACCGAGATGCGGCGCGCGGCGGCGGGCGTGGCGGTGCGGTCCGCCGACCGCTGGTCCTGGTTCCGCGACGTCGTGCGGCACGATCTCCGCCTGGCGCCGGACGCGATCGCGTACCTCGCGATCACGATGCTGGCCGGCGTCCGCGCCCGCCGCGGCTCGGGCGGCTGGGGCCGCGACGAGAGCACCCGGACACCGGCGCCGCCGCATCCCGAGGAGGTGAGTTCGTCATGAGGATCCATCTCTGCTTCCACGGAATCGGCGCACCGCGCCTCGAGCGCGAACCCGGCGAGGCGCGCTACTGGGTCGCCGAGAAGCCGTTCCTGGACATCCTCGATCTGCTGACCGACCGGGACGACGTCGACCTGAGCTTCGACGACGGCAACCGCTCCGATGTCGAGATCGCCCTGCCGGCGCTCACCGAACGCAGGCTCACAGCGACGTTCTTCGCCCTCGCCGGACGCCTTCAGGACCCGGACAGCCTGGATCCCGAAGCACTGGTGCGGTTGCGGACGGCCGGGATGCGCATCGGCTCCCACGGATGGGCGCACGTCCCCTGGCGCGATCTCACCGATGCCGAGGCCCGCCGCGAACTCGTCGACGCGCGCACCGCCCTCGAAGAGGCCGGCGGGACGATGATTCGTCAGGTCGCTCTTCCGCTCGGACGCTACGACCGCCGGCTGCTGCACCGGCTGCGCGCCTCAGGCTATGACACGGTGTTCACGAGCGACCGCTTGCCCGCTCGCGACCGCGCCTGGCTGAGCCCGCGCTACAGCGTCACGGAACGGGACACCGCAGCCTCAGTGCAGCAGCTCCTCGCCCGCAGACCGGATCTCGGCGATGCCGTGCGGCTCGGAAGAAGCCTGCTCAAACGCCTGCGCTGAGGACCGGGGAGAATGCCGAAAGGCGCCACGATGCGCACTCGAGATGCATCCAGGAAATATCGAAATACTGCGAAGAATGCATACCGGGATACCGGGAGAGTCCTGATAATTCCGCGGGATTCCGCGGAACCGAACAGATACTGTCTTAACCCGTTCGTTATGTTGCAGATCCCCCATCTGCATGACCTTTCCCCCGAAATGCCGGTTATGTTCCCCTCCCCCACCCGCACATCCCTTCGTCGCAACCGATCCCGTCGTACACGTTTCGCCTTCATCGCCGCAGCCGCCGCCCTGCTCACAGCCGCCGGCACTGTCGCGACCGTCGCCAGCGCCACCGCTGCACCGTCAGCCCCTCCGGTCGGCACGACCGTGGGCATGTTCTCCGATTCCCTCGCTCCAGCGATCGCCGCCGACGCCGACCGGGTCCCGGTCGAGCTCGGGATCCGGTTCACGCCGAGCAGCACCGGGCAAGTCACCGCTCTGCAGTATTACCAGGGCCGTCAGACCCGTGGCGTCACCGACGCGACGCTCTGGTCATCGGATGGCACCGCCCTCGCACACCAGTCGTTCCCGGCGTCCTCAACCGTGGGCTGGCGCACTGTTCCGCTGGACTCCCCCGTCCAGCTCATCGGCGGTCGCACCTACGTGGCCTCCTACAACGCCCCGAACGGCGGCTACGCCGTCACCGAGAACGCACTCTCCTCGGCGACGCAGGTGAACGGCTTCTCGCTCGGCGAGGGCGCCGGCGTGTATCGCTACGGCCACACGACGACGGTTCCGAAGTCGACGTACCGCGGATCCAACTACCTCGTCGATGTCGTCTTCACCCGCACCGGCGGCTCGCCCTCGACGACCCCCGCACCGACGCCGAGCACGACTCCGAAGCCCACGACGTCGCCGACACCGAAGCCCACGACGACACCGAAGCCCACGACGACACCGAAGCCGACCACGACGCCTACCCCGAAGCCGACCTCCACTCCCACCACGCCTCCGGTCACGACGCCTCCGACGACTCCACCGGTGCCGAACGGGAGCTGTGTCGGCGCCCCGAACACTCCGGGCGGCGCAGACCCGTGGGGCGGCTGCTGGCCCGGGCCCCAGAACACGGGCTATCCGCACGGTCTGCCGGGCGACACCCGCACGCCTGTCACTCTGACGCCGTACACCGGGCCCACGACGATCACCAGCTGCGGCGTGGTGATCGACTCGAAGATCGTGAACGAGACGATCATCGTGCAGGCCGGCAACGGAACAACCTCCAAGAGCACGCCGTGCGTGACCATCCGCAACTCCCTCGTGAAGGGCGTGATCTACAGCGAGCAGGCCAGCTATGGCCCCGTCGTCATCCAGGACACCGAGGTCAATCCGCCGGACCTGCCGTGGTGGGAGAACATCGGGCGCAGCAACTTCTTCGCCACGCGCGTCAACTCCCACGGCGGCGAGGGCGTCATCAAGTGCGACACGCACTGCGAGGCTACGGACAACTGGGTGCACGGCATGCAGCTGGGCGGCTCGTACCACTACAATGCCTTCGGCGGCAATGGCACGAACGACTTCCGGATCGTGCACAACTACGCCAGCTGCGGCGACTGGGCCAGCGTCTCCAACCCCGACGGCGACGCCGGCTGCTCCGCGGTGATCGGGTTCTACGGCGACTACGCGCCGATTCAGAACATCACGATCGACAAGAACTATCTGGCCTCGACGTTCGACATGAGCGCGGCCAGGGTGAACACCCAGGCCGGGTACTGCCTCAACCCGGGCTACTACCCGGGCAAGCCCTACCCCGACACGCGCAACCTCACGATCACGAACAATGTGTTCGCCCGAGGGGGCTCCGGAAAGTGCGGCGTCTTCGGACCCACCAACAGCCTGAACGGCATCGGCGCCCCGAACGGCAACATCTGGCAGGGCAACCGCTACAGCGACGGCACGACCATCGCCCGCTCCGAGGAATGATCCTGCTCAGCGGGGAATGAGCCGATCCCCCAGGCCCAGCACGTCGGGGCGCTCCGAAGGTCTGAGGAGCGCCCTGACCGCGGCCCAGGAACGGCCCCGTCCGAAGAGGCCACGGCGGACCTCCACTCCGACACTGAGCCAGAAGTACACCGCCCCGCGGAGGGGGCCGGAGCGGCGCCGGTAGAGCCGGATCCGGTTCAGGATCTTCATCACATGCGTCGTCGAGCTCTCCCCCGAGCCGCCGCCGATGTGCACAGCGCCCGCATCGGGCGTGTACCGCGTCGACCAGCCCTCATCCGCCGCGCGGAGGCTGAGATCCGTCTCCTCCGAATACAGGAAGAACGACTCGTCCATGCCACCGAGTGCTCGGTAGCAGTCAGCATCGACGAGCAGGATGGCGCCGACCGCCCAGTCCACGTCGTGCTCCGTCTCGTAGGCCGCAGGATCCTCGATCCGCTCCGCGAACGCGGGGCGCCGCGTGAAGCTGAGGCCGCCGACCCTCCCCAGCGTCGGCGCACGGCGCAGCGTCGGCGAGAGAGCACCATCGGCCTCCCGCACCCGCGGGGCGACGATGCCCACCCCTCTCCCACCCAGCACCGCAAGCATGCGAGGCACCGCGTCCGCGTCGAGCGCGGCGTCGGGATTCAGGATCAGGATCGCCCGCGTCGGTCCGGACTCGGCCACCGCACGGTTCATGCCCGCGGCGTAGCCGACATTCGTCGAACGCACCACCGTGCAGTCGTCTCGGGCGTCGAGGATGTCCAGCGTGCGGTCCGTGGAGCCGTTGTCGACGACGACGACCGTGGCAGTCGCGTCACCCAGCGCGGCCGGCACGCTGTCGAGCAGCGCGGAGATGTGCTCCTCGCTGTTGTACGTCACCACCACCACGGCGACATCCGTGTCCACGCGATCATCGTATCGACAGCAGCCATTCCCCGCACAGCACTTTTCCTCCCCGTCAGAGGCGATTTTCACCACCCCTCGAGACCGCGTCGTCGACTAGAATCGAGAGCGTGACGACGTCGCCGCAGACTCGCTCCGCCGGACCACGCGTCCCGGTCTCGATCGTCTGCGTCTACAACGACGAGCCAGTACTCTCCTCGTGCCTGCGACGCTCTGTCGAGGCGCAGGCCGCGGACGCCCCGCAGACCGAACTGATCGCCGTCGACAACCGCCGGAACCGCTTCTCGTCGGCGGGCGCCGCGCTCAACGACGGCACCCGCCGAGCGCAGAACGAGGTCGTGGTCTTCGTGCACCAGGACGTGGTGCTGCACTCGCTGCCTGCGCTTGAAGAGGCGGCCGCCGAACTCCTGGATACGACGGACATCGGCATCATGGGCGCCGTCGGCATCGACGGCGGCAAGCACATCATCGGACGGATCCGCGACCGGATCGTGCGCATCGGGGAGCCCGCGCTCCGTCCCAGAGACGTGGACACCCTGGACGAGGTGCTGCTCATGGCGCCCCGCGCGCAGCTGCTCACGGAACCTCTCTCCGAGGATCCGCTGCTCGCGTGGCACGCCTACGGCGTCGAGTACGCCCTGCGGATGCGTCGGGCGGGTCGCCGCGCGGTGGCGCGCGACATCCCCCTCACGCACAACAGCCTCAGCACCAACCTCGCCAAACTCGACCTCGCGCACCGTCACGTCGGCGACGTCTACCCCGAGCTGCTGCCGATCCAGACCACCTGCGGCACCGTGCACCGCGACGGCCTCGCCGATTCCCTCGCGCGAGGACTGCGCCGGTTCCGCAGCGCGGGGATCTGGTGGGGCGAGTCCCACGTCGCCCGAGAGGTGCACCGGATCAGCCCGGACAGCACCCAGGTGTTCGCCGACATCCGCATGCTCATCGACGACGCCCTCGCCCTCTCCGGCCTCTCGTCGCTGCACGTGATCGACCTCGATCCCGAGGCGAGCGCCGAGCACGCGGACAACCTCTCGCGCTTCGACCGCCCGTTCTCCGTATCCACGGCGGACGCCGATCACGCGCGCGCGGCGATCGCTGCACGCCAGCCCGGTGAGCTGATCTTCGTGGCGGGACTCGCGGATGACTCGCAGGCCGCGCTTTCGCCCTTCGGTGCGCACCCGCATGTCCTCGGCAGCTCGGCGTCCACCGGACGCTGGGCGCTGATCGGGGCGAGCGCAGACGAGCTCGCCCCCCTCTGGCCGTCGCGACGCAACCGCCCCCTCCCCTGGTTCGCCTGAGATCGGGGCGGCGATGCATGCGCGTACGGGGACACGGGAGGCGCGGGCAGCCGCGACGCTGTGGGGCGCGCTCGTGTTCGCCACCGATCTACTGCCCCCGCGCGTGCGCTACGGATACGTGCATCGCTGGACGCGCTCGGCGTTCTCCCGCCCCCTGCGCACACTCGCCGCGCTCCCGGCCGAGCCCGTCAGGACCGGTGACGACGCGCCCCGCCTCTCCGGTCACGATCCTCACGCCCCCGCGATTCCCGACCCGGTCCGGTGCCTGCTCGTCGCTGACGGCCTGGAGATCGGCGGCATCGGGACCGTCATCGAAATGCTCGCGATCGGTCTCGGGGAGCACGGTGTGGATCCCGTCGTGCTGTGCCCGGAGGATGGCGCGAGGGCAGCCCGGCTCCGCGGCGCCGGCGTCGAAGTGCTGGTCGCCGGCGATGAGGCCTCAGCGCTGCGGGCGATCCTGAATGCGCGGCCGGATGTGATCCAATTGCACAGCGCACCGCCGGAGCTCGAACGAGCCGCGCTGCGCAGCGGTCTTCCGCTGATCCCGGTGATGCACAACACGGAGATCCACTTCACCCGTGCGCGGTGGGCGCGGTTCGCCACCCTCATGACGCGTTCGGTGCGGGCGATCGCCGTGAGCGAGACCGTCAGCGCGTTCCATCGGCGTCGTATCGGCGACGACACCGCGATCACGGTGATCCCGAACGGCTCCCCTGTCGCGCGTACCCCGTCGCCCGCGCAGCGTCGGCGCGCACGTGCCGCGCTCTCCGCCGTGACCGGGACGGAGATCGGCGACGATGTGGTCTTCGTCTGCCTCGCCCGCTATGACGCTCAGAAGAACACCGCAGGCCTGGTCGCGGCCTTCGCGGCGGCGATCGCGGACGGGCAGGAGCCGGTACGCCTGGTGTGGGCCGGGGAGCCCTCCGACACGGCCGAGATGCGGCGGGCGGACGCGCTGCGGCGATGTGCGGCGGCCGCGGACCGGATCCACCTCCTCGGCAGTTCGGATGCGAGGACGCTGCTCACGGCCGCGGACGTGTTCGTGCTCGACTCGTTCTTCGAGGGTTGGCCGATGGCGGCCACCGAGGCCGCGGCGATCGGCCTGCCCCTCGTGCTCAGCGATGTCGGCGGCGGACGCGAGCTCGTCACGCGCGACGCGACACGATCCGTCCTCGTTCCCAATGCGACGGGACCGGCGGACCAGGTGACGGACGCGAAGGTGCGGACGGCCCGCCGCCGCTCCACGTCGCAGCCCAACGCCGCAGCGCTGAGTGCGGCCGTGGCCGCGGTCGCGGCGACCGTGCGCGCCGAGCAGGCCGGAACGGCGCCACGGCCCGCCGCCGATCCCGACCGCGGCGGCGTGCGGGCGATGCGCGCCGCGCACGCCGCCGTGATCCGCGCCGCCGCCGGCACCGTGATCGGCCGGAAAGATGATCCGCCCGATCCTGCGGTCGCCGTCCTGCCGCGTACGGAGAGCGACGCATGACCAGGCCGGAGCTCGTACCGATCACCGCATCCGAGGCGGAGGCCGCGGCGGCGTTCCTGCATGAGGAGCTGAATCCCGCGGTGTCGTCCGCGGCGTGGACCGCGCTGCTGCGACCGCCGTGGCCGGACGCCGGCCCGGACGGCGGCGTGCTGCTCCGTGACGGAGACCGGGTGGTCGGCGTCTACGCCGCCGTGCGCTCCGCCCGGGACGACGGCGGGACCGTCGTCTCCCTGTGCAACCTCGCCGCCTTCTGCGTGCTCGAGGAGTACCGCATGCACAGCGTACGGATGGTCCGCGCTCTGCTCGGGCAGCGCGATGTGCAATTCACCGATCTGTCCCCCAGCGGCAACGTCGTCGCGATGAACGAGCGCCTCGGATTCATCCGGCTCGACACGGCGACGCGCCTCGTGCTGAACCCGCCGGCACGCCTGCCGCGAGGCGTGCGGATCAGCGATGCTCCTGCGATGTTCGAAGCGGTGCTGCAGGGCGATGACGCCCGCATCTACCAGGATCATCGTGATGCCGCAGCGGCCCGGCACCTGCTGATTCAGCAGGGCGAGAGGTACGCCTACCTCGTGTATCGCGCGCATCGCATGAAACGGCTCCGGCTCTTTGCGCTGCCGTTGTACGCCGGAGGCGATCGTGCTCTCCTCGAGGAGGCCTGGGGCGCCGTTCGGGCCTATCTGCTACGCCACGACGGTCTCCCGTTCACGCTTGCGGAGGGGCGCTTGCTGGGCTTCGCCCGCGGGATCGGACGCACTCTACGCAGCCCGCGTGCGCGCATGGTTCGCGGGGCAGGTCTGGACGCCGCCCGGATCGACTATCTGTACAGCGAGCTCGCGCTCGTCGAGTGGTGACCGTCAGCTCCCGGCAGAAGCACCGGCCTTCTCGCCGACGAAAGCGACCAGGGTGCCCACGGTATCGAAGAGCTCTGCTCCGAACTCGTCGTCGTCGATCGTGATGCCGAAGCGGTCCTCGAGCGCACCGACGAGCGCGACGACGCCGAACGAGTCGAGCTCGGGAAGCGCGCCGAACAGTGCTGTCTCGGGTTGCAGGTCGTCGGGGCGCTGCGTCAGATCGAGGGCGTCGATGAGGACCTCCCGGACGGCGTTCAGGGTATCGACGTTCATGGCTTCTCCTTCAGGGGCGGGCGTTCAGACGAGGACCTCGGCGGGCGCCGGGTGCCCCAGGAATGCGGTCGGGCTGGCGGTCAGGCCGTATGCGCCCTGCTGGAAGACGATGATGAGGTCATCGACCGCGGCACCCGCCGGCAGCGGGATGCCGTCCGCGAGCAGATCCAGCGGCGTGCACAGGCAGCCGACGACGGACATCTCCTCATCGGCCGGGGCCGAGAGTCGGCTGCCGAGCGCGACGGGGTAGTTCCGCCGGATCGCCTGGCCGAAGTTGCCGGAGGCGGCGAGCTGGTGGTGCATGCCGCCGTCGACGACGAGGAACGTGCGCCCGCGCGACACCTTGCGGTCCACGACGCGAGTCACGTACACACCGCACTCGCCGACGAGGAAGCGGCCGAGCTCGATCACGGGCCGGGCCTGCGGGAACCTCTCGGCGATCGGCCCCGTCACGAGCCGATCGAGATTCTCCGCCACGGACTCCAGGTCGAGCCTGGTGTCGCGCTCGGTATAGGGGATCCCGAAGCCGCCGCCGAGATTGAGGTAGCGCAGCGGCGCCGGCAGCGACTCCGCCAGCTGCCCGACGAGGTCGACCGTCCTGCGCTGCGCCTCCGCGATGATGTCCGCCGCGAGGTTCTGCGAGCCGGCGAAGACATGGAATCCGAGGATGTCGGCGCCGCCCGTGAAGAACCGGAGAAGTTCCGGCACCTGCTCCGCATCGATGCCGAACTGCTGGGGACCGCCGCCCATCCTCATCCCGGATCCCTTCACGGCGAAGTCCGGGTTCACGCGGATCGCGATCCGCGGCTCGACACCGAGCTCCTCCCCGGCGGCGATGACGCGCCGCAACTCGGTCGGCGATTCGATCTCCACGATGATGCCCGCGGCGACCGCCTGGCGGATCTCGGCCGGTGTCTTGCCAGGACCGGCGAAGCTCACGCGATCGGGGCTGATCCCGGTGTTCAGCGCGTGCTGCATCTCGCCCGCGGACGCGACGTCGATCCGATCCACACGGGCTGCGAGGTGCTGCACGACCGCCGGCATCGGGTTGGCCTTCATCGCGTAGCTGAGCTCGACCCGGGCCGGCAGCAGCCGGCGAAGGAGGTCGACCCGCGCATCCAGCAGGCTCCGGTCGTATGCGAAGAACGGCGTGGATCCCACCCGTGCCGCCAGCCTGGTCAGCGGCTGCCCGCCGACACACAGCTCTCCGTCGATCGTTCCGAACTGGTCGATGTGCTCCTGCACGTTCACGACGACACCTCCGTCCTGATGCGAGGGCGATCGAACTTGCCATTGGGCGACCGCGGCAGATCGGCGCGCACGTCCACCCGTGCAGGGAGCATGTACGCCGGCACGATCGGGCGCAGCGCAGCGAGGAGGGTCTCGTGATCGAGGCCGTCACCCGCGGCGGTCACTACAAGAACGATGCGCTGGCCGAGGACAGGGTCGTCGACGCCGATGGCCACGACGTCGCGGACCAGCCCGGTGCTGTACACGGCCTCTTCGAGCTCGGTCGGGCTGACTCGGTAGCCGGAGGTCTTGATCATCTCGTCGCGACGCCCGACGAATGACAGGAAACCGTCGTCATCGGCCACGACGGTGTCGCCCGACCACACCGCGAGTTCCGGCGCCCGCCACTCCTCGCCCGGACGGCGCAGGGGGCGGAACCGTTCCGCCGTGCGCTCGGGGTCGTTCCAGTAGCCGAGTGCCACGAGCGCGCCGCGGTGCACCAGCTCGCCCTCCTCGTGCGGTGCGCACGGCGTGCCGTCCGGACGCAGCACGAGGATCTCGGCGTTCGGGATGGCCTTGCCGATCGAGTCGGGACGGCGGTCCACCTCGGCGGGATCCAGATACGTCGAGCGGAAGGCCTCGGTGAGGCCGTACATCAGGTAAGGGTCGGCTGCAGTGAACACCTCGCGAAGCCGAGCCAGCGCAGGCCGCGGCATCCGCCCGCCGGTGTTCGCCCAGTACCGGATCCGCTGTGTCGCCGCCTCGGGCCACTCCACGTCGGCGAGCTGCAGCCACAGCGGCGCGACGCAGGTCAGCCCTGTCACGCCGTGCGCCGCACACACTCGCGGCACGTCGCGCGGGAGGAGGTAGTTCATCAGCACGCAGTGCGCTCCGACCGCGAAGGCCGTGGTCACCTGGCTGAGTCCCGCGTCGAAGCTCAGCGGAAGCACGCTGAGGATGACGTCGTCGGCCGTGTTCTGCAAGTAGCCGCTCACGCTCTCCGCGCCGACGACGAGGTTGCGATGGCTCAGCACCACCCCTTTGGGCCGGCCGGTGCTGCCCGAGGTGTAGAGGATCGCGGCGGGGTCGAGGTCGATCGTTCCCGGATCAGCCGGACCGTCGTCGCCCGGGCTCGTCGCCCATGCGTGCACGCCGTGGTCGCCGCTCGGCTCGGGCGCGGAATCCCCCACGACGATCACGTGTGCCACGGCCGATCCGGCAAGCGCCTCTCCGAGCGCGGGCAGACGGTCGGAGGACGTCAGCAGGAATCGCGCACCGCTATCGGTGAGGATATGACCGACCTGCGCGGTCTTGAGCACATGGTTGACCGGGACGAACAACCCGCCCGCCGCCGATGCGCCGAACAGCGCTGCCACGGTCTCCAGCCGCTTCTCCAGATAGATCGCGACGCGGTCGCCGCGGCGCAGTCCCAGATCCTGCAACTGCACGGCGACGGCTCGCGCGGCCGCCCATGCCTCGGCGTAGCTCTGGGTCTCGGACTTGTACGTCAGGGCGGGGGCGCCGGGGGTCATCGCGGCCCGCTCGGCGAGCAGATCGTGCACGTGGGTGCGCATGGCGTTCCTCGTCACCTGTCCCCCACCGTCGCGCTGCGCGCGGGTGGCAGATCGGCGGGGGTGTCGGGCCGTTCGGGCCGTGCCGTGTATCGCATCGAGGCTGTCAGCACCTCGTCGGCGGCCGCGATCGAGCGCATCGACGCGGTCAGCCCGATCATCAGGAACAGAAGTCCCGCGGACATCGGAAAGGACAGCCCGTCGAAGAACGCGAACAGCACGGCGATCGTGACGAGGCAGGCGGCGAACGCCCGGCTCATCGACTTGGTGTCCTGGAACGGCGAGTGCCCACTGGCCCAGACCGCGCTTCCCATCGCCGCGAGCACCATGCCGACAAGGCACAGCGCGCCCAGGATGCCGAGCTCGACGGTGAGCAGCACCCAGGCGTCGTCGAAGATGTAGTAACGGGGCAGGAAGGTACCGAATCCCTGGCCGATCAGGGGCGAGGACGACAGGAACTCCGGCACTCGGGCGAGCGCGGCGGTCCGGGATTGGGTGCTGGGATCGTTCGACGCGCCGAGGAACAGGTTCACGATCGTGCCGAACATCCCGGGGATGAGCGCGAACACCGCCAGCGCGAGGATGGCGCCGCCCACCCCGATCACCCATCGGTAGATCGTGGGGATCGCCGGCAGCAGGGCCACGACGGCGACGGCGAGGCCGATGATGGCCGATCGGGAGACCGCGACCAGCGAGGCGAGCAGGATGAGGGCCACGGCGAGCCACCACCAGACCGCGTGACGGGACGGGGTGGTGCGGAACCCCCTGTTGACCGCGGCGGTGATCGCCAGCGGGAGAGCCGACACCACGGCGGTCCCGTACTCGAGGGGGTGGATCGCCGTGCCGGAGGCACGGGTGAAGGATCCGCGTGTCGCCGCCTCGGTCGCCTCGAACGCGAGTCCTGGAATGGAGGTCGTCCAGTCCAGTAGCGTCTGCCCGGAGAAGAATTGTGCGAGGCCGAGGGCGGCGAGCGCGGCTCCGGCGATCGCCAGCCTCCTGACGAGGATCGCGGCATCGGAATACGTCCTGATCCCGTCCATCGCGACAAGCAGGACACCGCTCCATGATGCGAGCCGCAACAATGCCGTCGTGGCGGGGCTGATCTGGTCGGCGGGCTGACCGCGCAGCATCGCGGCGGCGAAGCTCACCAGAACAACGACGAGGAACGCCAGGAAGACCCAGCGCAGGGGCTGCCGCACCGGGCGAGTGTCGAGCGCCCGTGCCTGCAGCCGGCTCAGGACCCACCAGAACAGCAGCACCAGACCCCAGAGCATCGAGGGTCGTCCAAGGCTGCCGAGCGCCGAGATCGTCACGTTCGACGGGATCGCGACGAGCAGCACGAGATACACCGTGAGCATGGTGGCGGCGTTCACCCCGCCATGACGTTCGGTCGAGGTGGCCGTCTCGGCGGAGATCGGGCGGATCCGTGACCCGGCGAGCAGGCTCATGCCCGCCTCGCCGCGCGGTGGTGGGCGCGCCCCCGCCCCGTGCCGACGGCCTCCGGGTCGGAGGCATCGACGCCGGACTCATCCGCGGCGCCATCGTTCCTCTCCCCGACGTCCGCGTCGTCGTCCCCGCTTCCCCGGCCCGCTTCATCGAAGGCGACCCCTGGCTCGTCGGCGGACACCGGATGCCAGGGGGCGTTCGGGCCGATCCGGCGCTCGTCCGGGTCGGCCTCTGGATCGCGGTCTGGCTCATCCCTCTCGATCGGCTCGTCGATGGATCCGTCGAGGGGGTCTTCGTCCTCCGACGCGGCCTCGACAGCCGTCCGGCGCTTGCGTCCCGCGTCCTTTCGCGCAGCGCGCCTGCCGCGGCGCCCCGCCTTGTGCGGGCGGCGTGCCAGCCCGTCGATCAGGCTCGCCAGGATGAGCGTGAGCACGGCGATCCCGAGCGCGACGCCCACGCTCACCAGGATCCGCGTCTTCTGCTGCAGCGTGCTCTGCGTATCGAGTGTCAGCGTCGACACCGAGATACGGTCGTCAGCCTTCACCTTCTGCTGGGTCTGGAGCCGGTCCAGCTCGACTCGGGTCTCGGAGACGAGAGCCGCCAGCACTTCCTGGGTCGCACTGTCGGTCTTGCCGGTGACGGTGATCTGGATCACCGGCCCCGACACGGTGGGGTCGCGCTCCACGACGACATCCGTGCCCGGATAGTCCTTGACGATCGGTCCGAGCACCTCGTCGGACCGCATCACGCGCACGACGATGTCCGCGGCCTGAGTGAGACCGCCCAGAAACAGGTACGGGTTCGTCGTGCCGACGGGTATCGTGCCGGATCCGGGCAGCAGCAGCTGGGTCGAGGTGCGCTCGTGACCGGGTGGTACCGAGACGAAGGTGCCGAGCCCGGCGACGACGGCGAGGATGATCCCCGGCAGCACGATGTACCAGCGCCGGAGGAATCCTCCCATGGTGTCTGCGATGTTCATGCGAAGCGGCCTCCTGTCCGCGCGGCCGGAGTGGGCGCATCGACCCTTCGCAGGGCCCTCCTCCTGCGCCTCGCCCGGATGGCCCGGTCGACGATGATCGCCGCCGAGCAGCCGGTGATCAGACCGGCGATCGCCATGGCCACCCCCGCGAGAATGATCTCGCTCCGGCCCGGCGTGACGTGCTGGATATCCGTGCTCAACGGCTCGACGATCGCCGTGATGCGGTCGGCCTCCGGGGTGACCGTGGCGGCCTGCTGGGCCGCAGTCACGTCGATGATCTGCTTCAGTGCCTCCTGTTGACGCTCGACGACCCACTCGCGGGTTCGCCCGACGATCTGGATGTCGATGGTCGCGGACGGGAAGCTGCTGATCCACTGGTTCCCGCCGTTGCGCAACGAGACCATGACGCCTTGCCGAACTCCCGCACCGTAGTAGGGCGCGTCGGAATCCGAAAACGTCTCGACGGGCTTGCCTTGGTTGATCGATGTGGCGATGGCGCCCGCGAACGCGATGATGCTGATGTCCGTGGATCCGCTCTCGGGCAGCAGCGTCGAGCGGGACGGGAGGGTGAAGGTGATCGTCGTCCGCGTCGAGTACGAGCCGCCGTCCTTGTAGAAGAGGAACGTCAGACCGGCGAAGACCATCACGATGGCGAGGAGGACGTACCAGCGCCTCCCCATCGCGGACAGAGCTTCGCGAACCGTCACCCGTCCCCCTCCTCCTGTCGCCAGCATAATCTCCGGCCGCACGGCAGTGCCATGGTCCGGGATCATCGCCGCAACCTGGCCTTCAACGCCTGCATGCCGTCCTTGCCGAGCGCGGCGATCGCCATCCTCCGCAGGGTCGCCCGTGTCGTGTCGCGCGTCCACCGCGCCGGCGCCACCAGCAACCGGTCGCCCACGATCTGCGCGGCTCCCGGAGCCTCGACGTCCTGCAGCATCCCCGGGAACAGCGACTCCCAACGCCGTGCCGACACGAGACGCCCCCGCACCCGGTTGCTGACGTTCTCTCCGTGGACGACCTGCAGCCAGCCCGGCTCGCCATCCAGCGCGACGACCGGCATGGACCGGCTGAGCATGATGTGCCAGTCGTCCCAGCAGGTCCGAGGATCCGACCACGGCTCGGCGACCGAGCAGAACGCGTTCTCCGGATCGTGCCGCAGGTAGACGCCGACGTCATCGCGTACGAGTCCGTTGACGACGTAGAGCGCGCGGCGCTCCTCGAAGTCGACGGCCGCGTGGAGTCGCGCCAGGAAGTCGACGGCCAGGCCGTCGTCGTTGTCGACGTTCGTGGTCAGCAGCATCCCGTCGCCGTGCCGCACCACATCGCGCAGGTCCGCGACGAGCTTCTGCCGCGGCACCTCCTCACGGAAGATCGCCGTGAACAGGCCCTGCTCGACATAGGGCTGGATCGCGCCCTTCAGCCACGCGGGGCTCGCCGGGTCGAAGTACACGACCCAGTCGAAGTCGGCGCCGATCTGCGCGGCGACCGACGGCGCGCAGTACCTCTCGAACAGGCGCCAGCGATTCGAGAGCCAGTGCTCGCTCGCCCTGATCCGCGCCTCGACTCCGCCCGTCGGCAGATTGAAGCGCGTGAGCAGCACGTGGTCGACGTTCATGGCACGCGGACCGCCGCGCGCGCTCGGTCGCGCAGGAATCGGCGCAGTTCGGTCTCGTCGTCGAGGTCGACGAACTCGGGGGCCCCCGAGCGAGCCGATTCGACGGGATGCGCTGCGTACGGCCACGCCGCGCGCCGGGCGGCTCCGGGGTGGTTGCCCAGCAGCTCATCGAACACGCCGACGTAGGCCTCTGCCTGCGGCTTCCAATCCAGCTCGGCGACGACGCGGCGGCGGGCGGCGAGGCCGAGCTCGACCCTGCGGTCGGGGTCGGAGAGGAGCGCCTCGATCTCATCCGCGAATCCGGCGATGTCTCCGGAACGGACGAAGACACCCGTGTCGCCCGCCGAGACCCGGGTCTCCACGAGATCGAACGAGACCGGCGGCACCCCGTACGCCATGTACTCCATGGTCTTGTTCATCGTGGAGACGTTGTTGAGCGGCGTGTCCAGGTCGGGCCCAAGGCCCAGGTCGGCGGCGCTGAGATACTGCGCGATCTGCGCGGGTCCCACCCTGCCGGTGAAGACGACGTTGTCGTCCAGCCCGCGGGCGGTGCACTCCTTCCTGAGGTCCTCCCAGCAGTCCCCGAACCCCATCAGCACGGCGCGTATGCCGGTGCGGCCGCGACGATGCACGAGTTCGTCCATGACGGCGAGGATGTTCTCCACTCCGTCCTGCGGACCCATGATGCCCAAGTACGCCAGCAGATGTTCCGCACCCGCTCTGATCTCGGGATCCGGGTAGACCGGACGCATCACGGTCGTGTCCGGTCCGCTGCGCACCACCGTGACGCGCACAGCGGGGATCCCGCCGCGGCGCTCCGCGACGCGCTTGTACGACCCGTTCGTGGAGATCACCCGATCCGCCACGCGATAGGTGTTGCGCTCGAGCAGCACGAGACCGCCCAGCTCGATGCGCCCGCCGATCCCGGTCGGCCTGCCGAACCGGGAGAGGAACAGCTCGGGGTTGAGGTCGTGCTGATCGAACACGAAGCGCACTCCGGCGAGGCGCCACAGCGCCGCGAGCAGCCAGTACGTGTCAGGCGGATTACACGCCTGGATCACGTCGAAGCCGTGACGGCGGTGCACGCGCAGCGACAGCAGTGCGGTGCGCGCCCAGGAGTACGCGAATTCGAGCGCGAAGCCGAGCGCACCTTTCGCCTCGGGTGCGGGCGCGTACTTGTAGATGTGCACGCCGTCGATCTCCTCGTGCGCCGGATCCCCGGGGCCCTGCGGGCAGATGACGGAGACCTCGTATCCCTGAGCCCGGAGCGCCTGGCACTCGAGCCACACCCGCCGATCCAGGGGCACGGGCAAGTTCTGGACGATGATCAGCACACGTCGCCCCGCGGTGTTCGTGTTCATGACGGCTCCCCTTCTCCGGCCGGCGATGCCGCCGCCCGGGCCCTGCTCCCCTGCGCGCCGCCCGTCGCGGCACGCCTCCTACCCCGTCCCGGAAGGCGTGCGCCGATCCGGGATCGCCCCAGCAGTGCAAGCGCCTCGGGCAGCACTCGTGGCGCCAGAAGGCGGGTCGCGAGCAGATGCACAGTCAGGACAGCGCCTGCGATCATCAGCAGCGCGACCCACGACGGCAGCGCCCCCGTGAGGAGACGCACGCCCCAGCCGGCCGCTCCCGAGCCGACGACGGCCACCGCGACGAAGACGAATGGCCCCGCTACCGCCCGCGCCCGCGTGTGCAGCACCCGGGCGGTGAGGAACCACCGGCTCACCGTCGCGACGACGCAGACGCCGAGGAAGCCCCAGGCGATGGCGACGAGCCCGAAGCGCGCGACCACCGCCGTCGTGCCGAAGGTGATCCCATCGATGATGAGGGCGTACACGAACCACGTGCCCGGCCTGCCCATGCCGTAGAAGAGTCCATGGTCCAGCCACGCGCCGACCGAGAGTATCCCGGCGAGGGCGAGGATCTGCGCCACGGGATAGCTCTGGTCCCAGCCGCGGCCGAACACGATCGGCACCACGAGCGGGGCCACGACCGCCAGAAGGGTGAGCGGGAAGGAGAGCGCGAAGTACGTCAATCGCAAGGCGCGGAGATAAGCGGCGAGCAGTCGCTCCGGCTCGTCGCGGATCTTCGCGAACGCCACCTGGGTCACCGGCACGATAGCGCTGCCGGTGAGGTCCTGCACCACCTGCACGAGCCGCTGCGCGATGGTCATGTAGCCGAAGGCGCCGATGCCCAGCACGGCCGAGATGACGGCGGCCTCGCCCCACGCTCGCAGCATCGCGACGAACTCGACGCCGAGCACCTGACCGCCGAACGTTCCCATGACGCGGAAGTCGGCCTGGGAGAACGAGAGCGTCGGCCGCCACCGCGAGGTGATCCACGCCAGGACCGTGGTGATCGCCGGCGCGACAAGGCTCTGCGCGACGAGTGCCCAGGCGCCGAATCCGCCGAACGCCATGACCATTGCCACGACTTGCGCCACGCCGGCGGCGACCGCGCCCTGCCCTGCCAGCACCCCGAAGCGCATGTCGCGGCGCAGCAGCGCCATCGGCACGGATCCGGCGGCGGTGAGCACGACCCAGAGCGAGAGCGCCTGCAGGACCGGGGTCACCCCCTCGTCGTGGAACACGACGGCGAGCAGCGGGGCCGTGGCGAACAACGTGGCGCACAGCACCCCGCCTGCGCCCAGCGAGAACCAGAACGCGGTGCTCAGCATCTTCTGATCGCTCTTGTCGACCTGCACGACGTAGGCCGCGAATCCGAGATCGGCGAGCAGGAAGAAGAACGGCAGGACGGTGGAGGCCGCGGCGACGGTGCCGAAGTCCGCAGGGCTGAGCAGCCGGGTGAGCACCGCGATCGTCGCGAAGCCGAGCAGGCGCACGGCCCACTTCTGCACGGTCAGCCACAGCACGCCGGATGCGGCGCGTCCACTGACATCGCCACCCGTCTCGGGGCCGACGGCCTTCTCGCCGTCCGAGAACGACGGATCCGTCATGTCCGGCTCCCCGTGACGGCCCGCGGGACCAGACCCAGCCGCCGCCGGAGCATCCCCCCGACCCGGCGGCCCTCGCGCGGCAGGTCGCGCAGCCACTCCCCGGCGCGGTACGTGCCGACGGCCTCCTCGTAGAACGCGGCGAGTCGTTCGGACATCGCGTCCAGGCCGAACCGCTCTTCGGCGAACCGGCGTCCGAAGGCGCCGAGAGCGACCCGCCAGGCGGGATCGCCGATGACCGGTTCCGCGATCCGCACGAGGTCCTCGACCGGATGCAGCGGACGATCCGGGCTCCAGAAGCTCGACCGGGCCAGCATCGCCGCGGTGCACTCCTCGAACAGGCACGACCACCCCGCCTCGCCGTGCACGATCAGCGGACGGCCGAATGCGAGCGAGCGAGCGGCCGACCCGCCCATGCCGAGCATGATGTCGGCGGCCGCGTAGGCGGGACGCGGATCCGAGAGCGGTCCGAGCATGCGTACCGCGTCGTACGCCAGCTCTCGGTTCACCGCGTCGGCGCGAGCACGCAGCGTTTCCTCTGCATCGCCACCGCCGACGACGTACAGGGTCGCCCCGAGCGCCGACAGTGGCCGCATAGCGTCGATCGCGGTCGCGATGGCGGTGGCCTTCATCCGGCTGTCCAGCCGGCTCACGATCCCCAGCTGCGGGCCATCCCCGAGCCGGTGCTCCGCGCGGAAGCGGCGTCCGGCGTCGGAGTCCGGCGCATCCGATTCCAAGTCGACCGGGGGCGAGATCAGCACCGTGCGTCCCGGGCGGTGAGCGAGCTCCTCGATCAAGTACTCGGTGCCGACGATCAGCGGCATGTGCCGATGCACCACGGGAGTGACGCTCATCTCGTACACGGTCTGCACCCATGGGCGGCGGCCGAAGATCGCGGGCCCCCAGTACGTGGGCCGGGCGGAACCCCACATCCCGCACACATGCACGAGGTCGACGCCGTGCTCATCCGCGATGCGCCGCAGCTGGCGCGCCTGGGCCGCCATGCCGTCTGCGGAGGCGAAGGCCTCGATCCCGATCCCGCGGGTGCCGGCGTAGTCGAACAGCGAAAGCCCGTCGCCCGCCGTGTCGCGCGGGCCGATCAGGATCGATTCGATTCCTCGCTCACGCAGCCGCCAGGCGAAATCGACGGCGTTGATCTGGGTTCCGCCGAGCTCCAGGCTGTTCAGGATGACGAGGACGCGCATGATCGGATCCGCTCAGGCCATCGCCTCGTGCATCGCCGCGCCGGCGGTGTCGTGACGGGCGGTGCGCACCGCGTCCCGGAGAGCATCCGCGACGCGCTCCTGCTGGACAGGCGCGAGATGCGGGAACATCGGCAGCGAGAGGATCCGCGCGGCGGCGGCCTCCGCGACAGGGAACTCGCCGGCCCGGCGCCCGAGGTCCGCATAGGCCTCGGTGAGCGGAACCACCGTGGGGTAGTGGATCCCGACGCCGATCCCGGCGGCCGTGATCTCCGCCATCACCCGATCGCGGTCCTCGACGCGCACGACATACAGATGCCACACGTCGACGTTGCCCGGAACAGTCACGGGCGTCCGAACTCCGTCGATGCCGGCGAGCAGACCGCCGTATCGCGCGGCAGCCTCCCGCCGCGCCGCGTTCCAGCGGTCGAGTCGACGCAGCTTGGCACGGAGCACCGTCGCCTGCACCGCGTCCAGGCGAGCGTTCATGCCGATGCGGTCGTGGACGTATTTGCGAGAGCTGCCGTGCGCGGCCAGAGTGCGGATCAGGGCCGCAGCGTCGGCGTCGTCCGTCATCACGGCTCCCGCATCGCCCGCGGCGCCCAGGTTCTTGCCGGGGTAGAAGCTGGTGGCGGCGATGCGTCCCAGCGCCCCGGCTCGTCCCGCCGTCGACGAGGCTCCCTGCGCCTGGGCGGCGTCCTCGATGAGCACGAGATCGTGACGTGCGGCGATGGCTGCGACCGAGGGCACGGGCGCTGTCTGCCCGAACAGGTGCACCGGAACCACCGCCCTGGTGCGCGAGGTGATCGCCGCGTCGACCGCGTCCGGATCCATGAGCAGGTGTTCGTCGTCCACATCGACGAACACGGGCACCGCCCCGATCCGGGAGGCCGCCTCCGCCGTCGCGATGAACGTATTGGCCGGCATGATCACTTCGTCACCCGCCTGCACGCCCGCCGCACGGTAGGCGAGCTCGAGGGCGTCGGTGCCGTTGGAGACGCCGATCACATGACCCACGCCGATGTACTCGGCGTACTCCTGCTCGAACGCCTCGACCTCGGCGCCACCGATGAAGGCGGCGTCGCCGAGCTGTCTGCTCCACACCGGAAGCACCTCGTCGATGATCTCGGCCTGCTGCGCGGCCAGATCCAGGAATGGCACGTTCATCGTCTCTCCCCCAGTTCCCGTGCGGGCACTCCGCCCCAGGTCCGTCCTTCCGGCACGTCGCCGATCACCGCCGCCCCCATCCCGATGACCGCGTCGGCCCCGATGACGACGCCTTGGCGGACCGACGCATTCATCCCCAGGTATGCGCCCTCCCGAACGTGCACGCCCCCGCCGAGCGACACCCCGGCGGCGAGGGTGACGAAGTCCTCGAGCACGTCGTCGTGGGTGATCGTGCAGTTCGGCATCACCACGACGTGGCGCCCCAGTACGGCGTCGGCGGTCACCACGACGGAATCGAGCAGGATGCTTCCCGCCCCGAGCTCACTGCTGGCGCCGATTCTGGCCGATCTCGCGGCGAAGATCCCGTAGCGTTCCTCGCGCACTCCCGCCTCGTCGAGGCGTTCGACGATGCTGCGCCTCCCGGCTCCGGGGCCGACGCAGATGAGGAGCTGATCGCTCCGCGCGGGCGCGAGCGACACCGGGCCGAGCACCGGAACACCGGAGATCTCCGTGCCCTCCCGCGCCGGATCGTCGTCGAGGATCCCCACGACCCCGACGATGCCCGCGGCGATCACCTCTCTCGCCAGTCCGCTGGCGCCGATCAGCAGCAGCCCGTCGCTCATGATCCCGCCCCGATCGGATCCCGCAGCACCGCGATCACGCGATCCTGATCCGCGGCGGTGAGCGCGTGGTAGAGCGGCAGGATGAGGGTGCGGTCGTTCAGGCGCTCGGTGACCGGCAGGGCGCCGGCCGGCGCCGTGTCGCGATAGGGCGGCTGTCGGTGCGCCGCCATGATCCCCCGCCGCGCCGAGATATCGGCGGCGGCGAGCGCCTCCAGGAGGCCTTCCCGGTCGGTGCGGTACTCGTCGCCGACCTCCACCCAGAAGGATTGCATGTTGCCCGCGCCGTAGGCGGGATCCTGCACGGCCCGCAGCCCGGCGACGCCCTCGAGGCCCGCACGGTAGCGGTCGGCCAGGTCGCGCCGGCGGGCGACGATCTCGGGGAGGCGGCGCAGCTGGACGAGCCCGACCGCGGCCTGCAGATCGGTCATCCGGAAGTTGAAGCCGACCTCGGTGTACTCCTCGGCGGGCGGCAGGGTCGAGCGGTGCCGGTCGGCGGCGGAGACGCTCATGGCGTGCTCGCGCAACTGGCGGGCGCGCCGCGCCCAGTCCTCCCGCACCGTGGTGAGCATGCCCCCCTCCCCCGTGGTGAGCAGCTTGCGCGGGTGGAACGACCAGGCCGCGATCTCGGCACCTGCCCCGACGGGCCTGCCCTTATAGGTCGAGCCCGCCCCGCACGCCGCGTCCTCGATCACGACGATCTCGAGCGGATCCGCGACCGCCCGCACGTCGTCGAGATCGAGCGGCACGCCGCCCTGATCCACCCCGATGACCGCGCGGGTCGCCGGAGTGAGCGCCGCGCGCACCGTCGCACCGGTGAGGTTGCCGGTGAGCGGATCCACATCGGCGAACACGGGATTCGCGCCCACGTACCGTACGGCGTTGCTCGTCGCGATGAACGAGAAGGACGGGACCACGACATCGTCGCCCGGCCCGATGCCCGCGACGACGAGTGCCAGGTGCAGAGCCGTCGTGCAGCTGGTCGTGGCGACCGCGCGCGGGACCTGCATCGCTGCGGCGAACTCCTCCTCGAATCGCGCCACCCGTGGCCCCTGGGCGACCCAGCCGCTCGCGATCACCTCGGCGACCGCGTCGGCCTCCTCCTGCCCGAGCCAGGGCACCATCACGTTGACGCGCGCGCTCATGCGGGCACCGCCGTACGGCCGGCCGAGATCTCCTCGCGCAGCGGACGCCACCACTCCACCAGCCGGGACAGGCCCTCCTCGAGATCGATGCCCGACCTCCACCCCAGATCGCGCTCCGCGGCGGAGACGTCCGCCAGGCGGCGCGCGACGTTGTTCACGGCGCGAGCGGGGCCGAACTCCACCCCGAGGTCGGATCCCATCACGCGCAACAGGGCCTCGGCGAGCTCGCGCAGGCTGGTCTCCGTGCCGCTGGCGATGTTGTACGTGCCCTCGACCACGTCGCTCTGCGCGGCCAGCACATTCGCGCGGGCGATGTCGGGCACGCAGACGAAGTCCATCGTCTGCTCCCCGTCACCGAAGATCAGCGGCGGCGTGCCGTCCGCGATCCGCTCCATCCATCGCACCAGCACCTCGGTGTAGAGGCCGTGCACGTCCATCCGCGGGCCGTACACGTTGAAGTAGCGCAGCAGCACGTAGTCGATGCCCGTCATGGCGCGGTAGCTGCGGATCAGCCCCTCGTTGAAGGTCTTCGCGGCGCCGTAGAGGGTGTCGTTGTTCTCATGGTGGTGCCGCTCGGTGGTCGGGAAGTCCTCGGCCATTCCGTAGACCGAGGCGCTCGACGCGGCGATCAGCTTGCGCACCCCGTGCGCGGCCGCCGCCTCCACGATGTTGAACGTGCCGTCCACGAGCACCTCGAGGGCCAGCCGCGGCTCCTCCGCGCACTGCGTGATGCGGATCGCCGCCTGATGGAAGACGATGTCCTTGCCCGCGGTGACCTCGTCGACCACGCGGCGGTCGCGGATGTCGCCGTCGATGAGGGTGACGCGGCCCGTCGCGATCGCGTCGTCGAGATTCGCGACTCTTCCTCGCACGAGGTTGTCGAGCACGTCGACGTGCGCGGCGCCGGCATCGAGCAGCTGATCGACGAGGGTGGATCCGATCGTGCCGGCGCCGCCGGTGACCAGGATGTTCGCGTCTTCGATGCGGGTCATGCCATCTCCATTTCGGTCGAGGTCTGCACAGCATGGGGAGCGCCGGCGGCAGCGAGACTGCCGCGCGCCGCCTCGAGGATCGACAGCACCCGCAGGCCGGAGGCGCCGTCGGTGCGGGCCTGCCGGCGTTCCCGGATCGCCGAGGCGAACTCGGCCGTCATGTTCGCCAGCGCCTCCCTTTCGGGGAGGGCCGGCGCCCAGGTGTCGCCGAGCCGGTAGGAGATGTTCGCGGCCCTCGCGTCGGTCGTCGTCGCCTTGGACTGCTCGAGCAGGTCCACGCCGCGGTCGTACACGCTCACGCGCTGCTGCGGGTTCAGGTCATCCCAGACCAGGGTGCGCCGGGTGCCGCCGATGACCATCTGCCGGATCTTGGTCGGACTCAGCCAGTTCACGTGGATGTGCGCGATCGCGCCGTCGGCGAGTGGGAGGGTGAGGTATCCGATGCAGCTCTTGCCCGTGGCGAGCGGATCCGCGCCCTGTGCGGTGACCGTGGTCGCGTCCAGGCCGTTCGGCAGGATGAAGTCGATGATGGACAGGTCATGCGGGGCCAGGTCCCAGAACACGTCGACGTCGGGCTGGATGAGCCCGAGGTTGATGCGCACGCTGTCGACGAAGAGGATGTCGCCGAGCTCGCCCGCGGCGATGAGCTCGCGGATCTTGAGCACGGCCGGCGTGTAGCAATAAGTGTGATCCGCCATGAGCACGAGTCCGTCGGCACGCGCGGTCTCGACCATCTCGATGCCGCGGCTGCGCTCGTCCGCCAGTGGCTTCTCCACGGTGACATGCTTGCCCGCGGCGAGCGCGGCCATCACGATCGGATGATGCGTGCGGGCGGGGGTGGCGACGGCCACGGCGTCGATCGACGAGTCGGCGAGCACGTCTTCGAGACTCGTCGACACGGGCACCCCGCCGACGCGGTCGGCGACCTGCCTGGCACGTTCCTCTTCGAGGTCGCAGATGACGGCGAGATCCCAATCCGGACTCGCCACGAAGTTGCGTGCGAGATTCGGTCCCCAGTAGCCGGCACCGACCACAGCGACCTTGAGCCGTTCAATCACTTCAGTCCTTGTCTGCCGTGCCGTCCTCCCCGACGGCACGACGTCCTACGGAGCAGGTGTGAAGGTCACATCCACCCAGTAGTTGTTCGTGGACAGATTCGCGGGGAAGTCCGTTGTGGCGATCCATGCGCTGCCGCTCGCGGGCACCGTGAAGTGCCCGAGCGTCGTGGTGTTCGCGAGCGTGCCGAGGTCGACGGCATAGCGCCCGGTCGTGCTGAACAGGCCGACCCGGTACTCCGTTCCGGCCTGAAGCGTCACCGGGGTCGAGAGGGCGGCCGTCTGCCAGCCGTCCGCGGTCTCCCCGGAAAAGGCGATCTCGGCGAGCTTCTGCCCGCCGGCGGCCCACAGGTACCCGGTGTGCAGCCCGGTGTTGGCGCTGCCCTTGTAGAACCGGATGCCGGTGACCTGGCCCGCGACGTCGACCGTGAACCGTGTGGCGACCTGCACCGAAGAGGGGTCGTTCCACCACGGGTTGGCCGGCAGCGCGTTGCCGAAGATGGTCTGCACCGTCAGCACGGGCGGCGCGTCGGCGGTCGAGAACGACCACGTTCCGGCGGCCACCTGGGCCCCCGCCACCGTGGCCGCCGCCTGGTACGCGGTGGTCCAGGCGAGCGGCGCAGCGGGCGTGAAGGTGACGGTCTTCGTGGGCGCGTCGTATGCGGACGATCCGGCAACGGCACCCTGCGGTCCGGTCAGCGCCAAGGCGGCCGCGCCGGGATCCGTATCGAACGTCGCAGTGACCGTGGTCGTGGGAGCGACCGCCGTAGCCGAGGCCTGCGGCGACCGGCTCGTCACGGTGTAGGTGACGGCGGGGGGCGCGGACGGGCTCGGTGACGGCGAGGGGCTCGGGCTCGGCGAAGGACTCGGACTCGGCGACGGACTCGGGCTCGGACTCGGAGACGGACTCGGAGACGGACTCGGGCTCGGTGTCGGGGCCATGGCCTGGGCTCCGCCGAACACGATCTCCGCATCCACGAAATACGCGGTCGCGTTGTAGGAGGACGTCGGGAATCCGCCGCCCGTTCCGTACCGGTACACGCCGTTCTGGGTGGCGATGCCGGTGATGTGGCCGCTCGTCTGCGCCGAGGCGAAATAGCCCGCTTGCGAGGCATAGTGCCCGGTCGGCGCGAGGTACGAGACGACGTAGGTGGTGCCGGGCGAGACGGCGACGGACGTCGAGAGCGCGGCTCGCTGCCAGCCGTCCGCGGTCTCGTCCGCGAACGTCACCTGGGCGAGAAGCGTTCCGGTGGAGCTCCACAGGGATCCGACGTGCACCCCGTTGTTCGCCGAACCGCGGTAGTAGCGGATCGCGGTGACCTGCCCCGGTGCGGAGACGGTGAAAGCGGTGCCCACCTCGATCGGATCGCTGTCCGCGGTAGACGGCACCGCGGGAAGCGTCTCCCCGAAGAGGCTCTCGGCCAGGCCGTCGGTCGTGGCGATGAACTCCACATCCACGAAGTAGTTCGACGAGTTCCCAGACGCGGTCGTCGGTCGGCCCGACGTGCCGTACAGGTAGGTGCCGTTCGCCGGCGAGACGGCCGTCAGCGGTCCGCTCGTCACCGGCGACGAGAACGCACCGGCCTTGTAGGTGTAGTTGCCCTGCGGTGCGAGGTACGACACGGTGTAGGTCTTGCCCGGCACGATCGACACCGGGTTGCTCAGCACAGCCCGCTGCCAGCCGCTGCCGGTCTCCGCGGTGAACGTGACCGAGGCGAGCGGTGTCGAGCCGGACCCCCAGAGCCAGCCGACGTGGGTTCCGGTGTTCGTCGCCGCCTTGTAGAACCTCAGTGCGCGGATCTGGCCGGGCTGCGATGTGGTGAACGACATGCCGAGGACCACCGAGGCGCTGTCGTCAGTGGCGGTGCTGGTGCCTGCCGGCAGGGCGCCGAACATGGTCACGGTCGTCGCCCCGCTGGTCCCGGCGGTCTCGAACGACCATGCGCCCCCCTGACCGGCGGCTCCGTTGCCGCCGGTCACGCTCGAGACGGAGACCACGATGGGTGCATCGGAGGGCAGCGCGGCGGTGGGCGTGAAAGTAACCGTCTTGCCATCCGTGGAGATCGTCTTGGTCCCGGCGATCGTCGCCCCTGCGCTGCTCACCGCAACCGTGGCGGAGGACACGGGAGCGTCGAACACCGCGCTGACCGACGACGAGGTCGCGACGTTCACGGCGCCGTCCTGCGGGGTCGTACCGACCAGGTTCGGCCCGACCGCCTGCCGTGCGAACACGACATCGACCGCATAGTCGGAGGTCGAGGTCTGATTCGGGAAACCGCCGGAGTACGTGAAGACTCCGCCGTTCGCGGGAACCGTCAGCGGGCCGCGCGTGTATGCCGCCGAGAAGCGGCCCGCGGTCACCGAGTATCCGCCCGCGGGCGCGGTGTAGGACACGACATAGGTGGTGCCCGCGGTGATCGCGACCGGTGCCGACAGCGTGCCGGTCTGCCAGCCCTGCGTGGACTCCCCGGCGAACGTCACCGTGGCGAGGGCGGATCCTGTCGCACTCCACAGGGTGCCGGTGTGCGTGCCGGTGTTGCCGACACCCTTGTAGAAGCGCAGGGCGGTGATCGTCCCCGCCACCGTGCTGGAGAACTTCGCTCCGAGCGTCACGGACGCGGTGTCGGCGGCCGACGCCAGATCCGGCCTGCTCAGGTCGGGGAACAGCGAGCACGGGCACGTGCCGTCCGGCAGCGTGGCCGCCGCGGTCGCGAACGTCCAGGTGCCGGATCCGGCGGCGAGCCCGATGCCGTTCGCATCGGTCGCGGCGACCGTCACGGTGTAGGTCGTGGAAGCCGCGAGCGCGGCGGACGGAGTGAACGTCGCCTTCTTCGCGGTCGCGTCGTACGCCGTGGTGCCGGTGACGCTGGATCCGGTGCTGGTCTTCACTGCGACGGACAGGCTGGATGCCTGCAGCGCACGGGAGAACGTGATCGTGATCGGATCCGTCGTCGAGTTGCTGGAGGATCCCTGCAGAGGTGTCGCCGCGAGGATCCGCAGAGGCGAGTTGTCGACCTTGTCGAACAGGACGTCGACGTAGTAGTTCGTCTCGTACCAGGTCGAGGTCGGCATCGTGCCGACGGCGCCGAAGACCCCGGGAGCCGCGGCGCCGACGCCCGAGACGACCGACACGGGCGTGCTCGGGGTGGCGCGATACGGCCAGTACAGGGCGTCGGCGGAGTAGCCGCCCTTCGGCGCCGTGTACGACACGGTGTACTTCTGCCCTGCGATCACCGCGACCGGCGCGGAGAACAGCGCACTCTGCCAGCCGGTCGCCGTCTCCCCTGCGAACGTCACGGAGGCGAGCTTCTGCCCTGTCGCACTCCACAACGACCCGACGTGAGTTCCGGTGTTGGTCGATCCCTTGTAGAAGCGGACGCCGTTGACGAACCCGTCGCTCGTCGGCACGAACTGCAGGCCGAGTTCCACCGCTCCCGTGTCATTGGCGCTGGGCGTGGTCGGCACGGCGTTCCCCAGCGCGCTGTACGGTGCCTTGACCGTGATCGCCACCGAGACGCCGGTCGCAGAGAAGTTGGCGCTGTCGTCGATCGCGCGAGCGCGGATCTGGGCCGCACCCGCGCCCTGCTGGTAGTAGCTGTAGCTCCACGAGGTGGTTCCCGTGGCGGGGTGCCAGGTGGTGCCGCCGTCGGTCGACACCTCGACGCCTGCCACGACACCGCCGATGTCGGAGGCGGTGCCGGTGACCGTCACCTTCGCGCCGCCGGTGATCGTGGCGCCCGCTGCCGGGCTCGTGATCGAGGTGGTCGGCGCGATCTTGTCCGGGCTCGCGGTCGCGGCGACGAGACCGCTCATACGTGTCGAGGGCTGCGCGCCCATGTCGGCGAGCAGGTTGACCTGCGCCTGCTGCATCCGCACGTCGGCGGGCGCTCCGGCCCCGTCGTGCGTCTGATCGAGCCCCCAGCCCCATTGGACGGTGCCGGCACCGAACACCAGCGCGCCGCTCGCCGCGCGGTACAGCGTCACATGGTGGGTCGTCGTGCCAGGCACGACCACATTGCCGTAGTCGGTGAGGTACTGCGGGGTCGGCCCGGTCGTCGTGGACAGATCCACGAGACCCGCAGGGCGGAAGCCGTTGTCGACGTCCTCGTCGGATTCGTACCCCACGGTGTGCGCGGCCAGAGCCTGCGTGGCCCCGGGCGCGAGCGAGGCGAGGCTCGTGTTGCGCCAGAGCCGTGTCTTTCCTTGGGCCTGGGACACGGTGATCGCCAGATCCGTGTTGTTGCTCATGTACATCGTGCCGGTGAGACCGTTCTCCGGCATCGTGCCGCCGTTCGCGGCGGTGGCGAACCGTGGATCTCGCCAGGTGCCCGTCCAGGTGGGCGAAGGATCGATCTTCGCGTTCGACCAGGTCTCCTTGTACGACACGAGGGTGCGGTACGGGGTGTTGGAGCCATCGACGGACGCCTCGTAGCGCGTGTGCCAGTACATCTCGTTGCCGGAGAGGAACTGCAGGTTGACACCCGCGTCCCTCGCCGCCTGCACGTTGGCGCGCTGCCCGCCGGACCAGTACTCGTCATGACCGACGGACAGGAAGACCTTGTGGTTCAGCAGCTCGGAACCGCGGCGGTCGGAGTCGACTCCGGCCAGGTAGCTGACGTCGTAGCCGTTCCGCTCCAGGAATCGCACTGTCGCAAATTCGCTGGAGAAGTAGAAGTCGCGGCCGCCCTGCCAGCCGCGCGTCACGATCGGCCGGTTGTAGCTGATCTTGTAGGCGCGGCCGTTGGCGGCGCCCTGGTAGAAGTCGGATCCGCCGTACGTGTTGTAGGCCTGCCACGTCGGATCCGAGGTCTGGAACACCACATCGGAGTGATTTCCGTCGTTGCGGACGACGAAGATGATGTGGCTCTGCCCACCCGTGTCCTTGCGGGTCAGCAACGCGATGTAAACCCCGGAGACGGCCGTCGACGGCACATTCCAGGAGGAGGAGACTCCCCAGGTGCCGCAATCGTAGAGCTCTGTGCTCACGTCCGAGATGCACTGCGGCTGGTGCTGCGGCAGAGGCGCGGTGACCGGGACGGACTGGATGTAGCGGGCGCCGAGGCCCTGGTACCAGCCGGTGCGGTAGATGTCGACCGTGTAGGCCTTGGCGTCGGTATCGACCTTGAAGTCGATCCGGCTGCCCGCGTTCACGCTGATATCGGTGGCGAAGCCCTGGATGCTCGCGTCCCCCGCACCGTCGATGTCCCACACGCTGGGGTCGGTGCCCGGCTTCGAGTTCTCGCAGGCGATGGGATTGATCGTCGGGCCGCACGAGCTGCCCGTGGCAGACGCAGACGGCGCTTCCATGCCGATGAGCGCGCTCACGAACACCGTCAGTGTCGCGACGATTGCGAAGGCGCGCCATCCGCGCCGGCGCGTACGGAAACGCGCGTCCCCAATTGCGTTCATCTGTCCCAGTCCCCAGTTCCGAGAAGGTCGTCCGCCCCAAACGAACGATGATCTTCACGTGAAACCTGATGGCCGGTCGATGAACCGCGAACCGGCATATCAGGGCTTCGCGATGGATTCTAGCGCCACGATGGCTGTTTGCGACAGACTCATCTTCAGTTGGACTCACAACTCGTTCGGAACCCGCGTCGTTGCGGGGGCGAGAGCGTTCCCGCAGGTCGTGGGAGGGGCAGGCGAATGAGGATCTCCGTCATCGGATGCGGCTATCTGGGTGCCGTGCATGCGGCGGCAATGGCATCGATCGGTCACGAGGTGATCGGCATCGACGTCGATGTGCGCAAGATCGAGGCCCTCGCAGAAGGCCGGGCTCCGATCTTCGAGCCCGGCCTGCCAGAGCTGCTCGTGAGCGCCGTCGCATCCGGAGCGCTGCGCTTCTCGACCGACATCGCCGAGACCGCAGGCAGCGACGTGCATTTCGTGACCGTGGGCACGCCGCAGCTTGCCGGTGCGCACGGAGCCGACCTGCGGTTCGTGCATGCGGTGTTCGCGTCGCTGCACCCGCATCTGCGCAACGGCGACATCGTCGCCGGGAAGTCCACGGTGCCGGTGGGCACTGCGGCAGATCTCGCGGATGCCGTGCACGAGACCGGTGCGACCCTGGTATGGAACCCGGAGTTCCTCCGCGAGGGGTGGGCGGTGCAGGACACGGTCACCCCCGATCGGATCGTGGTCGGGGTGCCGGCCGGACCGGCGGGCGAGCGCGCCGCCGACGTGCTGCGACGCGTGTACCACCCCGCGCTCGCCGCGGACACGCCGTACATCGTCACGGACTATGCGACGGCCGAGCTCGTCAAGGTCTCCGCGAACGCGTTCCTCGCCACCAAGATCTCGTTCATCAATGCGATGGCGGAGATCGCCGAGGCGACCGGAGCGGACGTCACCCAGCTGGCCGACGCGCTCGGTCACGACTCCCGCATCGGACGCCGGTTCCTCGGGGCCGGGATCGGCTTCGGCGGGGGCTGCCTGCCGAAGGACATCCGTGCGTTCGCAGCCCGTGCAGAGGAGCTCGGACTGCGCGATTCCGTCGCGTTCCTGCGCGAGGTCGACGCGATCAACCTTCGCCGCCGTGCGCGCGCCGTGCAGCTCGTGCTCGAGGAGACCGGCGGATCCGTCGTCGGCAGGCGGGTGGCGGTGCTGGGAGCGGCGTTCAAGCCGTTCAGCGACGACGTGCGCGACTCCCCCGCCCTCGACGTCGCGGTGCGGCTGCACGGCCTCGGCGCCAGCGTGATCGTGACGGATCCGCAGGCCGTGCCGAATGCCCGCGCGCTGCACCCGCAACTGTCCTACACGACCTCGCGGGACGAGGCGCTGCGCGACGCCGACGTGCTCGTCGTCGTCACCGAATGGGACGAGTACCGCCGCCAGATGTCACCGGAGGACGTCGCAGCGCTCACCGACGGCCGGATCGTGATCGACGGGCGCAACTGCCTCGATGCCGCACGATGGCGGGCCGCGGGGTGGCGCTATCGCGGGTTGGGGCGACCATGAACCGCCTCGGCACCCTCTTCCGCGCACGCATTCGAGGAGGCCGCCATGACCGTCGATGATTCCGCCCTCATCGCCACGACCGCCGATGTGGACCCGCGCGCGAGTATCGGCCCCGGCTCGCGGATCTGGCATCTCGCCCAGGTCAGAGAAGGGGCGCGGCTGGGCGCCGACTGCAATGTCGGCCGCGGTGCTTACGTCGGACCGGACGTCGTCATCGGGGACAACTGCAAGTTGCAGAACTATGCACTCGTGTACGAGCCGGCGCGGTTGGGCGACGGGGTGTTCATCGGCCCGGCCGCGGTGCTCACGAACGACCAGTTCCCCCGGGCGGTGAACCTTGACGGCTCACCGAAGTCGGGCGACGACTGGCACGCCGTCGGGGTGCTCATCGACGACGGTGCGTCGATCGGCGCGCGTGCGGTGTGCGTCGCTCCTGTGTCGATCGGCGCATGGGCGCTGGTCGCCGCCGGAGCCGTCGTCACCAAGGACGTCCCTGCGCATGCGCTCATGGTCGGCGTCCCGGCCCGTCGGATCGGCTGGGTCGGACGGGCGGGGCGGCCTCTCTTTCAGGACGGCGATGGGTGGGTCTGTCCTTTGAGCGGCGAGCACTACAGGGAGGAGGGCGACGGCCTCCGGCTCGTCGAGTGATCCCGGCCCCCGAGCCTGTCGAGGGCCCTGGCTCGCGTTTCAGCGCAGGTGCTCTCGGATCAGATGCTCGGCGATCGCGAGTGAGCTCGTCGCCGCAGGTGAGGGTGCGTTGCGCACCAAAGTCACGGCTCCGACCTGGTCGATCGCGAAATCGTCCAGCAGTTCTCCCCCACGAGCCCAGGCCTGAGCTCGCACACCAGCGGCCGAGGTGCGGCGCAGGTCCGCCATCCGCAGCTCGGGGATGAAGCGCCGCGCCTTGCGGAAGTACCGCGGCTTCAGCAGGGAGCCACTGATCTCGTCCACCCCCATGCGCCAGTGCTGCTTGGCGAGCGGCCACGCACCGGGCCAGCGCAGGGAACCCCAGATGTCCGCGGCCGACCAGCGCAACCAGTTGTATCCCTCGCGCGCGAGCGCGGGCACCGCATTGGGACCGACGTGCACGTCGTCGTACACGCCGCGAGTGAAGTGCACACCGAGAAACGGGAACCGCGGGTCGGGCACCGGGTAGATCATTCCGCGCACCAGCCCGGCTCGCTGCGGGCGCAGCGTCCAGTACTCGCCGCGGAACGGGAGGATCCGCGGCGAAGCGTCCGCACCGACGAGGCGCGCGACCACATCCGACTGGAGGCCTGCGCACACGACGACGCGGTCGAACGCGTGCTCCGACGCGGCGGTCCGCACGTGCACCTGCCCTCCCCGCTCGTGGATCGAGGTCACCTCGTGGCCGAGCACGATGCGCCCGTCCGCGGCACGCACGTCCTGCGCCATCGCCTCGGTGATCGCGGTGTAGTCGACCACCGCGGTATGCGGCGAATGCACCGCCGAGACGCCCTGCACGTGCGGCTCGATCTCGGCGATCCGAACGGTGTCGTCGATACGTTCCAGGCCGGGCACGCCGTTCGCGATCGCCCGCCGTTCGATCTCGTCCAGCGCCCCGCGCTCGGTCTCGTCCGCGGCCACGACGAGTTTGCCGACCTCACGGTAGGGCAGATGCTTCTCGGCGCAGTAGTCACGGATCATCCCTCGACCCTCCGCGCACAGGAGCGCCTTCATGGAGCCCGGCGCGTAATACAGGCCGGCGTGAACCACGCCCGAATTGTGACCGGACTGGTGGGCGGCGAGCCGCGACTCCTTCTCGAGCACCGTGACCTCATCGCCACTCTGAGAGAGCGCGCGGGCGAGCGCAACCCCGACGATCCCGCCGCCGATGATCCCGGTACGACGCCCCATGCGGTCAGCATAGCCCGCAGCGCCCGGCGGATTTGGGTCACAGCGGGCCATGCCGTAGGCTTTGTCTTTGGTGTGCGATCACTGCTGGTCGCACGCACGAACGTGAGCCCTCCACTGGCGTGTTCCCCTTCGGTCTCTCGACAAGTTCAGGACCGATGAGAACCACCCCGGAGTGGGATTCACGAACCTCTCCGTTCGAACAAGAAAGCAGCACTATTGTGACGCGCACTTACACCCCCAAGGCCGGGCAGGTCCAGCGTGACTGGGTCGTCATCGACGCCACTGACGTCGTTCTCGGTCGCCTCGCCTCGCACGCCGCAGCGCTCCTGCGCGGCAAGCACAAGGCCACCTTCGCCAACCACATCGACTCGGGTGACTTCGTCATCATCGTGAACGCCGAGAAGGTTGCGCTCACCGGTCAGAAGCTCCAGAAGAAGATCGCCTACCGCCACTCGGGTCACCCGGGCGGGCTCAAGGCCGTCGCCTACTCCGAGCTGCTCGAGAAGAACCCGGTCCGCGCTGTGGAGAAGGCCATCCGCGGCATGCTCCCGAAGAACAGCCTGGGCCGCCAGCAGCTGGCGAAGCTCAAGGTCTACACGGGCTCCGAGCACCCGCACGCCGCTCAGCAGCCGAAGACGTACACCCTCGACCAGGTCGCCCAGTAAGCGCCGTTACGAATAAGGACATACTCGTGGCTGACAACGACACCACCGAATTCCCGCAGAACTTCTCGACCGAGACCCCTGAGGCCGCCGCCGTCGAGACCGCTCCGCGTCCCGTTCTGACCGTCCCCGGCGCTGCCGTGGGTCGTCGCAAGCAGGCCATCGCCCGCGTGCGTCTGGTCCCGGGCGCCGGCACCATCACGGTGAACGGCCGCTCGATCGAGGACTACTTCCCGAACAAGCTGCACCAGCAGCTGATCAACGACCCGTTCACGGTGCTGAACCTCGCGGGCTCGTACGACGTGATCGCCCGCATCTCCGGCGGTGGCCCCTCGGGCCAGGCCGGCGCGCTGCGCCTGGGTATCGCCCGTGCGCTGAACGAAATCGACGCCGAGAACAACCGCCCGACCCTCAAGAAGGCCGGCTTCCTCTCGCGCGACGCTCGCGTCAAGGAGCGCAAGAAGGCTGGTCTCAAGAAGGCCCGCAAGGCTCCTCAGTACTCGAAGCGTTAAGCCGCGCAGACCTCTATGGCTCTGTTCGGTACGGACGGGGTGCGGGGGCTGGCCAACGGCCCCCTCACCGCCGATATCGCGCTCACCCTGGCCCAGGCGACTGCCGTCGTCCTGGGCCAGGGCCGTATTGCCGAGGCTCGCAAGGCCGCCGGCAAGCGTCTCACCGCCGTGGTCGCCCGTGACCCGCGCATCTCGGGGCACTTCCTCAGCGCCGCCGTCGAGGCGGGCCTCGCCTCCTCCGGCGTGGACGTGCTCGATGCGGGCACGCTGCCGACTCCGGCCGCGGCGTTCCTCATCGCCGACATCGACGCCGACTTCGGCGTGATGATCTCGGCGTCGCACAACCCTGCGCCCGACAACGGCATCAAGATCTTCGCCCGCGGAGGCGTAAAGCTCCCCGATGTCGTCGAGCAGCGCATCGAAGAGGCCATGACCGGCGAGAAGCTGCGCCCCACCGGCGCCGACGTCGGCCGGGTCAGCCGCTTCTCCGATGCCGAGGACCGCTACGTCATCCATCTGCTGGCGTCGCTCCCGCACCGTCTCGACGGCATCCACGTCGTACTGGACTGCGCGCACGGAGCCGCCAGCGGCGCTTCTCCCGAGGCGTTCAGCAACGCGGGCGCCAAGGTGACCGTGATCGGTGCGGATCCGGACGGGATCAACATCAATGACGGCGTCGGATCCACGCATCTCGACAAGCTGGCCGCCGAGGTCGTGCGCGTGGGCGCCGACGTGGGCATCGCGCACGACGGCGACGCGGATCGCTGCCTCGCGGTCGACGCCGACGGCAACGTGATCGACGGCGACCAGATCATGGCGATCCTGGCGGTCGCGATGAAGGATCGCGGGCGCCTCGCAGAGAACACCCTCGTCGCCACAGTCATGAGCAACCTCGGTCTGCACGTCGCCATGCGCGAGCAGGGCATCACCGTGCGCCAGACCGCGGTCGGCGATCGGTACGTGCTCGAGGACATGAACGCCGGCGGCTACTCGCTCGGCGGCGAGCAGTCCGGCCACGTCATCATGAGCGACTTCGCCACCACCGGTGACGGCGTGCTCACGGGACTGCACCTCGTGGCCGAGATGGCACGCCAGAAGAAGACGCTGGCCGAGCTCGCCTCGATCATGACCGTCTACCCGCAGAAGCTCGTCAACGTCAAGGACGTCGACCGCACCAAGACCGACGACGAGCACCTGCAGAAGGCCGTGAGGGCCGTGGAGGCCGAGCTCGGCGACACCGGCCGGGTGCTGCTGCGCCCCTCCGGCACCGAGCAGCTCGTGCGAGTGATGGTCGAGGCCGCGGACGAGCAGTCCGCGCACGAGTACGCGCACCAGCTCGCCGAGGTCGTGCGTGAGCGACTCGCTCTCTGAGAACACCACCAGAGCGGTGCCCGGGCAGCCTCGGCTGCGCCGGGCACTGTTCTGGATGATCGCCTATGCGATCGTCGTCGCGGTGGTCGTGTTCTGGCCCGAGCCGTTCCTCGCGGCGCTCGACCCCTGGATCCGCAAAGCCACCGCGGGATTCCCGGGGCTGACACTCGTCCGGGTCGAGTTCATCGCGAATGTGGCGATGTTCATCCCGCTCGGACTCTTCCTCGCGATGCTCCTCCCCCGGCATCGCCATCTGGTCGTCCCGATCGGATTCCTCTCGACCTGCCTGATCGAGACGGTGCAGGGACTGTTCCTGTCGGATCGCAGCGCCACGGTCGCGGACGTCATCGCGAACACCGCAGGCGCCTGCGTCGGGCTGCTCGCGATCGAGGTCGTCGACGCACTGCGGCGCCGCTCCAGCCGTCGCTGACAGCTCGCCGCGCCGCTCTGCAGGGAGTTCGTCCAGGTGTGCGGCCCAGGCCGCCTATC
Organism: Microbacterium sp. MYb64; assembly: GCF_002979495.1. Taxonomy (NCBI): domain Bacteria; kingdom Bacillati; phylum Actinomycetota; class Actinomycetes; order Micrococcales; family Microbacteriaceae; genus Microbacterium; species Microbacterium sp. MYb64. The sequence goes on along the minus strand of NZ_PCOW01000001.1, from coordinate 78,444 downwards.
CTGCTGTTCGTGCCTCCTGTCTCCCCTCCGCCATCCGACGTTCGGGGTCGAACGCGCTCCACGTCGCGCCTCATCGTCCTGACCGCACGGATCGTGCTCGCGCCGTATGCGATCGCCGTGCTGCTGCTCACGTGGCTGCCCGCGGAGGAAGCGGGCAAGGTGACGGGCATCGTCGCCACGCTCGCGCGACTGGTCGCGACGTGGGGCGTCCCGGTGGAAGCCGCCTATACGGTGTTCGAGTTCGCGGCGAATATCGCCCTGTTCGTCCCGCTGGGAGTGCTCCTCGCCGTGGGCTGGCCGCGCATGCCCGCAATGGCGGTCATCGCTGTGGGCTGCGCCGCCAGCACGATCATCGAACTCGTGCAGCTGACCATGCCGAGTCGCTATTCGACGCTCTCCGACGTGATCGCCAACACGCTCGGTACTGTCGTGGGCCTCGTGATCGCTCGAGCGGTCTTCCGTCGGCCCACGGTCGACGACGCCTGAACCGCCGGCGTTACTTGCAGGTCGGCTCGACCGTGGTCGGCGTCGCCCGGGACATCGGAGTCGTCCAGACCTTGAGCGGTCCGCCCGGCCCCGGCGCCTTGAACTCGACGTTCACGGTGTGCGTGTCGGCGAAATGGCTGGGGACCTCGATCTTCACGGCAGGCCGTCCGAGATGCTCACCCTGACTGAGGATGTTCGCTGGTTGCCCGTCGAGCGTGATGCTGGTGAGCGAGCCGCCGGCGGGGCCATAGAACACGACGAAGCTGCTGATGTCGCCCGCCGCGAAGTAGGGACCCGTGATGTACGGCGGCAGCTGGCCTGCCGCCTCCTCGGTCAGGTTCGAGGAGAGTGTCATCGTGCCCTTGACGACCTGATCTGTGCGGCAGGCGTCGATCTTCATGTCGAGGTAGTAGCTCTTCTTCGAGCCCGTGTTGTCGTTCAGATAGACGCCGAGAACGCTCTGGTCCTTGTCCGTCGCCGGCATGATCCCGCTCATCCGGGAGTTGTCGACCAGCTGGGTCTGCTGCGGATCATTGCTCAGGTAGAGAAGGCGCCCCTCATCCGAAGCCCGGAACAGGGCTTGGATGAGCTTCACCGGCGATGCCTTGCCCGAGGTGACGGCGGAGAAGATCGTGTCGGCGGCAGAGGCGAAGAACGCATCCTGCTCGGGCCCGGTCGGGTACTTGAAGTACACCTCGTTGAGCAGCAGCGGCACTGCGTTCTGCGCGGTCAGCTGATCGCCGGTCGCAAGCGTCACGGGGCCGGTCGCCTCGAGGATGTAGGAGAGCGTGACCGGGTCGATCGACAGCACCGCATCGAAATTCGTGCCGATGTCGCGCGCCCACCACGCGTGCAGGATCCGGACTGCGTCCGGCAGGTTCGGCACCATCGTGAAGTCGGGCGTGTAGCGCCCGATCTTGTCGCCGAAGATGTTGACGGCCTGAGGATCCAGATCCACGACGGGGTCCGGACTGCCCTGTCGCTTGAAGTCGGCACTGCTCACGACGTCGCCACGAGTGATCGTGCCATTGTCGACCGTGATCGGCAGGAACTGCGCCGCGTTGCCGCCGAGGCTCCGCGCCTCTGAGTTCCCCTGGAACATCAGGAGGTAGGTGCGTGGACCCTTCGCACCGAGCGCATCCGGCAGGACGCTCAGCACCTCGCGCGCGGTGGACATGGTCGGCTTCAGCTTCGTCAGCTCGGTGTCGAGCTTGGTGACACCATCGGCGACCTGACCGACGAGCTGGGCCTTGTCGACCTTGCGGAGAGCGGCGGTCGCCTTCTGGATCCCCGCATCGACCGACTCGAAGGTCTTCGAGAGGGCGGTGATCGCCGCGGGATCGATCCGCCCGCCGGCGATGTTCAGATCGCTCAGCTTGACGCTCGCGGCGGGGCGCACGACGTCGGTCGCGAGCCCGTCCGTCACCTCGGCGACGGTGCGGACCGCCGAGAGATTGGAGCCGACCACCGGAAGCTTCTCCGCGAAGTCCCACTGCCACCCCTTGGTCGCGGCGACGGCGGCCGCCGTCTGGGCCGAGACCACGCTGGAGCTCTTCGCCGCCGCGTCGAGGTCGCCCGCGAGCACGGACTTCTGCACCTGCTGGACGCCTGCCATCGCGACCTCGAGATGGCCGCGGGCGGACATCGCCTTGTCGTAGACCTGCTTGCCGATGATCCCTCCGGCGACGGCCAGCACGACGAGCAGGAGGAACACACCGCCCACGATCCAGGGCCAGGTCCGACGGCGACGGGGCTTCGACTCACGAACCGCAGTTTGTGGCGACTGCGATCGAAGCTGGCGGCGCGACGAGGGTGTGCTCATTGTTCATCGATTCCATCATCAGGGTCTTGTGAGTTCGCCTGGGATGGCCCTGTCATCCCGGCACTGGTCGATCAATAGCGTCGCCCTGCGCTCCGGTAGCTCAGCATCGCTCGTATCCCGCGCCTCCATCTCGCACGTTGATAGCTCCAGGCCTCCGCTCGGGACGGGATTGCGCTCAAACTGTTCCGAGGGATGTCCCGCCGCGGAACCCACGCGGCGCGGAAAATGATCGCGGGCTTTCGGTACCAGGGAGCACCGTGAACCTGAATCCACCAGCCGACCGTCGAGCCATCTTCGATGTGGGTCCGGTTGATGTCCCACCGGCGCTGGTCTTCAGCCGGCACGTCCTCGAACACGGCTCCGAGACCGAGTTCTCCGATGATGTCGCGAAGCACCCAGACAGCTTTTCCGGATGTTGCGATCCCGTAGAACTCATCTCGCTCAGCCTTGTCGAATTCCTGCACGATCACGGTTCTGAGGCTCGAGAGCTCATCGACGTTGCGGGTTGAGCGTGCATTGCGCTGAGCATGAAGAGCGGAGATCACAGCAGCGCCGGCGCGAGACGGGATCGAGACCGCGACGTGCGCGACCGTCAAGGAAGACCGACCTTTCCAAAGCGCTTCGAAGGCCTGACCCGGATCCGCGAAGAACCCGGGAAACAGTCGATGCACATCGATGTCGCAGGGCCACGCGTCATGGATGAAGGTGCGGGAGTGGCGGGTCAACAACGACGGAGTCTCCCGTCCCACCCGTTCATGCCATCCTCGGCCCTCGAGCAACACGCACAGATCATCGAACCGCGACGGCTCGACGAGCACGTCTGCATCGGCGGATACACGGGGGGCGCGGAGTCCATAGTGGCTCGCCACGGGTCCTTTGATGGCGAGCACGCGGATCTCCCGCTCGGTTGCGACCCACTCGACCAGCGAATGCGCGAGAGTGGTCGCCTCAGCGAGGTCGAAGGTGATCGGAGCCGCCACGATGTGATCCTTTGGAATAGGCCGGAACTGGCTTAGGGACGACCCATGCCGTAGTAAGTGAACCCGGCGGCGCGCCACGCCTCCGCATTCAAGCAGTTCCGCCCATCCACGATGACCTTGCCCGCGACCAGGGAGGCCGCGTACACGGGGTCGAGCTGCCGGCGGTATTCGTCCCATTCGGTCACAACGATCACGAGATCGGCACTGCGGAGCGCGTCGTCTCTGTCATGGACGTACCGCAGCTGAGGGCTCACGCGACGAGCGTTCTCGATGGCCGCGGGATCCGTAATGGTGATGTTGGCACCGAGGCCGTGCAGCCGGGTTGCGACGTCCAACGCAGGCGAATCGCGAATGTCATCGCTGTGCGGCTTGAACGCTGCGCCGAGCACCGTCACATTCTTCTCGAACACCGAACCTCCCAGCGCTTCGACGACGAGTTGAACCGCTCTGTCCCGGCGCCGGAGGTTAATCTCATCGATCTCGCGCAGGAAGGCCACGGACTCGCTTCGTCCGAGTTCCTCAGCGCGAGCCGCGAATGCTCGGATGTCCTTGGGGAGGCACCCTCCGCCGAACCCGATGCCCGCGCCGAGGAAGCGGCGCCCGATCCGATTGTCATGCCCGATCGCATCCGCCAACGTGGTCACGTCCGCGCCGGTGACCTCCGCGATCTCTGCCATGGCATTGATAAAGGAGATCTTCGTCGCGAGGAAAGCGTTCGCTGCGACCTTCACGAGCTCTGCCGTTGCGAGATCTGTGACGATGAACGGCGTGTCTTTGGCCGTCGCCGTGTGATAAACGTGGCGAAGAACGTCTGCCGCACGCTCACCTTCAGGCGTGCTCTGGCCGTCCGCGCTCGGAACGCCGACCACGATGCGGTCGGGACTGATCGTGTCCGCGACCGCCCAGCCTTCACGGAGGAACTCGGGGTTCCAGACAAGCACCGCGCCCGTGCCGGATACACAGTCCGCGAGTTCCGCGGCGGTGCCGACGGGGACCGTGGACTTGCCCGCGATGATCTCACCGTCGCCGACGATGCTCAGCAGGTCCTCGATCGCCGCGTGCACAAAGGTGAGGTCCGCCGCGGAACCATCACGTCGTTGCGGTGTACCCACGCCGACGAAATGCACGGCCGCACCACGTGCTTCTTCCACATCGGTGCTGAACCTCAGATTGCCTGAGGCCAAGCCTGCAACGAGCAGCTCCTCCAGCCCAGGCTCGAAGAATGGCGCCCTGCCGCTGGCGAGAGCGTCTACCTTGTGCTGGTCAACATCGATGCCGACCACCTCGTGCCCGATCGATGCCATGGCCGCAGCATGCACAGCGCCGAGGTAACCGCATCCGATGACAGACAGCTTCATTGAACCCCCCAAGGGAATCAGCATCCGAATCCAAGCCCTGATGCTACCGGTTCATCGCCCTCGTCCAGGCGCGCGATGCGTCTCCGATAGACTTCGAGCTGCAGTATCCACGGTCGAGCCGATGAGGAGGAGCGATGATCATCGGGCTCGCGGTCTGCGCAGTCATGCTCGCGGGCGCGTGGTTCGCTCGGAAGCTCGGAATGCCGAAGTTCAACGTCGTCTCGGCCTTCACCATCAGCTGGGTCGCGATGATCGTGATCGCGACCGTCTTCGGCGGCCTGACGGACCCGATCGTCGAGTTCACCTGGGTGGTCATTCTTACCGGCTGGGCTTCGTTGTTCGTGGGTGCGATCGTGGGCTGGGCATTGGGAAAGAACCGCAGGCCTGAGGTCGCGGCGAAACCGATCGTCATTGACTTGCGGCGCACAACGAGATTTCACGTGCTGTTCACGGCCCTCCTCGCGGTCTACCTCATCATCCGCTTTCAATCGGCCTGGCCACTGATCTCCGCGGCCGGCGGATGGGAGGCCGTGCTCGGCACGGGGGCCAACGCATATCGAAGCGCATCTCTGAGCCTCGCCCTGTCCGACTCGCAAGAAGGCTTGACCGGTGGTTTCCTCGGCCCGCTCATCAACTACGGCACGTTCATTCCGGGCATGCTCGCGACTTACACCGGCGCTGTTCTGTGGCGCGGGCACCGGCGTCTTCTCGGCATCACGCCGGTCGTCCTCAGCGGGTTCCTTGGTCTTCTGACACTGCAGCGAACGTCGATCATGATCGTCCTTCTGCTTTTCATCATCGCCGTATGGCAGCTTCGGCTCACCGGCGTGGAGATTGCGACGACTCACAAGGATTCTTCGGCCTCCGACTCCAAGCGACCGCGCACAGGACGATTCGCGGCGCTAGTCGCCACGATCGCACTACTCGGTGCGGCCGGAAGCTTCCTTTTCGTGACCACGACCGCACGAACGGACCAATCCCGCGGATCGGGATTCCAGGCCTCGATCGGCGAGTACGTCGTCGGCGGAATCGCGGGCATCAACACTCGAAGCGCCAACGCCGGAGCCTGGCCGTTGATCCCCGCCGACATTCCGGGACATTTCGACCCTTCGCCCGGCCTCGGCGGGTACACGTTCACCGGGCTCTGGACGGTCCTTCAGCGGATCGGGTTCCCCGTGTCGACGACGCGCGTCAACCTCGATTTCACCCAGGCGACAATGTTCGGCGATGCGACCGTCACGAACGTCGTCTCCGCGCTTGGCGAGTTCTATCTGGACTTCCGGATGCCAGGCCTCGTGATCCTCTCGTTCCTGCTGGGCCTTGGCGGCGCCTTCTTCCAGCGCCGATTGATCGGCAGCCGTCGCGTCACGTCGATTCCTATCACCAGCTTTCTCCTGACATTCTCGTTCTGGTCGTTCTTCGTCGCATGGTCGAGCGATCTGCGGCAGTTGCTTGTCGCGGTGCTCGGTGGCCTCGTCCTCAGTTGGGTCGTCCGCGCGCGCGCAGAGTCGCCGGGTAGGCGATCCCCTGCTGGCGTCGCCAACCCGCTCCCGCAATCCGGGACGGCGGGGTAGGCGCCGTGCTCGCAAAGAGGCTCCCGCGAGGAGCAGGCTGGATGACGTATTCGTACGTCGCTGGTTTCGCTCTGCAAGGTGCGTACTTCATCCTGCTGGCTCGAGCACTCGGCGCTGCCGAGTACGGCCTGTTCGTGGGCGCGCTGTCACTCGTGACCGTGTTCGCGTCGGTCGCGGGGCTTGGAGCGGGAAACGTGCTCGTGCTCGAGACTGCACGCAATCACGAACGTTACCGAATCCAGCTCGGGACTGCCCTGGTCTATCTCTGCGTGACGTTCGTCCCCTTGGTTGGGCTCACGCTGCTCTTCGCGCAGATACTCGCGTCGAATGTGCTCGTCGCACTGATTCCGCTCCTCATCTCCGAGCTTCTCTTCACCCGCGCCTACGATGTCGGGCTGCAATCGTTCCAGTCCCACGATCAGCTCAAGGGCGTCGCGCATCTCAACGTCGCAGCGGCCGGGCTCCGCGTCGTTCTTGCCGGTGTGTTCATCCTGCTCGGACTCCACGGAGCGTCTTCCTGGTCGTGGTTCTATGCGGGAGCGACGGTCCTCTTGGCAGTGGGCATCCTGCTGATCTGCGTCTCGAGGTTCGGGACTCCGAAATTCGACCGGGATTCGATCGCTACGACGTGGCGGCTGGGCACCTTCTTCGCGCTCGGTATGTCGTCGCGCATTCTTCTGAATGACAGCGACAAGTTCATCCTCGCCGGCAGCGGAAGAGAAGCCGAGGGCGGTCAGTATGGAGCGGCTTCCCGTCTCGTTTCGATGGCATTCGCTCCGCTGCAGGCGATCACGTACTCGCTGAACACCCAGCTCTTCCGTGCGGGTGTACAAGGGTATGGAGCGGTCTGGGCCATTCTCCGGCGCGTCTTGCCCATCGCAGCGGGTTACGTCGTGTTCGCCGGGCTCGCGCTGTGGTTGCTTGCTCCGGTCGTGGTCCTTGTCCTTGGCAAGGACTATGCAATGGTCGCGCAGATGCTACCCGTACTTGCGCTGATTCTGGTCGGTCAGACCGGCGCCTATTTCGTCGGGGATGCACTCATGGGCCTCGGCCGGCAGAGCGTACGAAGCATCTGCCAGGCCTCTGTGGGCGTCGCTGTGCTGATCCTGAACGTGATCTTCACCCCGACTTTCGGATGGATCGCGGCGGCCTGGATCGCTATCGGTGCAAGTCTCCTGCTCGCCGTTTTGCTCACCACGATGTTCGCGGTGGGGCTGCGGCGCGAACGACGACTATGAGAGCCCGACCGGACGCGAGAGGTCCTGGCGCTCGCCGTCTTCGACAGCTTCCTTGAAGACCGCGAAGCCGGCCCGCGATGAGTTGCGTACCGCACTGATCCTGGCGACGGTCATCACGACGAACCGGTTGACCCGATAGCGCAGCCTCTCGGAGAAAGAACGCACACGCGAAGCGTCGTACCAGATCCGATTGCGCGTCGACAGGTACAGACGATCCTTGTGAGGGCTGCTGATCGCCGCGCCCACCGAATTCTGTGCCGTCTCCTGCGTCCATTTGCCCTCGGCATCCTCGATGACGGCCTCCGCCGCGAGCACGATCGGGTGGCCGGCGGCCGCGATCTGCGATGTCCACACCGTGTCATCGGAGTAGAGGACGAGTTCAGCGAGAGGAGACCCGACCTCGTCGAGGATTGCGGGCCGAACCAGCAGACCGCCATAGGGCGCGTAAGGAATCCTCGGCCGTGACGCCGCCCCGGCCGTTCGCCTGAACGGCAGCTTCCGGCGTGTGTAGGTCACGAGATCGAAGCCCAGGAATGCGCCAGCGGGCGGGTAGACGGTTTCCACCCTCGCGCCTTCGCTGAGACGTTCATGAAACGCGTTCGGGACACGTCTTGCGGCGACCACGACGGACGGATCACCCAATGCACCGGCTTCCTCCTGCTGCACGACCAGGAGCTTCTCGAGGACGTCAGCCGTCACCCAGTTGTCGTCATCCAACAACCAGATGAATTCCGGTCCCTGGGCCTTGGCGACGTCGAGTCCTGCCGCGAAGGCTCTGGCCGATCCGACGTTGCGCTCGTTGCGGACGAGCAGGATTCGCTCATCGCCTGCTGCCAACGCGATCAGACCAGCACGGCTGGCCTCGGACGAGCCGTTGTCGACGACGACCCTGCCGACGCCAGCACGCAAGACCCGCACTATCGTCTCTCGACAGAGACGATCGAACCTGTCGCCGTACGTCACAGTGACCGCGATGACGTGCGGCACGTCAGACCGTGTTCTCCGGCAACGAGCTCCAGACATCGATCGTCTCCCGCGCCCATTCCAACTGACGGGCAAGGCCCTTCTCGATCGAAGTCCGGCTCTTCCATCCGATCACATCGGCCGCGAGATCGCTGGAGCCTCCTGTGCGGAACACATCGCCACGGGAACGCTCAAGGTATTGGACATTCAACGCATTCCCGACGAGCCCACCTAGAACATCGAGAACTTCGTTGACGGAGATGTTGCTGCCACCGGAGATGTTCACGACCTCTCCGGGTCTCGCGGTGTCCGCATGTCCGGCTAGAACGTTCGCCTCGACGACGTCGTCGATGTACGTGAAGTCGCGAATCTGCTCCCCCGTCCCGAAGATCCGGATCTCGCGATCGGAGAGCGCAGCCTGCACGAACCTCGTGAACGCCATGTCGGGACGCTGTCCGGGGCCGTACACGGTGAAGTAGCGGAGCGAGATGGTCGGCACCCCGAAGTTGGTTCCGTACAACGAGACGAGATGCTCGCCCGCAAGCTTGGTCACGCCGTATGGCGATACCGGACGGGGCAGGTCGCTTTCGGTCGTGGGGAAGCGTTCGGCATCCCCGTAGATGGAAGACGAGGAGGCGTAGACGAATTTGCTCAGACCGCCGTTCCGTGCAGCAGCCTCGAGGAGTCTCTGCGTGGCGAGCACATTGTTGCGCGCGTACGACTCGAACTCCTGCCCCCACGAGGAGCGCACACCCGGCTGACCAGCCTGATGGTAGATCACGTCGACGCCATCGAGGAGTGCATCCAGGTCGATGTCGTTGATGTCCGCCTCGTGGAATGCGAACGATTCACCCTCCAGGTCCTGAAGGTTGCGCCGCTTGAGCTGCTCGGCGTAATAGGACGTCAGGGCATCGATTCCGACGACCTGATGCCCGTCGCCCAACAGGCGCCTGCTGATACCGCTTCCGACAAAGCCGGCGGCGCCGGTGACCAGTGCTTTCACGATGTCTCCCTTGAAGTGTCCTCTGTCCGCGGGGCCGGTTCCGCGGAGGTCCGGACGACGCTGGCCGTGAGCCGTTCAGCCCAGCGTCGGGTCTCCGGCTCGCTGATGGCGGCGTATCGACGCCGCATGATCGCTTGCGCGCGGCCTGTCATGGATGCCATCCGGATCACGGTCTGCTTGAGCATCGACCGTGCGAGCACCACGGCCGTGGGCACGATGCCGATCATTCGAGGGCCATAGCGACGCACGATCCGGCGTTCGAAGCTCGCAGACCGAGCAAACTTCGACGGATTGAGGTTGCCCGCCACTCGATAGAAGAGCACGTGTTCCGGATCTCGGAAGTAGCGGGAGTCGACCGCCGAAGTGATCCACAGCGCTTTGTCCTGGCAACGCAGGAGGGTCTCATCGTAAGGATGATCGCGGAACCATGTTGTGCGCGCCAGCACCGTCGGGTGAATGAAGGGAGTCGACTTGAACATCGATGCGACATCGACCGCCGTCGGCAACGAGGCGCTCTCGGCGAGGATCGTGTTGTCCTCATCGATGATGACCGACCGACCGGAAACGAGATCGGCGCCGCTCTGGGAAAGCGCCGCCAGCTGATGCGAAATCCGTTCAGGCATCATGATGTCATCGGCATCCATGCGCGCGAGAAAATCACCGTGCGCCTCTCGCGCGATCTCATTGAGCCGAGCTGCCAGCCCCTTCGACGCCTCATGCGCGAGCACTCGGATCCGCGGATCCTGAAACGATCGCAGGTACGCGACAGTCGCGGCGGGAGACCCATCAGCGACGACGATCAGCTCCCAGTTCTGGTGACTCTGATTCAGGACAGATCGGATCGCGTCACGGAGGTACGAGATCGGTTCTGCCGCGACCGGCAGCCCGATGCTCACAAACGGGCTCACGCGGTCTGCCTTTCTGAATCGCCGCGGATCGCCAGTTGCGTGCGCAGGTGTTCTTCCATCGAGCTCCAGACGTGACGGGGTTGGAAGTCCGTCTCCGCTCGTCGCCGGGCAGCCTCACCCATTTTTCGCATCTCCTCCGGGCGTTTGATGAGTGTTGCAAGGACATCAGCGAGCTGGGTGACAGCGCCTACCGGAACGACCATACCGGTGACGGAGTGTTCCACTGAGTCCACGCAACCGGTTGCGTCCGAGACGATCGCCGGGACGCACATCGCCGCGGCCTCGAGCACGACATTAGGGAAGCCCTCTCGGCGGCTCATCAGCACGAGTACGTCGAATCGCGCGAGATACGGGCGCACGTCTTCGATCTCACCAGTGCGGTGCACCGGCGGGCCGTCTGGTGCCGACAGCTCGGCCCCCTCATCACCGCCCACGAGAAGGACTCGCGATGCGACGCCGCTGGCATGCAGAGCCTCGGCCGCATTGAGGAGCACGTCCACGCCCTTGTCAGGATGGAGGCGTCCGACATAGCCGATCGTCGTGCCGACGGTTCGTTCCAGGAACCTTGCCGTGTCCGGGTCGAGCTCTGCGCGGGGCGCGTCGGGAGCAAAGTATTCCGAGTCGACACCATGCGAGGAGCCGGAGGCTGGCACCGCGATGCGATCCGACGTGGCGATTCCGAGGCTCACGGCCCGCTCCGCCAGGCTCGCGCTGTTGGCCACGATCGCCGTCGAGCCCGACGCGATCGTCCGCTCGAGCCCCTGGAAGATCTTGCGCGCCAGGCCTGTCGCGGTCTCGAAACGGATGCCCCAGAGCTCATAGACCCGCACCGGAACGCGCAGTATCCGAGCCGCGATCGACGTCAACAGGCTCGCCTTGGGTGTGGCGTAGATCACGGCATCGGGGCGGATTCTTCGCATGAGGGCGATCATCCGTCCCAGACTGCGAATGTCGTGGAGCGGCGACGGATCCCTCCGCATCGGCAGCGAATGGGCCGCGACTCCGCGTTCGGCCAAGGCCTCTCGGATGTCGCTGACATCGTCTGCGACCAGTGTGACCTCGTAGCCGGATTCCGCGAGGAACTCGACGTAGCCGCGCATGAAGAGTCGAGCCGTCACGGCGGCCGTGACGACGACCATGATCTTGCGGCGCGGCGCTCCACCCGTCACGAGTGCTTCTCCAGCACGCGGGCGGGGATGCCGACGACGACCGTCCCCGGACCCACGTCCCTGGTTACGCAGGCGCCTGCACCGACCGTCGCACCCGTGCCGACGGCGAGCCCCTGCAGCACGATCGCCCCGGCCCCGATGAGTGTTCCTCCGCGGACGGTGACCTCACCGGAGACGATCGCCCCGGGGTTCACCGAGACGAAGTCCTCGAGGATCGAGTCATGCCCGATGATCGCGCCCGGGTTGATGTGCGAGTGCCGTCCGAGCCGCACGTTCGTCGAGATCTGTGCACCACCGCACACCACTGACCCTTCCGCGAACACGACACGAGTCCCGACTACGGCCGCGGGATGCGCCAACGTCGCCGGCCGTGCACCCCATGCCTCGACCTTCTCGGCGATGCGTGTCCGCACGGCGGGTGAACCGATACCGATGACGTAGTGCGTGCCGGCGAAAAGCTCGCGGTTCGCGTCGATCCCTCCGAGGAGCCGGATCTCGCGGTCGCGAAGCCGCTCGACCTGGATCTCCGCGGGCGCGTCATCCACGACGCCGATCACATCCCAAGCAGCGTCCCGGGTGCCGGCGTTGATCGCCTCGATCACGTCAAGCGTCTCTCGACCGAAGCCGCCGGCCCCGATGACGATGATTCCCTCAGCCATCGACCTCACCGAACTTCGTCATCGTCGCCTGTCCCTCCGCTGAGATGCCCTCCCGCGCGATCACGGATCGGATCGTCGCGACGACGATGCGGGCGTCGAGCTTCAGACTACGGTTCTCGACGTACACGACGTCGAGGGCGAACTTGTCTTCCCAGCTGAGCGCATTGCGACCGCTCGCCTGGGCCAGGCCGGTGACACCAGGGCGGACCTCATGCCGCCGAGCCTGCTCCGGGGTGTACCTCGGCAGGTACTCGACGAGGAGGGGGCGCGGCCCGACGATGCTCATGTCACCGCGGAGCACGTTCCACAGCGACGGCAGCTCGTCGAGGCTCGTCGAGCGCAGCACGCGACCGAACGATGTAAGCCGGTCCGCGTCACTGATGAGTCCCCGAGCCTCATCGATGTCGCGCATTGACCGGAACTTCCGCAGCCGGAAGATCCGCCCGTTCCTGCCCGGTCGCGGCTGCACGAACAGCACCGGTCGGCCGAGACGGATCGCGACCAGCAACGCGACAATCACGAGCACAGGAGACAGGAGGACAAGCGCCACGACGGAGGCCGCGATGTCCAGGAAGCGCTTGACGAAGTCGTAGGGTCGGGTTCCGCCGGCCACGGATCAACGCCCGCCGACGAAGGCGGTGATGCCGTCGACCACTCGCGCGCGTTGCAGCTCGGTCAGCGCAGACCCGCTGGGCAGCGTGAGCCCCGATTCGAACAGCCGCTCCGAGGCGCCGTTGATGACGCCGCGGTGATGGGCGAACACCGGTTGCTTGTGCATCGGCTTCCAGAGCGGCCTGCTCTCGATGTCGTCCTGCGCGAGCGCCGCGGAGAGATCGGATGGAGCCCAGCCCGTGCGCTTCTCGTCGACCAGGATCGATGTCAGCCACACGTTGTCGTGCTCGTCGCCCTCGGCGCCGAAGACCTCGACACCGTCGACCGTTGCGAAGAGCTCCTTGTAGAGCTCTCGCATTTCTCGACGACGCGCGATCATCGCGTCGAGCCGAGACAACTGCGCGCGCCCGAGGGCTGCGAGCAGGTTGCTCATCCGGTAGTTGTATCCGACGTCGACGTGCTCGTAGTGCGCCACCGGCTGACGCGCCTGCGTGGCGAGATACCTCACGCGCTGGGCGAGATCGGCGTCGTCGGTGAGCAGCATGCCTCCACCTGAGGTGGTCATGATCTTGTTGCCGTTGAACGAGACAGCCGATGCCCGACCGAAGCTTCCGGCGGCGCGACCGGCGTGCGACGCTCCCAGCGACTCCGCGGCGTCGGATAGAACGGGCACGCCGAACTCCTCCGCGATAGCGAGGATCGTGGTGTAGTCCACGGCTTTGCCGAGCAGATCGACGGGGACGATCGCGCCGACATGCTCGCCCGCGTCGCGCAGCGCCGTCAGCGCTTCGCGCAGCAGGGCGGGATCCATGTTCCCGGTCTGCGGATCGGCATCGACGAAGTAGGGCTCGGCTCCCGTGTAGACGATCGCGTTGGTGGTCGCGGCGAAGGTCATGGTCGAGGTCACCACGACGTCTCCAGGCTTGACGCCCAGGGTCAGCAGTCCCAGGTGCAGGGCGGCGGTTCCGGAACTCAGCGCGACGCCGTGCCCGACGCCCAGCCGCTCCGCCAGCTCACGCTCGAAAGCGTCGACGTCGGGGCCGAGAGGTGCGATCCAGCCGGAACGGATCGCCGAGATGATCGACTGCTCTTCCAGCTCGGTCACGTCGGGTGAGGACATGTAGATCCGGTCAGCCATTCGAAGGTGCTTCCTGCGGGACGCGCGTCGAGCCATTGACGACCTGATCGATCACGATCCGGTCGACCACGGCGGTGTCGTTGTTGCGGGGTTCCGCCTTCATCCGCGCCTCCCAGCCGGCCTTGTCGAGGCGCTCGGGGCTGATCGTGTCCGCATGGGCGTGCGAGATCTGCGGGTGGAACGGACGCTCGAGATTCTCGCGCGCCCCGACCAGCTCCTCGTGCAGCTTCTCGCCCTGACGCAGCCCGGTGAAGACGATCTCGATGTCCTTGCCCGACATCGAAATCATGCGCTTGGCGACCTCGAGGATCGAGACCGGTTCACCCATGTCGAGGATGAGCACCTCGCCCGCACGGCCGATGCCGCCCGCCTGAATCACCAGCTGGCAGGCCTCAGGGATCGTCATGAAGTAGCGCGTCGCGTCCGGGTGTGTCACGGTGATCGGCTTGTCATCCGCGATCAGGCGCTGGAAGGTAGGAAGCATGGAGCCACGGCTGCCGATCACGTTCCCGAAGCGCACCGAGAGGTACTGCATCCCGGTCTGCTCGCCCGCCCAGGCGGTGAGCTTCTCCGCGACGCGTTTGGAGTGACCGAGCACGCTCGTCGGGTTCGCCGCCTTGTCGGTGGAGATGTTGACGAAGTGGCTCACCCCGACGCGACGTGCGGCCTGCAGCACGTTGAGCGAACCGAGGACGTTCGTCTTCCACGCCTCATCGGGATACTGCTCGAGCATCGGCAGATGCTTGAGTGCGGCCGCGTGGAAGACGACCTCCGGGCGGCGCTCGTCGAAGATGGCGTTCAGCACGGCGACATCGCGAATATCGGCCAGCACGACCTCGTTCGAGTCCAGTAGACCGTTGCCCGCCGTCCCGAGCTGAGCGGTTTGCAGCCCCGTCTCGTCCCGGTCGAGCATGATCAGCTCGCGGGGGCCGAACTTCGCGAGCTGGCGGCACAACTCTGATCCGATGGATCCGCCCGCCCCGGTCACGAGTACGCGCTTGCCGGTGATGTAGCCGGCGATGAGTTCCACGTTGGTGTCGACGGGGTGCCGGCCGATGAGGTCCTCGATCTCGATATCGCGGACGTCGACGGTGGTGCCGCCTTCGAGCATGTAGTCCGTGATGGTAGGCGTGACCGAGACGCTCATGCCCGCGGCGTCGGCCGCGTCGCTCAGTTCGCGCAGGAGCACGCTGTCGGCGTTGCCGAGGGCGATCACGAGCCTCGTCGCCCCTGTGCGGGCGGCGATCTCCTCAAGCTGCGCGCGACGCCCGAGCACGGGCACGCCCCGCAGGCGGAGGTTCTTCTTCGCAGGGTCGTCGTCGATGAGACCGACGGGAAGGATCGGCGAACCCGGGTCGGTAGTGATCGTATGCAGCAGTCGGTCGCCGAGATAGCCGGCGCCGAGCACGAGGGTGCGCTCGGCATCGCTCGAGGGCTTCCTCGAGCGCTCGATGGTCAGGCGGGCGATGTAGCGCACGCCGAACATCAAAAGGAGGACGAAGGGACCGGCCAGCAGTACCGTCGCGCGAGGGAGGCCGATCAGGTTCCCGGACGGCACGATGACCGAGGAGAGGATCAGGGTGATCCCGGCCACGACGAGGGCGAGCGTCCATACTTCGCTGAACGAACCGTACGGGTAGCGACCGCGGTACAGGGCGAGCGCATAGCCGACGATCAATTGGATCGCTGCGGCGGCCAGGGCAAGGCCGAGCGTCGCGATCCAACCGGAGAGCGGCAGGGTGAAGTCGAGGCGCAGACCGACGGCGAGGAACGTTCCGAGCACCCAGGCCAAGGCGTCCAGCGTCGCCACCCAGCGTCGGCGCCGCTGGCGCGTCACCAGCGCGCGTGCCGTGGTTGCAGTCTCGTCTCGGCTACCGCTCTGCACCGCAAATCCCCCCTCATAGTTCCGCAACGCGTCGATTCGCGGGCGCTTGTCGTCACCAATCCCGTGGTGCGGAGCATCGCTCCATACCACTCCCCCTGCGTTTCCAGGATCTCATAGCTGTGAGAACGCCGAGTGCAATTGTCCAGAAAGTGACGCGTCGCGTACGGCCTTCGTTCGCATTTCGCATGTTTCTGACAACGCCGTCGCCCCCGCCGCTGGTCCGCAAGGCGCACCAGCGCACTGAGAACCAGGCAGATCCGTGAGCCAAGGCCCAAGCGAATACGCCGCCCCGCCCGCGCCGCTGCGGCGTCTCGCTAGGCTGGCCCTATGGGTCACAGTGAGACACAGCAATGGCGCATCGCCGATGCCGTGGCCTGGACCGCGAACTCGGACGGAATCGTGGCGCTCGACCTCGAGTCGGAGACCGCCCACCCCACCGCCCTCCTCGGAACGGCGGCGTTCGTCTGGGACGAGTTGGATGCGAACGGTCCGATCGACACAGAGCATCTCCTGAGGAACATCGCCATGGCTTTCGAGGTCGGCGTCGATGAGATCCGCGCCGACGTGATCGACCTGCTGGCAACTCTCCGCGACGGTGGTCTGGCGACGACGAAGGTCTCGACGACCGTCGAGTAGCCCCGCGCGCCCTTCTGCCGAAAAAAGCCGCGGCGCGAACCGCATCCTTTGCCAGTAGCGGTGGGCTCGCGCGAGTATCACAATGGCGACATGAACACCCGACCCGTGGTGCCGTAGCTCGCGTCCGAGACGAGCCATGCACGCCCGCAACGCGCACGATGAGCATCGTGCCAAGGCAGCATCCGCACCCGAGGCGGACGACGTCCTCGCGTCCCTCGAGAGCGGTTCCGGGCATCCGAACGCATCAGGAGAGCATCCGCACCGGTACCGTCGCCCGCTGATGAAGAGCGCCCGGTTCTGGGTACCGATCGTGATCCTGCTGGTGATGATCGGCATCGCCATCGCAGGCTTCCTCGCCGCGAAGCAACTGTACGGGCACGCCATGGCGGCCAAGGCCGACCTCGAGAAGGCGATCCCGCTCGTCGACACGGTCCAGCAGCAGATGATCGACGGCAACGCTGCGGGAGCCAAAGCCACGATCGCGCAGATCTCGCAGCTGACCGCTTCCGCCGAGAAGGAGACCACGGGCCAGCTGTGGAAGAGCGCGGAATGGGTGCCGGTGGCGGGGCCGAATCTCGTCGCGGCGCGGGTGGTCGCCGGATCCGTCAACGACCTCGTCGCCCACGCGATCACGCCGCTCACGGCGATCGATCTGAAGGCGCTGATGCCGAAGGACGGCGCGATCGACGTGGCCAACCTCGAGAAGCTGGCCGCCACGATCGAGACCGCGAACGCGAGCGTCACCCGGATCCGCACGAGCCTCGACAAGCTCGACCGCTCCGCACTGATCGACCAGGTTGCCTCGGGCGTGGCCAAGCTCGACGCCGCCATGGCGAAGATCGAGCCGACGGTGACTCCCATCCACAATGCTCTGACGATCCTGCCCAAGGCCCTCGGCGCCGATGGACCGCAGCACTACCTGCTGATCTTCCAGAACAACGCGGAGTCCCGCGGCACGGGCGGCAACCCCGCCGCGATCGCGATGCTGACCGCCGAGAACGGCGAGATCTCGATGACGCAGCAGGCGGGGTCGCAGGACTTCCACAACGGGCGCACGGATCCGATCATCCCGCTCGATCCCGAGACCGAGGCCCTGTACGGCACGAAGATCGGGCGCTACATCCAGGACTCCACCCTCTCCCCCGACTTCAGTGAGACGGCGCAGATCGTGCGGGCCTACTGGGCCGAGTCGTTCGGCACCCCGATCGACGCCGTCGCGTCGTTCGATCCGGTCGCGCTCAGCTACCTTCTGCGCGCGATCGGGCCGGTGACGATGCCCGCGCCGTTCGGCGAGACCCTCACCGCCGACAGCGCCGTGCCGCTGCTGCTCAACGAGGTCTATGCGAAGTATCCGGATCCCGCCGTGCAGGACCAGTTCTTCGCCGCGGCGGCCAAGAGCGTCTTCGATGCGCTGCTCACCACGCATGCCGACCCCCGGGCGCTGCTGACGGCGCTGGTTCAGGCCTCGAACGAGGGGCGCCTGATGTACTCCCCCAGCGACAAGGCGCAGGCGGACCTGCTGGCCGGCACGCCCGTCGGCGGCAACCTGCCGACAGACAATCACAAGACCACCGCCCTCGGCGCATACCTCGACGACGTGACCGAGGGCAAGCTCGACTACTACATGCAGATGGGCACCGCCGCGTCGAGCACCCAATGCCAGAAGGGCGTGGCGCCGATGTTCACGACCACGGTCACGATGCAGAACACGCTGGATCCGGCGGCGGTTCCGAATCTGCCGTCGTACATCTCCCCCGGACACTACTTCCCCAAGGGCGATGTCTCGACCGACCTATACCTGTACGGACCGGTCGGATCCACCCTGACCAGCGTGACGATCGATGGCCAGCCCGTCGCAGCGTCGGGGCAGCCGCACCTGGGTCGCACGGCGGTCAAGGTGAACGTGAACACGTCGCCGGGGCAGACCGCGACCATCGTGGCCACGTTCAGCGCGCCGGCCGGATCCTACGGTCCGCTCGAAGTCCGCCATACGCCGATGGTCAAGCCGACGCCCGTCACGATCGACACGCCGGGATGCGTTCCGGGGAAGAAGTAGAAGCCCGTCGGGCGCTCCCGCACGGCCTAGGACGTCGGCGGAGGATCCACCGGAAGCGGCGGAGTGGTCCCGGTATCGGTCGGGGTGGTCGGCGGCGTCGACGTCTCCGGTTCGGGAGGCGTCGTCGCGGTCGGCTCCGTCGTGGTGCCGCCCGAGGTTTCCCCGTTGCCGCCGGTTCCGCCCGACCCGCCGGATCCGCGCGAACCCGCCTCGGCGACAGCGCGCGCCTGGTCGGCGATGAGCGCGGCGAGCGCGTTCCGCCAGGCGTCCATCGCCGCGAAGGGAGTCGGACCGAACGGATCCGCGGCGGCCGCGGCTGCCGCGGCATCGGTGACCGCGGTGCGGAACGGCTCCGCCGCGTCGACGTTGTCGGCGACAGCTGTCGCGGCGAACGCCGGGAGGGACTGCCGGAAGGTGGTGATCG
The DNA here is from genome assembly GCF_002979495.1 of Microbacterium sp. MYb64. Taxonomy (NCBI): domain Bacteria; kingdom Bacillati; phylum Actinomycetota; class Actinomycetes; order Micrococcales; family Microbacteriaceae; genus Microbacterium; species Microbacterium sp. MYb64. Next base: position 59,533 of record NZ_PCOW01000001.1, on the reverse strand, counting down.
CACTGCGGAAGCCCGTGCTCGCTGCCGTGAGCGACGCGTTCGCCGCGGCGACGTCGCGCTCGAGTTGATCCAGCGACGTGTTGGTGGCGTTCTTGCCTGCGGGCTTGGGCACCTTCACCGCGGCGAGCGCGGCGACGTACGCCTGGCGCGCGGCATCCGCAGCGACGCGGGCCGACTCATCGCTGGATCCGGCCATCGCCGCCAACGGCGCCGCGAACGAATCCGCACTCGCCCGCGCGGTCGCGACCGCGGCGGCGAGCGCCTCCACCGATCCGTCGACCTTCGCCACGCGGTCGGGGTCGACCGTCGCGGTCGGGGACGCCTGCACGGCCACCGGTGCGGAGGCGACCGGCGATGCGAGCGCCCATCCGGCTCCGCCGGCGGTGATCACGAGCCCGATGGCCATCGCGATCAGCTGCGGTCGCGCGAAGCCGTAGGACTGGGCGTGCTGCGGTTCGGGCCTGGCCGGTACGGGAGCGGGGAACGCGTGCGTGTACGGGTGCGCCTCGGTCGCGGCCTCGTCGAACAGGTGGCCCTCGGCCGTGTCGATGAGAACAGTCGCGGGAGTCAGCCGCAGGTCGTCGTCGATCGGCCCCGGGATCGTCGCAGGACGCGAGGGCGTCGGAGTCGGATCCGCGAACAGGGTGCCCACGTCGTCGTGCCGGTCCGCATCCGCGATCTCTTGGTGCTCGTGCGGGAACAGCGAGGAGAGATCGAAGTCGCGCCCGTCTTCGGGCTGCAGAGGATCGACGCCCGCAGCCTCTGCGGCGCCGTGCCCGTCCCCGGGCAGCTCGTCATCCGGCATCTCGCCCCCTTCCCACGTCGATGCGGTACTCGACTCTATCGACAAAGCGGTGGGCCCCCGGGTCGTGTCGCCTGCCGATCCCCGGGATGCGTGGCGTGCTCGCTCGGCGGGCGCTACGGCCGCCCCATCCCGAGGTAGGTCCAGCCCGCCGCGCGCCACGCGGCAGGGTCCAGGCAGTTGCGTCCGTCGACGATGATGCGCCCCGCCGCCAGGGTCGCGGCGTGCGCGGGATCCAGCTCGCGACGGTACAGATCCCATTCGGTGACCAGCACGAGGGCCTCGGCCCTGCGGATCGCCTCATCTCGGTCGGCCTTGTACTTGAGCTGCGGATGCAGGCGCTTCGCGTTCGGGATCGCCTCCGGATCCGTCACCGTCACCTTCGCGCCGAGGCCGCGCAGACGGGTCGCGACCTCGAGCGCCGGAGAGTCGCGCACGTCGTCGCTGTGCGGCTTGAACGCGGCCCCGAGCATCGTGATCCGCCGTCCCACGACGTTGCCGCCGAACGCGTCGACGACGAGCCGCACCGCGTGCTCGCGGCGGCGCAGGTTGATCGCGTCGACCTCGCGGAGGAACCCCACGGACGCCCCACGGCCCAGCTCCTCCGCCCGCGCGGTGAACGCCCTGATGTCCTTGGGCAGGCAGCCGCCGCCGAACCCGATCCCCGCGCCGAGGAAGCGCCGGCCGATCCGCTCGTCATGGCCGATCGCGTCCGCCAGCAGGGTGACGTCGGCCCCGGAGGCCTCGGCGATCTCGGCCATCGCGTTGATGAACGAGATCTTCGTGGCGAGGAACGCATTCGCCGCGCCCTTCACGAGCTCGGCCGTGGCGAGGTCGGTCGCGAGGAACGGGCTGCCGGCGGCGATCGCGTCGGCGTAGGCGTCTCGCAGCACATCCGTCGCGCGCGCACCGGCGTCATCCGCGGCAGCGCCCACCACGAGACGGTCGGGGCGGAGCGTGTCGTGCACCGCCCAGCCCTCGCGGAGGAACTCCGGGTTCCAGACCAGGGCCGCACCGGTACCAGCCACGGCGGCGGCGAGCGCAGCGGCGGTGCCGACGGGCACGGTCGACTTGCCTGCCACCACATCGCCGGGGCGCAGCTGCGGGAGCAGCGCGTCGATCGCCGCATGCACGAAGCGCAGGTCGGCGGCGGACGAGTCCGCCTGCTGCGGGGTGCCCACGGCGAGGAAGTGCACCTGCGCGCCGCGCGCCTGAGCGATGTCGGAGGAGAAGGTCAGGCGCCCGCTCTCGACGCCGCTCGCCAGCAGCTCGTCCAGCCCCGGCTCGAAGAACGGCGCACGCCCCTCGGCGAGCGCGGCGATCTTGCCCCGATCCGTGTCGATGCCCACCACCTCGTGGCCGATCGACGCCATGGCCGCCGCGTGCACGGCCCCGAGATACCCGCAGCCGATCACAGACATCCGCATGAGGCGAGTCCACCGCGGCCCCCTCTCGCGTTTGCGGCCTCGAGGCGACCGCAGGGTGACCTGCGGATGAACGATCGGCGCACGGCGCGATGATCGCGCCGTGCGGGAGACCTGCGGGGCGGGCTACTTCGGCGTCGCCGTGACCAGGATCGGCAGGTGGTCCGACTCCCCCTGCGGCAGGGTGCGCACGGACTCGACGATGAACCCGGACGCGGCGGCGAAGTCGTAGAACCCGCGGAAGACCCGGTAGCGCGTGTAGGTGTGCTGGTCGCTCATGACCAGCTCGTAGCCGACATCGCGCATGTGCTCGCTGAGCCGCTCCTTGAACACCGGGTAGTTGAAGTCGCCGACGATGAGCTGCGGCAGGCCCCAGCCGAGCTCGGAGAGCTCGGACAATGCCGCGCGGATCTGATCCCGTCGCAGCGCGTTGCGCGCGGTCAGCGGTGCCGCGTGCAGCGACGCGACGAGGAAATCGCGTCCCGCGTCGATGTCGCGCAGGCGCACGCCGAGGAGGCGCTCGTGGGCGGGGCGGAGCACGTGATCGTGCAGCGACTTCTTGACCGAGACCGCCGCCATGTCGACGAGGCGGAACCCGCTGGAGCGGTAGTAGATGGCGAGCCCCAGCCGGTTGCGCTGCGTCGTGTGGGCGAGCACCAGGCCTCCGGCGCGCTCCGGCAGGGAGGCGGTGTCCCCCTCCTGCAGGCACAGCACGTCGGGGTCATGCGCGTCGACGAGGTCGTCGAGCTCATGCGCCGCCCGGTGCTTGCGCAGGTTGTAGGAGATGATCCGCACCCTCCCACGCTACTCGCGCGCTCTCCTCCTACCCTGGGCGAGCGCACGGTATTCACCAGGTGTTAGGGTCTGCCGGCGTCCTGCCGATCTGCGTCGCGCCGCCCCAGCGCAGCCCGAGCACACCGGGTCCGAAGCCGTGCCGGACGGTGTGGGCGATGCAACCGCGGAGCGCGGCAGGGCCCGAGTACTCCTCGCCGGACTCGGTCTCGACGTATTCCTCGCACCAGTCCGGCTCCGCCCCTTCAGGGAAGATGACCCGGATGACGGTCTCCTTCGCGCGCCTCGCCGTCGCATGCCAGGCGCTTCGGCGTGCCGGATAGCCGGGCGGCAAGCGCTCGGCGAAGTCGAGGGTGAAGGTCTCGCCGGCCGCGACCGGCTCGTCCAGCGCGATGACGATCCCCGAGAGCAGCCGCCCGGGGTGCTGATACTCCCGGTCGAGCCGGCCGCCCACGACCTCGAGGATCTCGCTCATCGTGTCTGTCTCCTCCGGCGCGACGTCGATCAGCGGGACCTCCGACACGATCCCGCGCGTGACCTGGATCACGCACTGGAACTCCGTGCGCTCCACCGCGCCGTCGGGCCCGGTGTAGACGGTCATATGCGTGGAGAGATCGCGGATCGCGAGCTGCGGAGCGGCGTCCAATGCCGCCAGCGTCTCCTCCGTCTCGCGGCGCTCGCGCTCCTCGTCGAAGGGCACGCGCGGGGCGGCAAGGGTCCCGAGTCGCGCGGCCGGCGGGATCCGGTCCGTCAGCGATCCCCGGTCGACTCGGAGGATCCGCTCCAGATCTTCCACGGCGCTCAGGGAGGCAGCGCCTTCCGGAAGCCTGTCACCGGAACGCCAGTAACTGAGGGTGGTCAGCGAGACGCGATTGCCGTTCGCGAGGAGACGCTGGTGCGTACCGCTCAGGGTCAGGCCGCTGTCCGCGATGGCCCGCCGCAATGCGAGGGCGAAATCCTGTGCCCTGGCCTCGGGATCCGCCATCACAGTCCCCCTCGTCGCCTGTGAAGAGCCAGCACGTAGATTCAGCATACGGTTCACGCGCGTGGGACCCGAGGAGTGTCGGAGGTCGGTGCTGGGGAGGCCGATCCGCTCCTTCCACGCCGGAGCCGGAACCAGGGGACGGCAGCGGCCCTCGAACCGGGGAGGATCGGGGGCCGCCGCGCCATCCCGGGATCCCGGACTCCCGGACTCCCGGACTCCCTCAATCCTCGCGATCGCGGCGGTTGCGGGTCTGCTCGGCGCGGACGGCGAGCAGCTCGTCGGCGGGGTACCCCACCTCGGTGAGCGTCAGCCCGCGCGCCGCCACCACCTTGAACGCGCTCGTCCGGGTGAGTTCATCGCGCAGGCGGGCGAGGTCGGCCACCTCGAGACGTCCCTCCCCCACCGCCGCGCACGCGCCGACGAGGGCGCGCACCATGCTGTGGCAGAACGCGTCGGCCTTCACCTCGGCCACGAGCACGCCGGTCGCGTCGCGCGTCCACCGGTAGTCCAGCAGCGTGCGGATCGTGGTGGCCTCTTCCCGCGGTTTGCAATAGGCCGCGAAGTCGTGCAGGCCGATGAGGGTCTGCGCCGCGGCGTCCATGGCGGCCTCGTCGAGGGATCCTCGGATGGTGGTGGTGTCGTGCCGCAGCAGCGGGTCGTAGCCGGCCTGCGCATCGGCGAGGCGGTAGCGGTAGCGGCGCCACACCGCCGAGAACCGGGCGTCGAAGCCCTCCGGCGCCGACGAGGTGCGCGAGACCGTGACATCGGGATACTGGCCGAGCACTCCGCGGATCCGCGACGCGAGCGAACCGGCCGGATCCGACGCCGCCCGCCCGTTGCGGGCGATGACGCGGGCCCACTGCTGCTCGTCGAGATCGACGTGCGCGACCTGCCCCGTCGCGTGCACTCCCGCGTCGGTGCGCCCGGCGACGACGAGGCGCGGATCGGATCCATCCGTCGTGTCGTCACCGGCCGACGGCCCGACGATCCGGGCGAGCGCCTGCTCGATCGTGCCCTGCACGGTGCGCAGCCCCGGTTGCTTCGCCCAGCCCCGGAAGTGGGTGCCGTCATAGGCGATGTCGAGACGGATGCGCACGGATCCAGGGTACCCGGGGCCATCCGCGGTGTGCCGCCGGGGCCGTGCCGGCGACCACCCGGGGATCCGCTTCCCCGGGCCGCGAGGGTCCGGGCCGACCTCGAAACCAGCCCTGACACCCAGTGCCGTTTCATGCGACACTGAATCGCAAGCGGCGCGGCGCCCGACCGCACGCGACCGAGATCGAAGGAGATCCCATGGTCAGCAGCCTCCACCCCGAGATCGAGATCCCCGCGGTCCCGATCCACGAGTACCTCTTCGGCGACATCTCGGAGCACGACCTCGACCGGGTCGCGCTGGTCGACGGCATGTCCGGCTCCGAGACCACCTACCGCCAGCTGATCGGACAGATCGACCTCTTCGCGGGGGCGCTCGCCGCGCGCGGCATCGGCGTCGGCGACGCGGTCGGGCTCCTCTGCCCCAACGTCCCGGCGTTCGCGACCGTGTTCCACGGGATCCTGCGCTCCGGCGCCACCGCGACCACGATCAACGCGCTCTACACCGCGGACGAGATCGCGAACCAGCTGCGCGACGCCTCCGCCTTCTGGCTGATCACGGTCAGCCCGCTGCTGCCGCAGGCGGAGGCCGCCGCCGCCCAGCTGGGCCTGCCCGCCGACCAGCTCATCGTCCTGGACGGCGCCGAGGGGCACCCCTCACTGCGCGATCTGCTCTCCGAAGGGCACCACGCCCCGGCGATCACGTTCGACCCCGCCACGCACGTCGCGGTGCTCCCCTACTCCTCCGGCACGACGGGGCGCCCCAAGGGCGTGATGCTCACGCACCGCAACCTCGTCGCGAACGTCGCGCAGAGCACGGTCTCGATCGATCTCAGCGACGAGGACCGGATCCTCGCCGTGCTGCCGTTCTTCCACATCTACGGCATGACCGTGCTGCTCAACCTCGCGGTGCGGCTGCGCGCCACGCTCGTCACGATGCCGAGGTTCGATCTGGTCGAGTTCCTGCGCATCATCGCGGAGCAGCGCACGAGCTGGCTCTTCATCGCACCGCCGATCGCCGTCGCGCTCGCCAAGCATCCGCTCGTCGCGCAGTACGACATGAGCGCGGTCAAGGTCGTGTTCTCCGGTGCGGCGCCGCTCGACGGCGCCCTCGCGCACGCGGTCGCGGAGCGCCTGGACTGCATCGTGCGGCAGGGCTACGGCATGACCGAGACCAGCCCCGTCACGCACACGATCCCGGTCGAGCGCGACGACATCGACCTCTCCTCGGTCGGGCTGCTGATCCCGAACACCGAGGCCCGCCTGCTCGCCGAGGACGGATCCGATGTCGTCGTCCCTGCCGACGGCGCGAGCGAGCCCGGAGAGCTGCTCATCCGCGGACCGCAGGTCATGAAGGGGTATCTCAACCGCCCCGACGCCACCGCCGACATGCTGGACGCGGACGGCTGGCTGCACACCGGCGACGTCGCGACCGTGACGGCGGGCGGGGTGTTCCGGATCGTGGACCGCCTGAAGGAGCTGATCAAGTACAAGGGCTATCAGGTCGCGCCCGCCGTGCTGGAGGCCGTGCTGCTCGAGCACCCCGCGATCGCCGACGCCGCCGTGATCGGCGTCTCGGACGAGGACGGCCAGGAGGTTCCGAAGGCGTTCGTGGTGCTGCAGCAGGGCGCGGAGCTCGACGCGGAGGGCGTGAAGGCGCACGTCGCCGCTCACGTCGCCCCGCACGAGAAGGTGCGCCTGGTGGAGTTCATCGACGTGATCCCGAAGTCCAGCTCGGGGAAGATCCTGCGCAAGGACCTCCGCGCCCGCGCCTGACCGGAGGGGACTCGGTTCTGCGATCCGGATCCGTGAGTCACCGCATTCTGTGTGAGACACCGCGCGAGGCGTGGTGTCTCACGCGGGATCAGGCGTCTCGCGAGATGTCGGCCGTGGCCGGCGCCGGCTTGGGCGTGTGCCGGAAGACGATGTAGTGGTACAGCACGAAGCGCACCAGCACGATGACCGCGATGCTGCCGAGGTTGATCAGGTTCACCATCGCGGGCCCTGGCGCGTGGCCGGTCATGCCCTCGACCACGTCGGCGCCGAGCCAGACGATGCCCGCGCCGAGCCCGGTGCAGACCAGGTTCACGGCGAGGAAGAGCACGATCTCGGCGACGCGTCCGCGCCGGTCCCGTCCGCGGAACGCCCACTCGCGGTTGCCGATGTACGCGTTCACCAGTGCGACGAGGCTCGCGGCGATCTTGCCGACCACGAGGTCCCACCCGAAGGCGTAGACGAAGAGGTTGAACGCGCCGACCTCGATGAGCGTGCTGATGCCGCCGACGATCAGGAAGCGGGTGCCGACTCCCGCCAGACGGCGCAACCGGGAGCGGCGATCCATAGCCCTACTAGAATACCCGGGGGACGGTGCGGCCCAGGACGCCTGGCGTGAACGGGCGGATCCCCGCTCCTTCCTCCGCGAAGACTCCGCCGGTGCCGCCGTGGCTCCGACGGGTCCCGCCCCGGCCCGCACGGGCCCTCCATGAGAAGGCTCGAGGTTCGAGTGCAGTACGCCCATCTGGCCGTCGTGATGCCGGCCTACAACGAGGCCGAGGGCATCGGCGGCTTCATCGATGAGATCCGCACCGCCGTCGCCCCGCTGGCGGAACGCGTGACCTTCGTCGTCGCCGATGACCGCTCCACCGACGGCACGGCCGCGGCCCTGTCCGGCATCGACGACATCGACGTGCAGACCCAGCCGGCCAACCGCGGCCACGGCCCCACGGCTCTCGCGGCGTACCGCGGAGGGCTCGCGCTCTCCCCCGATGCGATCGTGCACGTCGACGGCGACGGGCAGTTCCTCGGATCCGAGATCGCGTCCGCTGTGCGCGCCCTCGGCCGCACGGGCGCGGACGTCGTGCACGGGGTGCGCCACTCCCGCACCGATGCCTGGTACCGCCGCCTGCTCACCGCCGGCGTGCGCCTGCTCACCGCGGTCATCGTCGGACGCGGCGTCCCCGACGTGAACACCCCTCTGCGCGCGTACCGCCCCGAGGCGCTGCAGGTCCTCGTGAACGCCGTGCCCTCCGACGCCCTCGTGCCGCACGTGCATTTCTCCTTCGCCGAGGTGCGGGCCGGGTTCGCGGTGCGCTACCTGAGCGTGCGCAGCATCCCGCGCCGCGGCGCGTCGAGCACCGGAACGATGTGGGGCAAGGTCGCCCGCCCGTCGCTGCCGCCCAAGAAGCTCGTGCTCTTCGCGCTCAGCGCGCTGCGCGAGGCCTGGACATGGTCACTGCGCCCCGGAGCGCCGCTGCGGGCGCTCGAGTTCGAGGGACCTGGATCCGCATGACTCGGCGCCTCTCCGGAATCGCGTTCTGGGTCCTGCTCGGGCTGCTGATCGTCGCGAACGCGATCGTGATGTGGCACAGCCTGACCGTGCTGCGATTCTGGGAGGACGAGGCCTTCAACCTCACCGTGCCGCGCAACCTCGTGGCCGGGCTCGGCTACGCGAGCGACGGCGCGCTGTCGGGCTCGACCCTGACGCCGTTCGATCCGCGGATCTCCACCGGTCCCGTCGTGCTGCTGCCGGTCGCCGGAGTGCTGGCGCTGGGTGCGGACCCTGTGGTCGGCGCCCGTCTCGTGCCCCTCGCGTACTGGGTGCTGCTGCTCGTCGGACTCGGCGTCCTCGGACGACGTCTCGCCGGCCGCTTCGGCGCGCTCATCGCGGTGGCGCTCCCGCTCGCGTTCAACACGGCCGACAGCGTCTCGCCGATCCAGGGCCCCGCGGACCTGCTCGGCGAGATCGCCGCGGCCGCGCTCATCGTGTGGGCGCTGATCGTGCTGCCGCGCCGCGCCTGGCTCGCGGGACTGCTGCTCGGACTGGCGGTGCAGGCGAAGCTCATCGCCCTGCTCGCCCTGCCTGCGTTCGCCGTCGCGCTGTTCCTGCTCACCCCCGCCGCGCCGTTCCGGCAGAGGTTCGGCACGACTCTGCGCCGCGCGATCGTACCGCTGGCGTTCGTGGCCGCGCCCACCGTACTGATGGAGCTGATCGCGCTCGTCTCGCTCGGTGTCACGGGCTACGCCCGCCACGTGCGCGCACTGGGCGGCTTCCTGCTGAGCGGCGGCCAGCACATCGAGCCGACCACCGTGCCGCAGAAGCTCGGCACGCTGGCCGGATCCTGGTTCGTGCCGTGGTGGCTCGTCGCTATCGCCGTCCTGCTGGCTGTCGTCGTGGTGGTGTGGGCGGCACTGCCCGATCGATGGAGGAATGCCGAACGAGGCACGCGCGCGCTGGATCCGCAGGGCGCCGACGCTCTCCCTCAGCCGCATCGCCCGCGCTGGTGGGAACGGGATCCGCAGCTGCTCGCGCTCGGATTCGGATCCGCCGTGGGCCTGCTCGCCTTCGTGGGCTGGTGGTCACAGGCCGCTCAGCTGCCGCTGTGGGTGCGCCATCCCGCGGTGGGCGTGTTCGCGTTCGCTCCGATCCTCGCCGCGATCGCGGTGCGCGCCGTGGTGGCGCTGTGGCGTCGGCGCCGGACCTCGGGCACGCGCGGCCTCATGCGCGCGACGGCCGTCGCCGCGGCCCTCGCGCTGGCCGCGGTGGTGTCCGGCGGCGCGGTCGGAGACGCCGTGCGCGCCACACGGACCCCCGCCGAGACGCTGGCCCAGCAGCGGGCCGCGGTCGCGCCGCTCGCGGAGTGGGTGCGCGACAACGACGTGGAATGGCTCGCGGCGAAGCCCTGGGGCGGGCCGGTGTCGTCCGTCGTACTGACCGGCGCGCACCTCGGGCTGTTCGACGCCCCCGCGATGCTCCGCACGCCCACCCTCGGCTACGGCACGTGCGCGACCGGATCCCCCCTCGCCGCCGCCAACGGCATCGTGATCTGCCCCGCTCCCTGACGCCCAGCTGCATTCCGAGTCGTCCCTGTGAGCGCGCCCTATGGCGTGCGCTCACAGGGACGACTCGGAAGTGGCGTCGGTTGCGGGAGCGGGCAGGGCGCCGGCGGGGAACGACGAAGCCCGCGGGGAACGACGAAGCCCGCGGGGAACGACGAAGCCCGTCGCCCCACAGGGGGCGACGGGCTTCGTAGAAGCGAGGGACCTTACTCGGCCTTCTCCTCCGCGGCAGCCTCGGCCGGAGCCTCAGCAGCCTCGGCGGCGGGGGCCTCGACGGCCTCCTCGACGACCTCGGCCGGAGCCTCGGCGGCCGGAGCAGCCTTCTCAGCCTTGGCGGGCTTCGCGGCGGCCTTCTTCACCTTGGGGGTGACGGGCTCGAGCACGAGCTCGATCACGGCCATGGGCGCGTTGTCGCCCTTGCGGTTGCCGACCTTCGTGATGCGGGTGTAGCCGCCCTCACGCTCGGCGACGAGCGGCGCGATCTCGGCGAACAGGATGTGCGTCGCCTCCTTGTTGCTGCGCAGGACCGTCAGCACGCGACGGCGTGCGTGCAGGTCGCCGCGCTTGGCGAAGGTGACGAGGCGCTCGGCCAGCGGACGCAGGCGCTTGGCCTTGGTCTCGGTGGTCTTGATCGACTTGTGAACGAACAGCTGGGCGGCGAGGTTCGCAAGCAGCAGACGCTCGTGGGCCGGGCCGCCTCCGAGGCGGGGACCCTTGGTGGGCTTAGGCATTGTTCTTACTCCTGGATCGGAAAGGTTCGGGTATCAGAAGGACTCGTCTTCGGAGCCGCCGTAGAAGTGGGCGCCGTCGAAACCGGGCACCGAATCCTTCAGCGACAGGCCGAGCGAGACGAGCTTGTCGCGCACCTCGTCCACCGACTTCTGTCCGAAATTGCGGATGTTCATGAGCTGCGTCTCCGAGAGGGCGACGAGCTCGGACACCGTGTTGATGCCTTCGCGCTTGAGGCAGTTGTACGAGCGGACCGACAGATCGAGGTCCTCGATCGGCATCGACAGCTCGTTCGAGAGCACGGCCTCGACCGGCGCCGGGCCGATCTCGATGCCCTCGGCCTCGACGTTCAGCTCGCGGGCGAGACCGAACAGCTCGGTCAGCGTGCGGCCGGCCGAAGCGACGGCGTCGCGCGGGGCGATCGAGTTCTTGGTCTCGACGTCCAGCACGAGCTTGTCGAAGTCGGTGCGCTCGCCGGCGCGCGTGGCGTCGACGCGGTAGCTGACCTTGAGCACGGGCGAGTAGATCGAGTCGATCGGCACCTGGCCGGCCTCGGCGTACTCGCTGCGGTTCTGCGCCGCGGAGACGTAGCCGCGGCCGCGCTCGATGGTGAGCTCGAGCTCGAACTTGGCGGTCTCGTTGAGGGTCGCGATGACCAGCTCGGGGTTGTGCACCTCGACACCGGCCGGAGCGGAGATGTCCGCCGCGGTGACCTCGCCGGCGCCGGTCTTGCGCAGGTAGGCCGTGATGGGCTCGTCGCGCTCCGAGGAGACGACCAGCTGCTTGATGTTGAGGATGATCTCGGTGACATCCTCCTTGACACCGGGGATGGTGCTGAACTCGTGGAGGACGCCGTCGATGCGGACGCTGGTCACGGCCGCGCCGGGGATCGAGGAGAGCAGGCTGCGACGCAGCGCGTTGCCGATCGTGTAGCCGAAGCCGGGCTCGAGCGGCTCGATGACGAACCGGCTACGGTTCTCGGAGATCTTTTCCTCGGTGAGAGTGGGACGCTGTGCGATGAGCACTGTGTGTTCCTTTCGATCACGTGCCCGCTATATGACACGTGTGGGTGAGGTCTTGAGTTGTGGAAGAAACGCGGGTGAGGATCCCCGGTCTCGACATGATCGAGATCCGAGGATCCTCAGAACGCGTCAGACGCGGCGGCGCTTCGGCGGACGGCAGCCGTTGTGCGCCTGCGGCGTCACATCCTGGATCGAACCCACCTCGAGGCCGGCGGCCTGCAGCGAGCGGATCGCGGTCTCGCGACCGGAGCCCGGACCCTTGACGAGGACGTCGACCTTCTTCACACCGTGCTCGGCGGCCTGACGGGCGGCCGACTCCGCGGCCATGCCGGCGGCGTACGGGGTGGACTTGCGCGAGCCCTTGAAGCCCACGCCACCGGAGGACGCCCAGGCGATGACGGCGCCGGACGGGTCGGTGATCGAGACGATGGTGTTATTGAACGTCGACTTGATGTGGGCCTGGCCCAGCGCGATGTTCTTCTTCTCCTTGCGGCGCGGCTTGCGCGCGGCGGCCTTAGGTGCAGCCATGAAAGTTTTCTCCTATTCCCTGGCCGCCGCTTAGCGGGCCTTCTTCTTGCCGGCGACGGTGCGCTTGGGGCCCTTGCGGGTGCGCGCGTTGGTCTTGGTGCGCTGACCGCGGACCGGCAGGCCACGACGGTGGCGGATGCCCTCGTAGGAGCCGATCTCGACCTTGCGGCGGATGTCGGCGGCGACCTCGCGGCGGAGGTCACCCTCCACCTTGTAGGTGCCTTCGATGTAGTCGCGGAGGGCGACGAGCTGCTCGTCGGAGAGGTCCTTGACGCGGATCGACTCGTCGATCTCGGTGGCCTTGAGAATCTCGACCGAACGGGTACGGCCAATGCCGTAGATGTACGTGAGGGCGATCACCACGCGCTTGTCGCGCGGGATGTCGACGCCGGCAAGACGTGCCATGCGGTAACTCCTGGAGTGTTGTGGAGGTGTGGAGCAGGATCGGTGCCCGGGCCTCCGCCCGAGGTGTCCCCCTTGCGGGTTCTGATCCTGCCGTTGATGTGCCGGTCGTTGAGCGAGCGGAGCGAGACGAAACGCCTCGGACGCTCGCGCGACCTGTATTGAGTTGTGAGAGTGCGAGAGTGACGGGCCGGAGCCCGCTGCTCAACCCTGGCGCTGCTTGTGGCGCGGGTTGCTCTTGCAGATCACCATGACGCGGCCGTGGCGGCGGATCACCTTGCAGTGGTCGCAGATCGGCTTGACGCTGGGGTTGACCTTCATGTTGTTTCCTTATCGCTGTCTTCACCGGGCAGGCGCGGACGCCTGGGGTGTTACTTCTCGACCGGCCTAGCGGTAGCGGTAGACGATGCGGCCGCGCGTGAGGTCGTAGGGCGAGAGCTCCACGACGACGCGATCCTCGGGGATGATACGGATGTAGTTCTGCCGCATCTTTCCGGAGATCGTTGCAAGGACCTTGTGTCCGTTGGAGAGCTCAACGCGGAACATCGCGTTGGGCAGCGCCTCGGACACGACGCCTTCGATCTCGATGACACCGTCTTTCTTAGCCATAGCCTCGCTGACGCTTCTGCAGACCGGTCGATCTGCGGTGGGTGGGTGGAGTGGAACTGTGCGGATCCGGACACGCCGGACCAAGGCGCAAAGCACCAAGGATCTATGGTAGTCCGGATCCGCGGATCCGCAAAATGCGGCGTGGTTACTTCTGGTCGACGATGGCCTGCAGCTTCGCGACGTCGCTCTGCTTGCTGGTGTCGAGGCGCTGACCGTTGATCTCGATCGTGGGCGTGCCCTGGATCTTGTGGGCCGTGGCCTGCGCCGTCGGGAACTTGAAGAAGGTGTTCGCCTTGATCGTCGCCTCTGCCTTGTCCGCGCCGACCTGCTTCGCGTAATCGATCAACTGCTGGTCGGTGAGACCGGGCGTGTTCTCGGTCGGCTGGTTCTCGAAGAGGAGGTTCAGGTAGTCGAGGAACTTGTCCGGGCTCTCCTGAGCGACGCTGTAGGCCGCCGCGGCCGCGCGCGACGAGTAGTTCGTGCCCTGCGAGAAGCGGTCCAGGATCGCGATCGGGTGGTACTCGAGCGTGATCTTGTCCTCCTTCGCAAGCGCCTGGAGCTTCGAGCCGTACTCGCCTTCGAAGGTCTTGCAGATCGGGCACTGGAAGTCGACGAAGACGGCGACCTTGTCCTTGCCGGAGCCCGTGGTGACGGCGCCGGTGTCGGTGTTGATGATCGCGCTCTTCGGCACAGCGCCGGGATCCGTCGCCTTGTTGTTGAGCCAGACGACGACGCCGACGAGTGCGATGAGCACGGCGACGACGGCGGCGGTGATCCCGATGGCGAACCCGTTGGTCCTGCCCTTGGCAGCGGCCATGTGTGTGTCTCCTTGTCCAGACCCGCCCGGCGGATCCGCTCAGCTATGTCTCCCCATTGTGCCGTGTCCAGCCTTTGAGGGTCGTGGGAGCCAGGGAATTCGCTCCCCCAGGCCCTCGTGTCTCGCGAGAAACCAGATTCTGCATGAGACATCGCGGCACGCGCGGTGTCTCACGCGGGATCTGGTTTCTCGCCGGAGTCCATTCGGTCCGCACGTGAACCTGCGCGCCGAGGTTCTGCACGGATTTCGAGGCAGGCAGGATCTGGGTCTCTCCGGAGGCTCAGGATGCGGTCATGCCGCTCCTGCTCTCCGACCGCGCCGCGCTGACCTCTCCTGTGCCGCTCGCGACGTCCGCGGAGTGCCGCATGCTGGGGATCCGCGTCGCCGCCACGGCGCATGTCCGAGTACGTTCGGGGATCTACGCGCCGCGCACCGCGTATCTGACTCTGCCCCCTTGGGAGCGCTATGCGGCGCGCGTGCACGCCTTCGTCCGCGCGCACCCCGCCGCCGTGCTGTGCCTGGAGTCGGCGGCAGTCATCTGGGGGCTTCCGCTCTTCGGCGAGACACGGGACATCCACGTCTTCGAGGCGGACCGCAGTCGATCGCGGCGCTTCGGCGATGTGTGCGTGCACACGAGCATGCACGACCGCGTGGTCGCTCGTCGAGGTTCGCTCCTGTGCACCTCGATGATCGACACGGTCGTCGACCTCAGCCGTGTCCTGCCTCCCGCCGAGGCTCTGGCGGTCGTGGACGCGGCGATGTCCCGGACGCAGGGTGGCCCGCTGGACCTGACGGAGCTGCGCGAGCACGCGGCCGCACAGACCACGACCCGCGGATCTGCGCGGCAGCGCTGGCTCTGGGAACGGGCGGACGGCCGCTCTGAGTCGCCCACGGAGAGTGTCAGCCGTGCCGTGATCGAGTGGTGCGGATTCGAGGATCCGGAGCTCCAGGAGAACTTCCATTACGAGGGGGTGCGCGACCGTGTGGACTTCTTCTTCCCGTCGGTCGGCGCGATCGGCGAGAGCGACGGCTGGCGCAAGTACGACCTCGAAGACGCGGCGAAGGCCGCCGCGCGCCTCAAGGACGAGAAGCGCCGCGAGGATCGTCTGCGTCGCCGGGGACACCCGTTCGCGCGCTGGGATCTGAGCGACGTCTGGCGCATCGCGCCCCTGCAGCGCGCTCTGTCGGCTGCGGGCGTCCCCCTCGTGCGCCCGCCTCAGCCCGCAATGCTCGCTACGCTCCGCAGCCGGCCTCGTGCCGTGCGACCAGAACGCGAAAAACCACTTCCTGCATGAGACACCACGTCAGTCGTGGTGCCTCGTGCGGGAAGTGGTTTCTCGTACGAGCGCGGGCGGACCGTCACCCGATCGGGGCTGGCGTGATGCCGTAGGCGGCGAGGCCCGCCGCTCCCCCGTCGGCGGCGGTGAGCACCCAGATGCCGTCGTCGTGCAGGGCGACGCTGTGCTCCCAGTGCGAGCCGTCTGATCCGTCGGTGGTGGAGACGGTCCAGTCGTCGTCCTCGACGTACGTCTGGTCGGAGCCCGCGGTGACCATGGGCTCGATCGCGAGCACGAGACCGGGGCGCACCTCGGCGCCGCGGTCGGGCGTGCGGTAGTTGAACAGACTCGGCGCCTCGTGCATCTTGCGGCCGATGCCGTGTCCGACGTACTCGCGCAGGATCCCGTAGGGCTTCCCCGAGACGGGCGAGGGGCCCGCGCCGAGGATGTGGTCCTCGATGGCCGCGCTGATGTCGCCCAGGTGCTTCGCGGACGCCATCGCGGCGATCCCCGCCCACATGGATCCCTCCGTCGCGTCGGACAAGGCCTGTCGCGCGGCGACGACCTCCGCCTGTGCCTCGTCGGGAACGATCACGGTGATCGCGCTGTCGCCGTTCCAGCCGCGGAACTGCGCGCCGCAGTCGATCGAGACGATGTCACCGGGCTGCAGTACGCGCGATCCGGGGATCCCGTGCACGACCTGGTCGTTGACCGAGATGCAGGTGGTGTGCCGGTAGCCGCGCACGAGCTTGAAGTTCGATTCGGCGCCACGATCCAGGATCACGCGCTCGGCGATCGCGTCGAGCTCTCCCGTCGTGATGCCGGGACGCACGGCCGCGCGCACCGCGGTGAGCGCCGCGCCCGTGATCAGGCCGGGCTCGACCATCGTCCCCAGCTGGGCGCGGCTCTTGTAGATGGAGCGGCGGAACGCCACGTCAGACCGCAGCCGTGCGCACGAGACCGCGGGCGCCCAGCGCCGCGAAGATGCGCTCGGTGATCTCGTCGAGGCTGCCGACGCCGTCGATCGTGTCGACGATGCCGCGCGCGCCGTAGGCGTCGAGGATCGGGGCGGTCTGCGCCTCGTAGATGTCCAGACGGTGCGCGATCGCCTCGGGGGTGTCGTCGGCGCGGCCCTGCTCGGTCGCGCGCAGCTCGAGGCGGGCGATGCTCTCCTCGCGCGGCACGTCGAGCAGGAGCACCGCGTCGAGCGCGGTGCCCGACTCGGCCAGGAACGCGTCCAGGTGCACGACCTGGGCCGCGTTGCGGGGGTAGCCGTCCAGGAGGAAGCCGGCCTCGGCGTCGGGCTGGGACAGGCGGTCGCGCACGAGCTCGCCGGTCAGCTCATCCGACACGAGGTCTCCCGCATCGAGGATCGCCGTGACCTGCTTGCCGAGCGGCGTGCCCGCCTTGATGTTGGCGCGGAAGATGTCACCCGTGGAGACCACCGGAACACCGTACGCTTCAGCGACCCGCACTCCCTGCGTGCCCTTGCCTGAGCCCTGCGGGCCCACGATCAGCAGGCGTGCGGTGGAGGTTGCGGATGCCGTCATCGTAGGAGCCCTTCGTAGTGTCGCTGCTGCAGCTGTGCATCGATCTGCTTGACCGTCTCCAGGCCGACGCCGACGATGATCAGGATCGACGCGCCGCCGAACGGGAAGTTCTGGTTCGCCCCGACCGTGGCCAGTGCGATCAACGGGATCAGCGCGATGAGACCGAGGTAGAGGGATCCGGGCAGCGTGATGCGGGTGAGCACGTAGTCGAGGTACTCGGCCGTGGGGCGTCCGGCGCGGATGCCCGGGATGAATCCGCCGTACTTCTTCATGTTGTCCGCGACCTCGGTCGGGTTGAACGTGATCGCGACGTAGAAGTAGGTGAAGCCGATGATCAGCAGGAAGTACGTGATCATGTAGATCGGGTGGTCGCCCTTGACGAAGTACGTCATGATCCAGGTCGCCCATGCGGGCGGCGTCTTGCCGTCCTGCGGGATGTTGAACTGCGCGACGAGCATCGGGATGTACAGCAGCGACGAGGCGAAGATGACCGGGATCACGCCCGCCATGTTGACCTTGATCGGGATGTAGGTGTTGGTGCCGCCGTACGTGCGGCGACCGACCATGCGCTTCGCGTACTGCACCGGGATGCGGCGCTGCGACTGCTCGATGAAGACGACCAGCGTCATCACGATGATGCCGACGAGCAGGACGAGCAGGAAGACCTCGAAGCCCTTCGTCTGCCAGATGGCCCACATGGCGCCGGGGAACGTCGCGGCGATCGAGGTGAAGATCAGCAGCGACATGCCGTTGCCGATGCCCTTCTCCGTGACGAGCTCGGCGAACCACATGATCAGGCCCGTGCCGGCCGTCAGCGTGATGATGAGGAGCAGCTGCGCCCACCACACGTCGTTCGTGAGCAGCTGGTTGCAGGCGGCGACGCCGGTCTGCCCGAACAGCTGGCCGGTGCGGGCGACCGTGACGAGGGTCGTGGACTGCAGCAGCGCCAGCGCGATGGTGACGTAGCGCGTGTACTGCGTGAGCCGTGCCTGACCGGCCTGGCCTTCCTTGTGCAGCGCCTCGAAGTGCGGGATGACCACGCGCAGCAGCTGCGTGATGATCGACGCCGTGATGTACGGCATGACGCCGAGGGCGAAGATCGACAGCTTCAGCAGCGCGCCGCCGGAGAACAGGTTGACGAGCCCGAGCAGTCCCTCGGTCCCGCTGTTCTGCGCGAGACACTCTGAGACGTTCGGGAAGCTCACGAACGGAGCGGGCACGGTGGATCCGAGGCGGTAGATCGCGATGATTGCGATCGTGAAGCCGATCTTGCGTCGAAGATCAGGCGTGCGGAAGATCCGCGCGATGGCGCTGAACAAAAGCTTGCCTTCCTGCAAAGGGATGACGCCCGACGAGGGACAGTCAATTACCCAGGGTAACGCAAGAGGGGCCGGAGATATCTCCGGCCCCTCTCGACGGGTGTTACTTGATCGATCCGCCGGCGGCGACGATCTTCTGCTCCGCGGAGCTGGAGACCTTGTCGACCGACACGGTCAGAGCCACGGCGATGTCGCCGTTGCCCAGGACCTTGACCTTCTCGTTCTTGCGAACCGCGCCCTTGGCGACCAGGTCGGCGACGGTCACGTCGCCACCGGCCGGGTAGAGCTCGGCGAGCTTCTCCAGGTTCACGACCTGGTACTCCACGCGGAACGGGTTCTTGAACCCGCGCAGCTTGGGGGTGCGCATGTGCAGCGGCATCTGCCCACCCTCGAAACCGACGCGAACGGTGTTGCGGGCCTTGGTGCCCTTGGTGCCGCGACCGGCGGTCTTGCCCTTGGAGCCCTCACCGCGACCGACACGGGTCTTCGCGGTGTTGGCGCCGGGGACCGGACGCAGGTGGTGCACCTTCAGGACGCCGGGACGGGAGACCGTGGTCTCCTCGGCCTTCTTGGCGGCGGGCTTCTTGGCAGCGGTCTTGGTGGCCGCTTCCTTCTTCTCAGCCATTAGTCGATCTCCTCAACCTTGACGAGGTGAGCGACCGTGCGGACGTAACCGCGGGTCTGGGCATCGTCGGGACGGACGACCGAGTCGCCGATCCGCTTGAGGCCGAGCGAACGCAGCGTGTCGCGCTGGTTCTGCTTCTCACTCACCTTGGACTTGACCTGCGTGACCTTGAGGCGCGCAGCCATCAGGCACCTGCCTTCTGCGCAGCGATGGCCTCGGCCTCTGCGCGGACGAGACGCGCGGGGGCGACCTGGTCGAACTCGAGGCCACGACGCGCGGCGACCGCACGGGGCTCCTCGAGCTGCTTCAGGGCCGCCACCGTCGCGTGCACGATGTTGATCGTGTTCGACGAACCGAGCGACTTCGACAGCACGTCGTGGATACCGGCGCACTCGAGCACGGCGCGGACCGGACCACCGGCGATGACACCGGTACCGGCAGCGGCCGGACGGAGCAGCACGACGCCGGCAGCGGCCTCGCCCTGCACCGGGTGCGGGATGGTGCTCGCGGAGCGCGGCACGCGGAAGAAGTTCCGCTTGGCCTCCTCGACACCCTTCGAGATGGCGAGCGGGACCTCGCGGGCCTTGCCGTAGCCGACGCCCACGAGACCGTTGCCGTCACCCACCACGACGAGCGCGGTGAAGCTGAACCGACGGCCGCCCTTGACGACCTTCGACACGCGGTTGATGGTCACCACGCGCTCGAGGAACTGGTTGTCCCCACGGTCGCGGGAGTTGCGGTCACGGCCGCCCTGGCCGCGGTCGCGGCCACCACGGCCGCCGCGGCGCTCATCGCGCTGCGGGGCCTCGGAACCGGCCGCGTTCTCGGCGGCAGGAGCCGTCTCGGTCACTTCGTTCTCCTTGATGTCACTCACAGTGCCAGCCCCCCTTCACGGGCGCCATCGGCGATGGCCGCGACGCGACCGGCGTACCGGTTGCCGCCACGGTCGAACACAGCCTCCGAGACGCCGGCGGCCTTCGCACGCTCGGCGACGAGCTCGCCGACCTTGCGGGCCTTGGCGGTCTTGTCACCGTCGAAGCCGCGCAGGTCGGTCTCGAGGGTGGAGGCGCTGGCCACGGTGCGGCCCTTGCTGTCGTCGACCAGCTGCACGAAGACGTGGCGGGCCGAACGGGTGACGACCAGGCGCGGACGCGCCTCGGTGCCCTGGATCTTCTTGCGAAGACGGGCGTGACGACGCGAGCGGGCGTCGGACTTCGTCTTGATAGCCATGGTTACTTACCACTCTTTCCGGCCTTGCGACGCACGATCTCGCCGGCGTAGCGCACACCCTTGCCCTTGTACGGCTCGGGCTTGCGGATCTTGCGGATGTTCGCAGCCGCCTCGCCGACGGCCTGCTTGCTGATGCCGCTGACGGTGAGCTTGTTGTTGCCCTCGACCGTCAGGGTGATGCCCACGGGCGGGTCGATCAGGACCGGGTGCGAGAAGCCGAGGGCGAACTCGACCGAGCTGCCCTTCTGCTGCACGCGGTAACCGGTGCCGACGACCTCGAGGCCCTTGGAGTAGCCCTGCGTCACGCCGATGATGTCGTTGTTGATGAGCGTGCGGGTCAGACCGTGCAGCGAACGCGAGGAGCGCTCGTCGTCCGGACGGGTGACGAGAACCTGGTTCTCCTCGACCGACACCTCGATGGGAGAGGCCACGGTGAGCGAGAGCTCGCCCTTCGGGCCCTTCACCGAAACCGCACGGCCGTCGACCGAAACGGTCACGCCCGCGGGGATCTCGATGGGAAGTCGTCCAATACGCGACATTTCAGATCACCACACGTAGGCGAGAACTTCTCCGCCCACGCCCTTCTGCTCTGCCTGGCGGTCCGTGAGGAGCCCCGAGGAGGTGGACAGGATCGCGACGCCGAGGCCGCCGAGGACCTTGGGCAGCTCGGTCGACTTCGCGTACACGCGGAGGCCGGGCTTGGAGACGCGCTTGATGCCGGCGATCGACCGCTCGCGGTTCGGGCCGTACTTCAGCGAGATGGTGAGGTTGGTGCCGACGCGGGCGTCAGTGACCTCCCAGCCGGAGATGTAGCCCTCCTGCTGGAGGATCTCAGCGATGTGGGTCTTCAGCTTGCTCGACGGCAGGGTCACGGAGTCGTGATGCGCCGAGTTCGCGTTGCGCAGACGGGTCAGCAGATCTGCGACCGGGTCTGTCATCGTCATAGTTGTCTTCTTTCGTTCATGAGGTTCCGGCTGCCGTTACACGGCAGACGGCCTGCGATGAGCACGCAATTTTCAATTGTACGTCACCGCGGACTGCCGCGCAGACCGCGGAACGGTCGTTGAGCGAGGCGGCGGAGCCGCGGAGTCGAAACGGCCCGAAGACCGGATCCCGAGGAGAACCCAGGGATCCGGCCTTCAGAACGTCGTCTTACGCCTGCGCGTCGGACGACTTGAACGGGAAGCCGAGGTGGCGCAGCAGGGCGCGACCCTCGTCGTCGTTCTTCGCCGTGGTCACGACAGTGATGTCGAAACCGCGGACGCGGTCGATCCGGTCCTGATCGATCTCGTGGAACACGCTCTGCTCCGTGAGACCGAAGGTGTAGTTGCCGTTGCCGTCGAACTGCTTGTCCGAGAGACCGCGGAAGTCGCGGATACGGGGCAGTGCGAGGTTCACGAGGCGGTCCACGAACTCCCAGGCGCGGTCACCGCGGAGGGTGACGTGCGCGCCGATGGGCTGACCCTCGCGCAGCTTGAACTGCGCGATGGACTTGCGGGCCTTCGTGACGATCGGCTTCTGGCCGGTGATCTTGGTGAGGTCGTCGACCGCACCATCGATCACCTTGGAGTCGCGAGCCGCCTCACCGACACCGGTGTTGACGACGACCTTGACCAGGCCGGGGATCTGCATGACGTTCTCGTAGCCGAACTCGTCCTGCAGAGCCTTCTTGATCTCGTTGTTGTACTTCGCCTTCAGGCGGGGCTGCACCTTGACAGCGCCCGCGGCGTCAGCAGCCGCCATCAGAGGTCCTTACCGCTCTTCTTCGCGTAGCGCACGCGGACCGTGCGCTTCACGCCGTCCTTGACCTGCTCCTCGACGCGGTGGCCGACCTTGGTCGGCTTCTTCGTCTCGGGGTCGACCAGGGCGACGTTCGAGATGTGGATGGGGGCCTCGATGGTCTCGATGCCGCCCGTCTTCGTGCCGCGCTGCGTCTGGCCGACGCGGGTGTGCTTGGTGGCGTAGTTCACGCCCTCCACGATCACGCGGTTCTGCTCGACGAGGATCTCGAGGACCTTGCCCTGCTTGCCGCGGTCGCCGCCCTTTTCCTGCTTGCGGCCGGAGATGACCTGGACCAGGTCACCCTTCTTGATGTTCGCCATGAGTTACAGCACCTCCGGGGCGAGCGAGACGATCTTCATGAACTTCTTGTCACGAAGCTCACGGCCGACCGGCCCGAAGATACGGGTGCCGCGGGGCTCCCCGTCGTTCTTCAGGATCACGGCGGCGTTCTCGTCGAACTTGATGTACGAGCCGTCGGGACGACGGGTCTGCTTCTTGGTACGGACGATGACGGCCTTGACCACATCGCCCTTCTTGACGTTCCCACCGGGGATCGCGTCCTTGACCGTGGCGACGATGATGTCGCCGAGGCCCGCGTAGCGACGGCTGGAGCCGCCGAGCACGCGGATGGTGAGGAGCTCCTTGGCGCCGGTGTTGTCGGCGACCTTGAGTCGGGACTCGGTCTGGATCACTTTGCCTTCTCCAGGATCTCCACCAGACGCCAGCGCTTGGTGGCGCTCAGCGGGCGGGTCTCGTTGATGAGAACGAGGTCGCCGATGCCGGCGGCGTTGTTCTCGTCGTGCGCCTTGACCTTCGTCGTACGGCGGATGACCTTGCCGTACAGCGGGTGCTTCACGCGGTCCTCGACCTCGACGACGATGGTCTTGTCCATCTTGTCGCTGACGACGTAGCCGCGGCGCGACTTGCGGTAGCCACGAGCATCGGCGTCACGCACGTCGTGCGAGACGACCTCTGCCTCAGCGGCAGCAGCCTTCTTCTCAGCCATTACTCGGCCTCCTCCTTCGGCGCGTCAGCCTCGTCGGCCTTCTTCGCCTTTGCCTTGGACGCCTTCTTGGCCGGAGCCTCGACCGGAGCGGGCGTCGCACGGATGCCCAGCTCGCGCTCGCGGATCACGGTGTACAGGCGCGCGATGTCGCGCTTGACGGCGCGGATGCGGCCGTGGCTCTCCAGCTGGCCGGTGGCCGACTGGAAACGGAGGTTGAACAGCTCCTCCTTGGCCTTGCGCAGCTCCTCGACGAGGCGCTGGTCTTCGAACGTGTCGAGCTCGGTCACACCGAGCTCCTTGGTGCCGATCGCCATTACGCGTCGCCCTCCTCGCGCTTGATGATGCGTGCCTTGAGCGGCAGCTTGTGAATGGCACGGGTCAGGGCCTCACGAGCAAGTTCCTCGCTGACGCCCGCGACCTCGAACAGGACGCGACCCGGCTTGACGTTGGCGACCCACCACTCGGGGGAACCCTTACCGGAACCCATGCGGGTCTCGGCAGGCTTCTTCGTGAGCGGACGGTCGGGGTAGATGTTGATCCACACCTTTCCACCACGCTTGATGTGACGGGTCATCGCGATACGAGCGGACTCGATCTGACGGTTGGTCACATAAGCGGGGGTGAGGGCCTGGATGCCGAACTCGCCGAAGGAGACCTTCGTGCCGCCGGTCGCAGCACCATCACGCTTGGGGTGATGCTGCTTGCGGTACTTGACCTTACGAGGGATAAGCATCAGGCAGACGCTCCTTCTGCGACGGGAGCCTCGCTGCGCGGGCCACGGCGGCGGTCGCCACCACGGTCGTCACGACGGGACTTCGGTGCGTTGGCCTGCTCGCGAGCAAGCTCCTTGTTGGTGAGGTCGCCCTTGTAGATCCAGACCTTCACGCCGATGCGGCCGAAGGTGGTCTTGGCCTCGTAGAAGCCGTAGTCGATGTTCGCGCGCAGCGTGTGCAGCGGCACACGACCCTCGCGGTAGAACTCCGACCGGCTCATCTCCGCGCCGCCGAGGCGGCCCGAGACCTGGATCCGGATGCCCTTCGCACCCGCGCGCTGGGCACCCTGGAGGCCCTTGCGCATGGCGCGACGGAAGGCGACACGAGCAGAGAGCTGCTCGGCGATGCCCTGGGCGACCAGCTGAGCGTCGGCCTCGGGGTTCTTGACCTCGAGGATGTTCAGCTGGATCTGCTTGCCGGTGAGCTTCTCGAGGTCACCGCGGATGCGCTCGGCCTCGGCGCCGCGGCGGCCGATGACGATGCCCGGACGAGCGGTGTGGATGTCCACACGCACGCGGTCGCGGGTGCGCTCGATCTCGATGTTGCTCACGCCTGCGCGGTCGAGCTGCGTCTGCAGGAGCTTGCGGATCTTGATGTCCTCGGCGACGTAGTCGGCGTAGCGCTGACCCGGCTTGGTCGAGTCAGAGAACCACCGGGACACGTGGTCCGTGGTGATGCCGAGGCGGAAGCCGTACGGGTTTACCTTCTGTCCCATTACTTGCTCGCCTTCTCGTTCTTGGCGACCTCAGGGGTGGCCAGCACGACCGTGATGTGGCTCGTGCGCTTCTTGATCTGGAACGCGCGACCCTGGGCGCGGGGCTGGAAACGCTTGAGCGTCGTCCCCTCGTCCACGAAGGCGTTCTTGATGTAGAGATCCTGCTCATCGAGGAACTCGCCATCACGATCGGCCTTCACCTGAGCGTTGGCCATCGCGGAGTGCACGAGCTTGTAGATCGGCTCGGAGGCGCTCTGCTGCGCGAACTTCAGGATGGCGAGGGCTTCCTGCGCCTGCTTGCCCTTGATGAGGGCGACGACACGACGAGCCTTCTGCGGGGTCACGCGGATGTGCTTCACGCGTGCGACGGATTCGACCATTAGCGGCGCCGCCCCTTCTTGTCGTCCTTCTCGTGGCCGCGGAAGGTGCGGGTGGGCGCGAACTCGCCCAGCTTGTGACCGACCATGGTCTCGGACACGAACACGGGGATGTGCTTGCGTCCGTCGTGCACGGCGATGGTGTGTCCCAGCATGGCGGGGATGATCATCGACCGGCGCGACCAGGTCTTGATGACGTTCTTGGTACCGGCATCGTTCTGAACGATCACCTTGCGAAGCAGGTGCTCGTCGACGAAGGGGCCCTTCTTAAGACTGCGAGGCATCTTCTCTTACTCCTACTTGCGCTTCTTGCCAGCGTTACGGCGACGCACGATGTACTTGTCGCTTTCCTTGTTGGCGTGACGGGTGCGTCCCTCAGCCTGGCCCCACGGGGAGACGGGGTGACGTCCACCGGACGTCTTGCCCTCACCACCACCGTGCGGGTGATCCACCGGGTTCATCGCGACACCGCGGACGGTCGGGCGAACGCCCAACCAGCGCTTGCGGCCGGCCTTACCCCAGTTGATGTTGGACTGCTCGGCGTTGCCGACCTCGCCGATCGTCGCACGGCAGCGCGCGTCGACGTTGCGGATCTCGCCCGAGGGCAGGCGCAGCTGGGCGTAGGGGCCATCCTTCGCGACCAGACGCACGGAGACGCCGGCCGAGCGGGCCATCTTCGCGCCGCCGCCGGGGCGGAGCTCGATGGCGTGGATGACGGTACCTGTCGGGATGTTCTTCAGCGGCAGGTTGTTGCCCGGCTTGATGTCAGCGCCGGCACCCGACTCGACGATGTCGCCCTGCTTCAACTTGTTCGGCGCGATGATGTAGCGCTTCTCGCCGTCGAAGTAGTGCAGCAGCGCGATGCGCGCGGTGCGGTTGGGGTCGTACTCGATGTGAGCGACCTTGGCGTCGATGCCGTCCTTGTCATTGCGACGGAAGTCGATGACGCGGTACTGGCGCTTGTGGCCACCACCGATGTGACGGGTCGTGATGCGGCCCTGGTTGTTACGGCCACCGGTCTTGCTCAGCGGGCGCAGCAGCGACTTCTCCGGCGTCGATCGGGTGATCTCGGCGAAGTCTGCCACCGACGAGCCGCGGCGACCCGGGGTCGTGGGCTTGTACTTGCGAATAGCCATGTTCTGTCCTTATCCCCCGGTCAGTTCACTGCCGTGAAGATGTCGATGGTGCCCGACTTCAGGGCCACGATCGCGCGCTTGGTGTCCTTGCGCTTGCCCGTGCCGAAGCGGGTGCGGCGAGCCTTGCCGACGCGGTTGATCGTGTTGACGCTCGCGACCTTGACGTCGAAGATCTTCTCGATGGCGAGCTTGATCTCGGTCTTGGAGGCGCGGGGGTCCACCAGGAAGGTGTACTTGCCCTCGTCGATCAGGCCGTAGCTCTTCTCGGAGACGACCGGCTTCAGGATGATGTCGCGCGGGTCCTTGTTGGCAGCCGCGGCGAGGATGTTGTCGCTCATGCGGAGACCTCCTCGGTTGCGCCGGACTTCAGCGCGACGAACGCGTCGAAGGCCGCCTTGGTGAAGACGATGTCGTCGGAGTTGACCACGTCGTAGGCGTTGAGCTGGTCCGCGTACAGCACGTGCACGGAAGCCAGATTGCGGACGCTCAGGGCGCTGAGGTCGTCCTCACGGTCGATGACCACGAGGA
The DNA here is from genome assembly GCF_002979495.1 of Microbacterium sp. MYb64. Taxonomy (NCBI): domain Bacteria; kingdom Bacillati; phylum Actinomycetota; class Actinomycetes; order Micrococcales; family Microbacteriaceae; genus Microbacterium; species Microbacterium sp. MYb64. Next base: position 33,177 of record NZ_PCOW01000001.1, on the reverse strand, counting down.
TGTTCTTGCCCGGGAGCGCCTTCAGGTAGGCGGCGGCCGTCTTGGTGGACGGCTTGCCCTCGATGCCGAAGGACTCGACGACGTGCAGGCGCTCACCGCGGAAGCGGTCGCTCAGCGCACCCACGAGGGCGGCGGCGATCATCTTCTTGGGGGTGCGCTGCGAGTAGTCGCGCGGCTTCGGGCCGTGGACGATGCCACCACCGGTCATGTGCGGCGCGCGGATGGAGCCCTGACGGGCGTTACCCGTGCCCTTCTGCTTGAAAGGCTTGCGACCGGCACCGGAGACCTCACCGCGACGCTTGGTCGAGTGGGTGCCCTGGCGTGCCGCGGCGAGCTGCGCGACGACGACCTGGTGGATCAGCGGAACGTTGGTCTTGGCGTCGAAGATCGCGGCGGGGGCGTCGACCGTACCGGTCTTCTTGCCGCCGGCGAACACGTCGAGCGTCAGAGTGGTGTCAGCCATGGGACTCAGGCACCCTTCACTGCGTTGCGGACGTAGACGATGCGGCCGCGCGCGCCGGGGACGGCGCCCTTGACGAGCAGCAGACCCTTCTCGGCGTCGACGGCGTGCACCGTGAGGTTGAGGACGGTCACGCGCTCGCCACCCATACGACCGGCCATGCGCATGCCCTTGAAGACACGGCTCGGGGTCGACGAAGCACCGATGGAACCGGGCTTGCGGTGGTTGCGGTGCGCACCGTGGGAAGCGGAGACACCCTTGAAGTTGTGGCGCTTCATGACACCGGCGAAGCCCTTGCCCTTGCTGGTGCCGACGACGTCGACCAGCTGGCCGGCCTCGAAGGTGCCGTCAACGGTGAGCTCCTGGCCGAGCGCGTAGTCGCCGGCGTCCGCGGTGCGGATCTCGGTGACGTGGCGACGCGGGGTGACCCCGGCGGCCTCGAAGTGCTTGGCGAGGGGCTGCGTGACCTTGCGCGGGTCGATCTGACCGGCCGCGATCTGCACGGCGTTGTAGCCGTCCTTCTCGGGGGTGCGGATCTGGGTGACCACGTTCGGGGCCAGCTCGATCACGGTGACCGGGATCAGCTTGCCGTTCTCGTTCCAGACCTGGGTCATGCCGAGCTTGGTGCCGAGCAGGCCCTTGGAAATCTTTGCGTTGATGTCGACCATCGTGATCCCCTTACAGCTTGATCTCGATGTTGACGTCAGCAGGAAGGTCGAGACGCATGAGCGAGTCAACGGCCTTCGGCGTCGGGTCGACGATGTCGATCAGACGCTTGTGGGTGCGCATCTCGAAGTGCTCGCGGCTGTCCTTGTACTTGTGGGGCGACCGGATGACGCACACGACGTTCTTCTCGGTCGGAAGCGGCACCGGGCCGACGACGGTCGCGCCCGCACGGGTCACGGTGTCGACGATCTTGCGGGCCGACGTGTCGATGACCTCGTGGTCATACGACTTCAGGCGAATGCGGATCTTCTGTCCCGCCATTGTCTGCTCTCTCTCATTAAGCGTCTTACCGGCCCGGACCGGGTGATCCGGGGGCATTGGACGCGCGACGGCGCGTTCTGCGCCTTCGCACTCCTCCTCCTGACCCGGATCCTTGCGGATCGAGGCCTCTCGAAGGGGCGCACCACTGTTCTGCTGTCAGCCCGGGGCCTTGCGACCCGCGGAAGCCGACCCCCGCACATGGCAGGGCCTCGGTGAAGAGGTGTCGGTTGTCTGTTCTGCTGCCCGCGGCCCAGATCCCTGCGACCGCTTCCCGGAGGAAGGGCGCCGTCTGTGCACTGCCCTGGCAGTGATCCGGCGCGCGTCAGGACGCGTGCCGGAATGTGGAACCTCAACAGTCTACGTGCAGCCCGGGCGTGTCGCAAACTCGGGCGTGTCGCGACGGCGTGTCCGGCGTGTCGACGACGACCGGCGTCAGCCCTCGTCCGTGGCGGTCTCCTCGACCGCTTCACGGCGGGGTCGTCCCGTCGCCCAGACGAAGCCGACGAGCACGATCAGGGCGCCGCCGATGATCGGTGCCCACCACGGGAATCCGGGGATGTCAGGCGTCGCGCCGGCCGCGTCGAGATCCTTCTGCGGGGTGGGCGTCACCCGCTCTCCCGTGACCAGGATCCGGTGGCTGTTGATGCCGAGCGGGGTGCAGGTGACCAGCGTGACCAGGTCCTCCCCCGCCTGCGGGCTCAGCGTCTGCGTGTCCTCCGGGAGGACCACCTGGGTGTCGCGCACCCGGTAGGTCAGCACCTGGCCGAACACCTCGACGGTGAAGGTGTCGCCGATCTTCACCTGGTCGAGGTTGTCGAAGAGCGTCGCCCCGGCGAGCCCGCGATGCGCCGTGAGCACGGAGTGCTGGTCGGCGCCCCCGATCGGGAGCGAGGTGCCCTCGAGGTGGCCGACCCCCTTGGTGAGCGTGGCGTCGGAGGTGCCGTGGTAGATCGGCAGGTCGACGCCGATCGATGGGACGCGCAGTCGCGCCATGACGCCGTCGGCATCCGCGCGGAGCAGGCTCGGGTAGTCGAATCCCGGAGCGCCGGCCGAACTCGTCGGGACACGGGATCCCGCCCCGAGCAGAGCGCCTCCGACCAGCGCCTTGTTGTACGCCCTGGCCTGATCGAGTGCCTTCTCTCGGGTATCGGCCGCAGAGCCGCCGACCTCGGAATCGACTTTGACGATGAGCTGCGACTGGTTGTACTGCGACCACCAGCTCGCCACCGTCGGATACATGAGAAGGAGGAGGCCGGCGAAGGCGACGGCCGCGAGGATGGCGGTGCCCCAGGGCATGCGCCAGCGCGGCGCGGCGGCCGGTCGCATGTCGCGACGGCGCAGGGGTGCGGTCTGCGTCATGACGCCCTCCTCGGGGGTGCGGTTCGGAACGGATCCGGGCTCGGGCCCGGGCTCGGGCGCCTCGCTCGGGCCGCAACCCGCGGCCCACGGCCCGAGAAAGCAGGGAAGAGGAGGGCGGGAACTGGGATCCCGCCCTCCTCCGGTCCGTCAACGGTCGCACTGGGAGCGACCGTTGACGGACTCGTCATCAGTGACGACGAGCGCGCACGCGGCGCAGCACGATCGTCCCGATACCGGCAGCAACCAGCACGCCGCCGATGACGGCGAACAGAGTGCTACCCGCACCACCGGTCAGCGGAAGGTTGGGGCCTTGCTGCTGAGTGTTCGCGATGGTGACGCTCGTGGGTGCTGCGGAGCCCGCGGCGGTGACGGTGACCTTGGTCCAGGGGTCGGCGGGCAGAACGTAGCCGGCCGGCGCCTGGGTCTCCTTGAGCCAGTAGTCCTTGCTCTTCACGTCGTTGTTGCCGACCCACAGGCCGTCGACGAGGATCTCTCCGGCGTCGTTCGTGGTGAACGCGCCGGCGACCTTGGTGCCGTTCTTGGCGTCGTACACCTCGAAGATCGCGCCCTTGAGGGTGTTCTTCGACGTGGCGTCCTGCTTGACGACCTTCAGCGCGCCCCAGTTGGTCTGCGGCGTGTTGGTGGTGCGGTCGGAGCCGTTGGTGTTGACGACGGCGGTGTTCAGGATCTGGCCGTCGGCGCCGAGCGAAGTCACGGTCGTGGTGATGTCGGCGGTCACGGCCGTCTTGCCGGCGAGCTTGCCGAGGCCGGTGTCGGTGAAGGTGATCACGGTGTTGCCGGAGACGGTGTAATCCGTGCCCTCGGTCAGCGTGGTGCCGTCGACCTTGACGACCGCGCCGACGTAGGTCAGTCGCGCGTCGAGGTTGTCGGTGATGGAGAAGCTGCGGTAGCTGTCACCCGCAGCGAGGGCGGGGATCGGCGCGTTGACGTTCCACACGATCTGCGAGCCCAGCACGGGCGCCTTCGGGTCGGCGACCGTCTTGGTCGGCTCCGTGGTGTTCAGCTTGTTCTTCGGGTAGACGTGCACGTTGTAGAGCCAGGTGCCCTGGTTCGGGTACGGGACCGACACGAGGAACGGCTGCACCGGCGAGACGATCGGGTTCGCACCAGGGCTGGTCTCGGTCACGAGGTACAGGCCGTACGGGAGGTTCGAGACGACGGCCTGCCCGGTGGCGTCCGTGGTCGCCGTGGTGCCCGCGGCGACCGAGAACGGCGCCGACGACACGTTCGCCGGGGTCGCGGTCTTCGCCTGGTCCCAGCCGGCTGCGGTGGTGAGGTCGATCGGGGTGCCGTTCGCACTCACGCGCTGCACGCTGAACTGGACGCCCTCGAGGCCCTGGCCGAGCGCGGCGAGCGTGCCGGCGTCGGTGATCTGGGTACCGTTGCCGGCCGCGCCGGGGTCGCCCGCGTGCTTGTGGATGGTCAGGGTGCCCGTGGTCCCCGTGATGTTCGACGGGCTCAGGGTGTCGGCGGCGTTCGCGGCCGGCGACACTGCGAGGGCGCCGAGCGCGGCGAGAGCCGCGACTCCGAGGCCGGCTGCGATCTTGCGCAGCCCGAGAGACCTGGTGGTCATTGTCGTTCCTGCTTTCTTTGTCGTTCGTCGACCGGCACCCGCCGGCCGACAGTTGTCGTGCTGTCGGTGAGGTGGGTGTGAGTCAGGAGGCGCGACGCGCGTTCCGGCGGAGTCGGAGGACCCCGAGGACCGCGAGCGCGGAGAAGAGGAGAGCGCCGCCGCCGAGCAGGAAGGCGTCGCTGCCGAGGCCGCCGGTCAGCGGGAGCACGGCACCGGCCTGCTGCTCGTTCTGCTGAGCGCCGATGTTCAGCGTGGTGCCGGCATTCGCGGCGCTCACGGTGAAGGTGAAGGAGCCTGCCGCGACGTAGCCCGCAGGTGCCAGCGTCTCCTTGGCGGTGTAGGTGCCCCAAGCGAGCTTGTCGAGGCGGAAGGCGCCGGGCGCCGGATCCTGATCAGGGCCGGTGCAGGGAGCCGTCGTGCAATCCTTGACGACGACGCCCTGTGCGGGCAGGCCGGGGCCGGTGAGGGTCCATTCGGATCCGGCGAGCTGCTCGCCGGTGCTCTTGGACGTCTTGGTCCAGACGGCGGATCCAGGCTTGCTCGCGTTCGTGATCGTGCAGACCGCGTTCGCGTTCGCCGCCACGGTGACGGAGGATCCGCTCACCGTCGCGCCGGTGCAGGTCCAGGCGCCCGCGGCGTAGCCCGCCGGGCTGCCGCTCTCGGCGAGTGCGTAGGTGCCGGGCGCGACGACTGCAGCGGTCACGCTCGGGTCGCCCGTCTTGCCGGTGATGGTCTTCGCCCCGGTCGCGGTGAGCGTCCAATCGGAGACGACCGAGCCGCCGCCGTAGGTGTTGTCGACCTGCTTCTTCAGCGTGAGCGCGGCGGCCGAGGGCTTGTTCGTGATCGTGCACGCCACGGCATCGCCGGGGGCAACGCCCGTGACATCGGCGCCGGTGACCCCGGGCAGGGTCACGGTGCGGGGCGAGCCGCCCAGAGGCGTCACGACGCAGCTGCCGCTGACGAAGTCCCACCCGCTCTTCTGGGTCTCGGAGACCCGCACGGTCGCCCGCGACGTCTGCTTGTCGAACGCGACGGTCCAGTTCACATCACCGGAGGCCGGCGTGACCTGCGTGGCCGCGGACGGCGCGGACGTGGCGGATCCGGTGGTCGCGGTCGTCGCCGCGCCGAGAGTCCAGCCCGCACCCGGTGCCGGGTTGTCACCGTTGATGTCGAGCACCGTCTTGTGCACCGCGACGGTGGCGAGCAGCGGTGAGTTGGTGAACACGCAGTTCACGGATGCCCCACCGGTGGTCGGCATCGTGACGGATCCTGATGCGGTGGATCCGGACGCGATCGTGGTGCCGCCGTAGGTGCAGACGTAGCTCGACGTGTAGTCGGAGAGGGAGCCGGACGCGGCGGTCTCGGAGATCGTGTAGGTCTGCCCGGCGACCACGGCGAGCGGCCCCAGCTGCGGCGACTGCAGGCCCGGCGCGGTGCTCGTCGTCGTGGCGGACGCGACCGTGGTAGCCCCGTTCGCAACCTTGAGCGTGAACTGGTCCGTGCTGTTCACTCGCCCGGTGACGTTCTTCTGCACGGTGAGGTTCACCGGCGAGTTGCAGCTGGCCAGGTCGGTGGAGCTGCTCAGGCCGGTCGTGATGTCCGAGCCCCGCTGGGCGAGCGTGGTCGGGTCGTACCGGCGCACGGTCGACCCGTTGCCGAGCAGCACCGATCCGTCGGTGTCGAACGCGATGCCGTTCACCCCGGTGAACCCGTTGCTCAGCGACTTCGGATCGGTCGCCGTGCGCGTCATGTCGGATCCGCCGGCGGTGTAGTTCGCGGCCGTGACGGAGTAGATCGAAGTGGTGCCGGAGCTCGCGCTGGACACGACGTAGAGCGAGCCCTGGGCGTCGAAGGCCATATCGCCGTTCGTCTCGCCGGAGTTCGTGCGGAACGAGCCGACCTGGCTGAACGTGTTCGCCACCGGGTCGTAGTCGTACACGAAGAACGCGGGGTACGTCGCCCACCAGGGACCGGCGGTGCCGAAGCCGCCGAACGCGAAGTGCCCGGTGGACAGGTTCACGGCACCGGCGACGAGGCTCGTGACCGAGGAGTCGACACCGAAGTAGGAGCTGTTGGCGACCTTGGCGAACGCCCCGGTCGACGGGGTGTAGGTGAGAATGCTGCTGATGCCGTTGCCGGAGCGCTCGTAGGCGTACGCCTTGGTGCCGTTGGCGGCGATCGCGAGTCCGTTGGCGCTGGAGACGCCCGTCCAGGAGCCGATCGACGTGGTGACGGGGCTGCCGCCGGCCTTGATCTGCGTCAGCGCGCCGCCCGAGGCGATCGAGTAGGCGTAGTTCGTGCCGCACACGAGCGACAGGCCGGCGGCGAGCGGCTGCGCGGCGAGCGAGCGAGGCGCCACGGGAGCCGTGGTGCTGGTCGCCGGCGCGGACGGCGCGGAGGTCGACGTATCTGCGTCGGCGGACGGTTCGGGCGTGGGCGCGTCCGCGGCAGCCGGACGGACTGACGTCTGCGACGTCGCCGCGTGCGCAGAGACCGGCGCAGCGGCAGGTGCGATCGCAGCCTGAGCCGCCGGCGTCGCGACGAATGCGAGCCCGATGCTCATCCCCAGCGCCACGACGGCGCGGACAAAGTACTCCCCAGATCTCATTGTGCTCCCCAGCCACAACAAAGGAAACGCTCGCTCCCAGCAAACGTCCCTAGCGAGAACCGATCGCTCGGTTCTCTTCTCCCCAGCGGACCGTCCCCCGGCCCGTTGTTCGAGGACTCATTTCCCGTGAGTCCTCTGCGGCTCCCACTCCCACGAGCGCCGCGGATTCCGTTCTCTTCGAGAGCTCCTGCGGATCCGTCGGATCATTCGGCGCGCTCGAGTGAGAACAGTGAATCTTCTCCAAACCCTAAGGCACGAACCCGCAGAAGACAAAATCGACGCCCGCACGACTGCGGAACCGATCGCACACACGACGAAGGGCGGAGCGCCGCGGCGCTCCGCCCTTCGGAGAAGTCAGTTCGAGGTCACTCGTTGCCCACGGACTTGTCAAGGTTGTCGCGGACGCCGTCGATCTGCTCGGCAGCACCGGGCGCGACCTTCTTGGCGAGATCCGCAGCGCCACCGAGGATCGAGTCGCTGATGCCCTCAGCCTGCTCGCTGTGCAGGACCTCGTCGATCTTGTCCTTGTTCTGCTCGATGAAATCCTTGCCCTTGTTCACGGCGTCGTTGATGGCGTCTTCGAGACCCATGGGGTTCCCTCCCTAGATCGAGCCGGCGGTCGGCCCGCACGTGGCCATTCTGCCCGGGCCCGCGCGCGAAAGGAAGCACTTTTCCCGCGAGGTGACACCGCGCGTCACGGATACGACAAAGGGGCCGAGCCCGAAGGCTCGACCCCTTTGCGCGGAAGCAGATGCTTACTTGACGATCTTCGTCACCGTGCCGGCGCCGACGGTGCGGCCACCCTCACGGATCGCGAAGCCGAGGCCCTCTTCCATGGCGATCGGCTGGATCAGCTCGACCGACATGTCGGTGGTGTCACCGGGCATGACCATCTCGGTGCCCTCGGGCAGCGAGATGACGCCGGTGACGTCCGTGGTGCGGAAGTAGAACTGCGGGCGGTAGTTCGTGTAGAAGGGGTTGTGACGCCCACCCTCGTCCTTGGACAGGATGTACGCGGTGCCCTCGAAGTTGGTGTGCGGGGTGATGGAACCCGGCTTCACCACGACCTGACCGCGCTCGACGTCCTCACGCTTGGTGCCACGGAGGAGAAGACCGCAGTTCTCGCCGGCCCACGCCTCGTCGAGCTGCTTGTGGAACATCTCGATACCAGTGACCGTGGTCTTCTGCGTCGGGCGGATGCCGACGATCTCGACCTCGGAGTTGATCGCGAGGGTGCCGCGCTCGGCGCGACCGGTGACGACCGTGCCACGACCGGTGATCGTGAAGACGTCCTCGATCGGCATCAGGAACGGCTTGTCCTTGTCGCGCACCGGGTCGGGGATCGAGTTGTCGACGGCCTCCATGAGGTCGAGGATCGACTGGGTCCACTTCTCGTCACCCTCGAGAGCCTTCAGACCCGAGACGCGCACGACCGGCGCGTCCTCGGCGAAGCCCTGGCTGGCGAGCAGCTCGGAGACCTCGAGCTCGACGAGCTCCAGGATCTCCTCGTCGTCGACCATGTCGGCCTTGTTCAGCGCGACGAGCAGGTACGGCACGCCGACCTGCTTGGCGAGCAGAACGTGCTCACGGGTCTGCGCCATCGGGCCGTCGGTGGCGGCGACCACGAGGATCGCGCCGTCCATCTGAGCGGCACCGGTGATCATGTTCTTGATGTAGTCGGCGTGACCGGGCGCGTCGACGTGAGCGTAGTGACGCTTCGGGGTCTCGTACTCGACGTGCGAGATGTTGATCGTGATACCGCGCTGACGCTCCTCGGGAGCGGAGTCGATCGACGCGAAGTCGCGCTGAACGTTGGTGGCCGACGGGAACTTGTCGGCGAGCACCTTCGAGATCGCAGCGGTGAGCGTGGTCTTGCCGTGGTCGACGTGACCGATCGTTCCGATGTTCACGTGCGGCTTGGTCCGCTCGAACTTGGCCTTAGCCACTGGGTCCTCCTCAGGACGTCATGTAGGGGCACCGGGCACTGGATTGTGACCGCTTTCCTACGGGTTTGATTCTCAGTTTAGTAGAGAGACGATGTGAAGTTGTCTGAGTGCCTGGCGGATCCGGGGCCGGAGCTCCGGATCCGCCAGGCTCCTAGGGCTTACTCGCCCTTGGTCTTCTGGATGATCTCGTCGGCGACGGCGCGCGGGACCTCGGCGTAGCTGTCGAACTCCATGGAGTAGACGGCGCGGCCGGAGGTCTTCGAACGCAGGTCGCCGATGTAGCCGAACATCTCGGACAGCGGGACCGACGCGCGCACGACCTTGACGCCCTGGGCGTCCTCCATCGACTGGATCTGGCCACGACGCGAGTTCAGGTCACCGATGACGTCGCCCATGTACTCCTCGGGAGTACGGACCTCGACGGCCATCAGCGGCTCGAGCAGCACGGGGTTCGCGCGACGCGCGGCCTCCTTGAAGCCCATCGATCCGGCGATCTTGAACGCCATCTCCGAGGAGTCGACGTCGTGCGCGGCACCATCGGTCAGGATCGCCTTGACTCCGACCATCGGGTAGCCGGCCAGGACACCGACGTTCATCGCGTCCTGGAAGCCCGCGTCGATGGATCCGATGTACTCGCGCGGCACGCGACCACCGGTCACGGCGTTCTCGAACTCGTACGACTTCTCCGCAGCGAGATCGAGGGGCTCGATCGTGAACTGGATCTTCGCGAACTGACCCGAGCCACCGGTCTGCTTCTTGTGCGTGTAGTCGTGCTTCTCGACGGCCTTCTTGATCGTCTCGCGGTACGCCACCTGCGGCTTGCCGACGTTGGCCTCGACGTTGAACTCGCGCTTCATGCGGTCCACGAGGATGTCCAGGTGCAGCTCGCCCATGCCCTTGATGGTCGTCTGACCGGTCTCGGGGTTGAGCTCCGTGCGGAACGTCGGGTCCTCTTCGGCGAGCTTCTGGATGGCGACACCCAGCTTCTCCTGGTCGGCCTTGGTCTTCGGCTCGATCGCGACCTCGATGACCGGCTCCGGGAACGTCATCGACTCGAGGACGACGGGCGATGCCGGGTCGGTGAGGGTGTCACCCGTGGTGGTGTCCTTCAGACCGATGACCGCGTAGATGTTGCCTGCGGTGACCGCGGGGACCGGGATCTCCTTGTTGGCGTGCATCTGGAAGATCTTCCCGATGCGCTCCTTCTTGCCCTTGGTCGAGTTGACGACCTGAGCACCGGAGTCGAGGTGTCCCGAGTAGACGCGCACGTAGGTGAGGCGACCGAAGAACGGGTGCACGGCGACCTTGAACGCGAGGGCCGCGAACGGGTCATTCGCGTCGGGATGACGCTCGATGATCGTGTCGTAGTCCTTGGGGTCGTGCGCCTCGATCGAACCCACGTCGAGCGGGTTCGGCAGGAAGTCGATGACGGCGTCGAGCATCGGCTGGACGCCGCGGTTCTTGAACGCCGAGCCGCACAGCACCGGGTAGATCTCGGAGGCGACGGTCATCTTGCGGATCGCGCCCTTGATCTCGGCGACGGTGAGCTCCTCGCCGCCGAAGAACTTCTCGAGCAGCGCGTCATCGCTCTCGGCGACGGTCTCGAGCAGCGCCTGACGGTACTCCTCGGCCTTGTCCTTGAGGTCGGCCGGGATCTCCTGGACCTCGTAGGACGCGCCCATGGTCACGTCACCCTTCGAGTCTCCCGCCCAGACGAGCGCGCGCATCTCGATGAGGTCGACGACGCCGACGAAGCTGCTCTCGGAGCCGATCGGGAGCTGCAGCACGAGGGGCTTGGCACCGAGGCGGTTCACGATGGTGTCGACCGTGTAGTAGAAGTCGGCGCCCAGCTTGTCCATCTTGTTGACGAAGCAGATGCGGGGGACGTTGTACTTGTCGGCCTGACGCCACACGGTCTCGGACTGGGGCTCGACGCCCTCCTTGCCGTCGAACACGGCGACCGCACCGTCGAGGACGCGGAGCGAGCGCTCCACCTCGACCGTGAAGTCCACGTGACCGGGGGTGTCGATGATGTTGATCTGGTTCTTGTTCCAGTAGCAGGTCACGGCGGCAGACGTGATCGTGATGCCGCGCTCCTTCTCCTGCTCCATCCAGTCGGTCGTCGAGGCGCCGTCGTGGGTCTCGCCGATCTTGTGGTTCACACCCGTGTAGAACAGGATGCGCTCGGTCGTCGTGGTCTTACCGGCATCGATGTGCGCCATGATGCCGATGTTGCGGACCTTGCTCAGGTCGGTGAGCACTTCTTGTGCCACGGGGGTGTCCTTATCTTCTTGCTGTCGTCACGCGACGAAGGAAAGTGTGGGGTGCCGGGACCGGCCCTTCGACAGGCTCAGGGACCTCAGTCGGTCGCTGAGCCTGTCGAAGTGCCGATCCCGGCCCGACTGGTTCTTACCAGCGGTAGTGCGCGAAGGCGCGGTTCGACTCGGCCATCTTGTGAGTGTCCTCGCGGCGCTTGACCGCGGCACCCAGGCCGTTCGAGGCGTCCAGGATCTCGTTCTGGAGACGCTCGGTCATGGTCTTCTCACGACGGCTCTTGGCGTAGCTGACGAGCCAGCGGAGGGCGAGGGTGTTCGCGCGGTGCGGCTTCACCTCGACCGGGACCTGGTAGGTCGAGCCACCGACGCGGCGGCTGCGGACCTCGAGAGTCGGGCGCACGTTGTCGAGCGCCTTCTTCAGGGTGGCGACGGCGTCCTGACCGTTCTTCGCCTCGACGCCGGAGAGGGCGCCGTAGACGATCGACTCGGCGAGGGACTTCTTGCCGTCGACCAGGATCTTGTTCACCAGCGAGGTGACGATCGGAGCACCGTAGACCGGGTCGTTGACAACGGGGCGCTTGGGGGCGGGGCCCTTACGAGGCATCTAACTCAACCCTTCTTCGCGCCGTAGCGGGAACGAGCCTGCTTACGGTTCTTGACGGCCTGGGTGTCCAGGGCGCCACGGACGATCTTGTAGCGGACACCGGGGAGGTCCTTCACACGACCACCGCGCACGAGCACCAGCGAGTGCTCCTGCAGGTTGTGGCCCTCACCGGGGATGTAGGCCGTGACCTCGGTACCGTTGCGGAGCTTCACACGAGCGACCTTGCGCATCGCCGAGTTCGGCTTCTTCGGGGTGGTGGTGTACACGCGGGTGCACACGCCGGCCTGCTGCGGGTTCGACTTCAGGGCGGGAGCCTTGGTCTTGGAGACCTTCGGCGAACGACCCTTGCGAACCAACTGCTGAATAGTTGGCACTGCTTCTCCTTGTTGTGCTGCACGGTGACAGCGTGATGGGTTTCACATCAAACCCGCCCGCACGCCGAGAACGACGTGCGTTTGAGTGGTGGGTATGCCGTGGGGGCGGAGCCGGCGAGTGCCGGTGCCCGGTACGCGCGCGTCAAGACGCACGCATACCCGCTCTATGGTAATGCGCGGTAACACGCCCGGTCAAATGCGCTCGGACGGCGCGCCGGGGCTCGGGAGCGCGCCGTTCCGCGAGAAACCAGATCCAGCATGAGACCCACCTTCTGCGGATAGGTCTCATGCTGATTCTGGTTTCTCGCAGTCAGAGGCTCGGGGAGGCTCAGCGCAGGTCGCGGAGACGGGCCGCCACCGGCGCGTGCTCGGCCCGGCGCTCGGCGGTCGTCGCGATGATCAGCAGCACCGCCCCCATCACGGCGAGCGTGATCCACCACGGCATCGACTCGATCCCCCGGCCGATCTGCACCGCGAACACGAACACATTCTCGATCGGCAGCACGATCAGCCCGATGAGGAACGGCGCCGCGAGCCGACGGGTCGCGCCGACGAGGATCGCGATCAGCGCGCACACCATGACCAGGATCGCGCGCTCCGTGAGCGGATCCGTGAACGTCGACACGACCGAGGCGAGCATCGTCACCACGATGCCGGGGGCGAGCAGCGCCCAGGATCCGCTCGCACCCCTCGGCCAGTCGTGGAGGGCGGCGAACGACGGGGTCGCCCGTCCCGAGTCCGGCGCAGCACGCCCGACCGCGGCGGACGCCACCGCCCCGCCGCCCCCGAAGCGGCCCTGCATCCCCGCCGCGATCAGGAACAGGCCGAGCGGGAGCGAGAACCACTCCACGCGCAGATCCCGCGGACTCCACGCCACGACCGCGGTCACGAACGCCAACGCGAACAGGATCCACACCGGCGCGACCGTGGACGCACCGCGGACGGCACGGCGCGCGGTGAGCACCATCGCTGCCAGCAGCACGAGCATGAGCGACCACATCCCCCAGATCGAGAGCCAGTCCCGCTGAATCGCGGGCCACGCGCCCGCCGTGGTCGCCACCAGGGCCGGTGCGAACAGCCACCGCGAGCCGCGCACGGCGGTCGACGTGGTGATCGCCCGCAGCGCGGCGGCACCCGCCGCCATGCCGGCGCCGCCCAGGGCCGCGAGCCCGACGCACGCGAAGAACAGCGAACCGGCGGTCAGCGGTGCCGGGAGCAGCCACGCGACGCCATCACCCCGGGCCAGCAGGATCGCCTGCACCGTTCCCGCCAGCCCCGCCGCGATCGAGGCCGCCGCCATCCACGATGCCACGGGACGCAGGCGGCGGGCGGCCACGGATGCCCGTCGCGTTGTGCCGCCCTCGGCGTCATCGCCGCGGCGCAGGCTCCGGACGAGCACGCCCACGACCGCTGCGAGCAGCCACGACACCGCGAGCAGCGCTCCCGTTCGCCACGGCGAGGCCTGCGCGGCACCGGCGCCGATGAGCACGAGCACCGGCATGATCGCACCTGCGGATCCGACCGCCGCAAACACCGCTCCGGCTCCTCCCCGCAGCGCGCGCACGGTTCCGAACGCCACCGCGGCGAGCGCGGGCGGCAGCAGGTAGGCCTCGGCCAGGGTCACTCCGAGCGCGGCCCACCCCGACCACAGCGCGCCAGTGGCGGCGACCGCCGAGACCGCGCGCAGGTGCCGGCGCCCGGTCGTCGCGGCGGCGACGCCCGCCCCCGCCGCGAGCAGCGCCAGCACGGCGCACGCTGTGCCGAAGCCCGCGGCCTCGCGCACGAGCGCCAGCACGACGGCGAGCGCTCCGGTGACGAGCGCGCCCGCTTCGAGCGCGGTCTGGATCCGGGCCGCGACGATGCGCCCCACTCCGCGGTCCGCGAGAGCGCGGCGGATCCGCCGGGTGAGCGGCAGCGCGCCCGCCACGAGTGCCGCGATCACCGGCAGCACCACCGGGGAGGCGCTCATCGTCAGCACCTGTGCGCCCAGGCACAGCACCGACACCGCGAGCGCCGGCACGATCACGGCGGCCGCGAGCAGTCGCACCGCGGGCGCCGCACCCTCGCGCCGCGTACGAAGCAGCAACGCGGCGAGCACGGCCATCGCCGCGGTGGGCAGCGCGGTCCAGCCGCTGCGCTCGACCAGCACTTGGGCCACGCCGATCGCGAACGGCACCGAGGCCACCGCGAGCATCGCCTGCCAGGAGCGGGCGGGTACCGACGGCAGCGCCGTGACCGCCGCGACGACGAGCAGACCCGTCGTCGCGGTGAGGCTGAGCAGCGCGACGCCGCCGACACCGGCCAGCGCGAGCGCCGACGAGAGCACCACGAGCGCGTAGCCGAAGCCCGCGCCGACGAGCAGGAACCGTGCGCCCTGCGGGAGTGCGGCGCCGAGCGCGAGGAGGGAGAGGAGGGTCGCCGCGCCCGCGAGAGGCATGAGGGTCGGATCCTCGGCGCCGACGAAGGCGGCGAGGACGACTGCGACGTGGACCGCGATGAGCAGCAGGATCCGCGGGACCTCTCCGACTCGCCGCGGCACCCGCACGACCAGCGACACCGAGACCGCCGCCGCGAGCAGCAGCCCGATGCGGATCGGCGTCGCAAGCAACGGCGAGGCCCCGAGCGCCAGCACCGCGAGCGCGGCGGGCACGATCGCCAGCGCGGCGAACACAGCCCGGAAGGCGACGGTCCTGCGGCGCGCCAGCACCGCGACCGCGCCGAGGGCGGCCGCGCCGAGGACGAGATTCGCCACCAGAGCCCAGCCCAGCTCGGCGGACAGTTCCGCGACCGGGCCGTCGGCGAACGCCGCGTCCCCGCTCAGCCGGGCCAGGACGGATCCGCCGGCGAGCGCGGTGAAGAGCCCTCCCGGCGCGAGCGCCGCGGCGAGGACGCCCAGAGCGCCGCCGACGACCGCCGCAGGACGCGCGGTACGGGGCAGCGGCAGCACGGCGCCGAGCAGGACGAGCCCGAGTCCGGCGCCCGCGGCGCAGGAGACCAGGAACCAGGGAATGCCCATCCGGGGTGCGATGCTCAACGCCACGAGCACGGGAGCGCCGGCACCGGCGACCCCTGCGACGATGCTCCACGCGATCGCTCCCCCGTTGCGCGTGGCGAGCAGCGCGTGGACGCAGACGAGCATCGCGGTCAGAGCGAGCACGGGCATCGCTCCCGAGATCGTCATCAGCCGGCCGGCACCCATCAGCATCACGATCGTCACCGCGACCGCCTGCGCCACGATCAGCGACCCGCGTTCGAGGTCGAACGGCGCGGCCTCGCGGGAGGGAGCGCGCGGACCCTGCTCGGCCTCCGAGGATCCGATCGCGTCTGCGCGATCCGCCGTATCCACGCGATCCGCCGCATCCGCGACGAGGAACCGCGCGCCCAGCCGCGGCAGCGCGGCGACCTCGGCGAGCGCCACGAAGGCGACGGCGAGGATCGCGAGCAGCCCCGCGTCGCCGATGCCCGCGACCCCCGCCAGCATCGCCGGGGCCACGGCGAGCCCGACCGCGCCCGCCCAGAACCAGATGCGCAGCCGCGCCCGACCGGCGACCGCGAGGAGCGCGGCTGAGCCCGCCGCGGTCAGCACCGCGCTGAGCAGCCACGGATCCGCGCCTGTGGCGGCGGCGACGACGCCCTGCGCGGCGAGCCCGGCGAAGACCAGCGCGAGCGCCGCGACCGTCTCCGCGGAGAAGCGCAGCCCTCGCCGGGCGAGCAGCACCGCGCCGGCGACGAACAGAGCGCCCGTCGCCCCGACGATGGCCGTGCGTGCCGCGGCCGCGAGATCCGGGGTGAAGAAGCTGAACACGATCGCCGCTGTGCCGAACAGCCCTGCTCCCGCGACGGACAGCAGCGACTGCAGCGACGTGCTCCGCTCGGGCACGGACGCGGGGACGCCCGGCCCCGCCGGCGGGAAGATCGGAGCCCCGGGGACTCCCGCTACCGGGACGGCCGGGCCCGACACGTCTGCGGGCGGCGCGAGCGGCGCCGCGGCCTCCGCAGCGCTCACCCGAGGAAGGGATGCCACGAGCTGTTCGCGGCGTGCGAGCGCGGCCGCGGCCTGCTGCGAGGCCGACCACAGGTCCTGCGCCTCCTGCCCGCGGAAGTCGGCCCCGCACGCCGGACACGTCGGCGCGACGACCGCAGTGTCGCAGACCGGGCAGTGCTCGTCGTCGCGCAGCCGGCCGAGCGCGGTCGCCGCCCAGGCCGCGGAGGCGGTCATGCCTCGCCCTCCGCCGCCCACCGCAGGATGTCGCCGGGCTGGCACTCCAGCACCCGGCAGATCGCGTCGAGCGTCGTGAACCGCACCGCCTTGGCGCGGCCGTTCTTCAGCACCGCGACGTTCGCCGGCGTGATGCCGATGGCGTCGGCGAACTCCTGCACGCTCATCTTCTTCTTCGCGAGCTGCACGTCGAGATCGATCACGATGGGCATCAGACGACCTCGGACAGATCCTGCTCGAGCTCGAGCGCCTTGCGCAGCAGCCCGCGCATCACGCCGACCAGCAGCGCGAGGGCGATGCCGATCACCACGCCGACCACGCCCAGCAGCAGGATCGAGGGGTTCACCGCGTGCCCCAGCAGGAGCACGACCACCGCCGCCGCGATCAGCACCGCCGAGGCGGCCATCGTCACCATGATGATGTCGACGTAGAGGAAGGCCCCCGAGCTGAAGATCCGGTCCTGACGCACGAGCGACAGGAGCCGCCAGACGCAGACGAGCACGAGTTCGATCAACGCCACCAGCACGATCCCGCCGACGATCCCCGGACCGGTCAGATACGCGAGTTCGGGGTTGCGCTCGGCGGCGAGCACCGCGACGCCGGGGATGAGCGCGACCTGGGTCGCCAGCAGCAGCGCGAGCAGCACGACGATGAGCGCCTTGAGTGCGGCGGTGATCCGGGGTTGCATGGCGCTCCTATCGAAAAGCGATCTGTATCTATCGAAAAACGATAGCCATGCGCAGCGTCGGATGCCAGTCCGCACCGCGGCTCCCAGCGAACGCTCGGTTTCCCGGGATCAGAGGGTGTCGGGATCGAAGGGCGAGTCCAGCGCCTCGGTGAGCTCGGCGAGCATCGCCTCGATCTGCGGCTCGACGAACTCGCTGATCGCGGCCTGCACCCGCAGGCGATGGCGCAGCAGCAGCCCGCAGATCTCGCGGCCCACGACGTTCGCATAGTCGTCGGCGAGCGCGACCTCGTGGCGCAGCGCGGCCTTCGCGTCGTCACTCAGTGGCGGCAGCGGGGGCAGCTCCCCCGCGTCCGCATCGGCCATGCCGGCGAGCGTGAACAGGAACGGAGCGCCAGGGACCGGATCCGGATCCAGCGGCATGCCCTCGTACTCCGGCTCGAGATCCTCGGTGGGCCGGTACGCGCGGGCGCGGTTGCGCGCGGCCTGCTGGTCGAGCTCCCCCTGCAGCATCGGCAGGTTCCGCGCCGTGTACTCGGCGACCGAGTGATCGACGATGGTCTTGATGCGCGTGGAGAGCCCGTGCTGCACACCGTGCGGCACATTCCCGCCGATGCCCGCGGCCGAGAGCACAGGAGAGCCGAGGCAGCGACGGCACGGCGCGACCCGGCCGCGATGAGTGGAGGGCTCCCAGCGCGGCACCCAGCGCAGCCAGGCCTCGACGGCCTGGTCCACCTGCGTCTCCAGCGAGCGCTCCACGCCTCCAGCGTACGGGGCGGACACGCCCGGGTGGCCACGGCACGCGAGATCGGGTTCCGCGCCGCTCAATAGGAGCGCGGGTCAGGGCTGCTCGTCGTCGTCCTTCTCCCACGGCCAGCGCGGAGCCCTCGCCTCCGTGCGCCGCAGCGCGATCGCCACCCACGCCGCGATGAGCGCCGCCACCACGATCACGGCGCTCGCCCCGCCCAGCACGAGCTGGCCGGCCGCCGCCGTGGCGTCGATCGCGCCCGCGCCCTCCGCCACCGCGGCGGCCCAGAGCCCGCCCAGGTGGACGAGAGCCGCTCCGAGCGCGAGGAACACCGTCGCGACGAACGACGGATGGGGATTCGCGAGCACTCCCCACAGCGCCAGGGCGAAGACCGCCACGGCGAGCACCATGCCGACGATGCCCGGCAACTGGCCGAGCCGCGGCACGGAGATGAGGTCGCGCTCGGCGAAGAGGCTCAGCACGCCGAGGCCCATGATGGCCAGCGCGAAGAACGAGATGACCCCGATCGCCCAGGCGAGGACAGGCCGAACCCCCGCAGGCCGGGGCTCGCGGGGGTTCGGCGGGGTCTCGTTCGTGATGCTCTCCTGCGGGGCAGGCCGGCGCCGCTACGGCAGCTGGGGTCCGGCTTCGAGGACGCGCTCGTATTCGCGCTGCGCCTCCTCGTTCTGAGCGGTGCGGCGGGCGCCGGTGCGGGCGGCCCATGCGCCGAACCAGACGGTGAGCTCGCGGCCGAAGATGAAGGCGGCGATCGCGAGCGGGGCGAGCAGCTGTCCGTTCACGTTCTCGGCCAGCTGGGTCGCGCCGAGCTTCCAGAACTCGACGGATCCGATCGCGCCGAGCAGATGCCCGCCGTACGCGAAGCCGCCGACGATGATGCCGAAAACGACCCAGTAGCCCCAGCGACCGCGGTTGATGATGCCGCCGAGCAGCCAGAATCCGATCGCGAACACGACGACCGGGAGCCACAGGCCTGCACTGCGGGCCTGGTCGAGCAGATAGGTGCCGATGCTGTCGGTGGTGACCTTGCCGTCGAACGCGGCGATGCCGAGGGCGGTGCCGAGGTAGAGGATCGCGAAGGCGACGGCCGCCAGCAGGCCGATGCCGAAGATCGCGCCGCGGTTGCCGCGCTCGCGCGGGGGCTCCGGCGCCTGCACGAAGATGGGCGGCGGCACGTCGCTCGCGCCCGGGATGATGACGGCCGGCGCGAGCACCTGCGTCGGCGCTTCTGCGACGGGGTCGACACGGGTGGTCGCGTGCTCGAACGTCGCGGTCTCCGCGGCGGCCGCCGCAGCGACGACGGTGGGCGTCTCGGCGGGCGACGGCGGTGTGAAGGTGCCGCCGAAGGTGCCGGGATAGGCAGCCTCGGCCGCTTCGAAGGCGGCGAGATCCGCGTCGACGGCGGCCTTCTGGTCCGCGGCGGGGGCCTCGCCTCGTGCGGTCGCCCCCTCGGCGGCGCGCTCGGCCTGGGCGAGGCTGTCGTTCGCGCTCTGCGCGACCGCGGCGTGGTCGGGCTGCGCGGCACCGGCAATGCCTTCACCGGCGTCCTGGGACCCGGCGTCGGCGGCCGGAGCCTGCGCCTCGGTGGCCTCAGCCGGGGCCGGCTGCACGTCGGCGGTCTCCGCGGGCGCGGCCGGGGTGTCGACGCCCTGGGCGTCCGTCTCGGGCGCGGCGGCCACGGCGTCGTCGACGTCGTGCGCCTGCGCCGGCTTCGAAACCTCGTGGTCACTCATGTGAGCTCCTCCATACGGATACGGTGATTCGAGGCTATCTCCGAGGCGGGGCGCCGTCGCGGAGACGTGCCGGAAAAGTGCGGATGCCTGATCCGGATCCGCATCACGGGCGGATCCGCGTCGCTACTTCAGCAGGCCCGCGAAGTAGTTCACCATCACGGGCCCCATGGGCGCGGCGAGGTACACGAGCCCCGCGATGACCCCGGCGCAGACGACGCCCGCGAGCCACGCGATCCCGGTGTTGCGCCCCCCGATCCGTGCCATACCTCGAGGGTACGAGCGCGAAGCACGAGGGCGCGGGCGGCGCGCGGCGGAGGGGTCGCTCCGCGCCCTCAGCGGGCGGTGGGGACCCTGCTGCAGGGCTTAGCCGGCGTCGGGCGCGGCCACGCCGGGCAGCGCCCATGCTGCGAACACGGGCCCGTCGGCGGCGAGCGCGACGGCGCCGCCCTCGGACACCGCGAAAGTCGCGTCCCCGATCAGGGCCTCGGCAGCTCCTGTTCCGGTCAGCGCCCCGGGCGGGAGCTCGATGTCGACGTCTCCGCGCGCCGCGAGCACGAGCACGCTCTCGGACTCGGACTCCCGCACGAACACGAGGCACTCGTCGTCGACGTGGAGCCAGCGCAGCCCACCGGTGCCGAGCGCGGGGTGCGCACGGCGCAGCCCGACGAGGTCGCGGTAGAGCGCGATCCGCTCCGCGGTCTCCGGCTGCTCCTCTGTGCCCCACGGGATCGGCGTGCGGCTGGCCTCTCCGTCCACTCCGGTCAGCCCGAACTCGTCGCCGGCGAACACGACGGGAACCCCCGGCAGCGTCATCGACAGTCCTACGGCGACCGGGACGGTGCCGGGCGCGGCGTTCGTGGCGAACCGTGCGGTGTCGTGCGTGTCCAGCGGCTGCATGTTTCCGAGCCGCACCCTCCAGGGGATTCCTGCGGTGAACCGGGTCATCGAGTCGACGACGTCGCGCGCGGTGTAGCGCGGGATCCCGCCGGTCTGCATGCCGAAGAACCAGCTCTCGGTGCGCTCCTCCCCCTCCGCGGTGAGGTAGGGCTCCCCGTTCGGCTCGCTGAGCCAGGCCCACACCGGGCGGGTGAAGGACGGGTACGTCATCGCGCCGTCCCAGCCGTCGCCCTGGAGGTCGCTCGTGGCGTCGTTCGTCGACTCCCCGAGCAGGATCGCGTCCTGGTTGATCCCCCGCACCGTGTCGCGCAGCAGCCGCCGCACGTCGGCGTTCAGGTCGATCGCGCCGAGACGCCCCGTCATGTTCGCGACGTCCACGCGCCAGCCGTCCGCCCCGTACGGCGGCTTGAGCCACCGCGCCACGGCCGAGTCCTCGCCGGTGATGAAGCGCTCGCGCAGTTCCTCGCTGGACCAGTCGAACTTGGGCAGGCTGCGCGCGCCCAGCCAGCACTCGTACTCGGTGTTGTCGTCGTCCGTGAAGTAGTAGAACGCCTCCTCCGGGGCCCCGGGGTTCCCGAACGCCGCGCGGAACCACTCGTGGCGGTCGCCGGAGTGATTGCTGGTCAGGTCGCCGATCACCCTGATGCCGCGGGCGTGCGCCTCCTCGATGAGGCGCGCGTACGCCTCGTCACCTCCCAGCAGCGGGTCGACGCGGAGGAAGCTCGAGGCGTCGTAGCGGTGGTTGGACGCGGCGGGGAACACCGGCGTCAGATAGAGCAGGTTGACGCCGAGCCCGACGAGGTGGTCGAGGTGCTCGATGATCCCGGGGAGGTCTCCCCCGTAGAACTGGTGCGCACGGCCGGGCATGACCGGATCCACCGGGGTGTCCCAGTCCGCCGGGATCGCCCAGTCCGGAGTCGGGTGCTCGTCGGCCTGCGCGGAACGGGCGAAGCGGTCGGGGAACACCTGGTACATCACCGACTCGTGCAGCCAGGCCGGAGGGGCGGGCTCGGCGACGAGCGCGAAATCCTCGGCGTCGAGCGTCTCCAGGCCGTGGATTCCGGTCTGGTTCAGCCACTCGATCCGGCCGTCCCCATGCTGCAGCAGGAAGCGGTACCCGTGCCGCGGGTTGCGCACGGTGACCGGCGCCTCCCACCAGTCCCAGCCGTCCGCCGCGCCGATCCGCTCGGCGTCGGTCCACTCCGGCTCGTGGTCGGGGTTGGAGCGGGTGCGGACCGCTGCGAGCGGACCGTAGGCCGTGGGTACGCGCAGCCGCACCCGGACGACGTCGCCGAGGGCGGGAGCGTCATCCGAGACGTGCAGCGGGGATCCGTCGTGGTGTGGGAGGAGAGCGGTCATGTCAGGCCTTTCCGGGTGCGGCGGCAACCCGCCGGGAGTCGACGTGGTTGCACGACCGGTGCCGTGACAGAGCCCTTGAGTTGTGTTTCGAGGATCGCTACTTCACGCTACCGGCGGTGAGCCCGCCGACGATGTACTTCTGCAGCGAGAGGAACAGGATCATCGGCAGGATCGCCGCCAGCACGGCCCCGGCCGCGAACACCGCGTAGTTCTTCGCATCGGTCGAGACGTACTGGTAGAGGCCGACCGCGAGCGTCTGCTTCTCCGGGGAGATGAGCACGGTGGACGCGATCAAGAAGTCCCCCGTGATGCCGATGAAGGCCAGCAGTCCGACCACCGCGAGGATGGGGGCGACCAGGCGCAGGGTGATCGTGAAGAAGATCCGCGCGTGGCCCGCGCCGTCGATCTTCGCCGCCTCGTCGATCGATGCGGGGATCGTGTTGAAGAAGCCGTACATGAGGAACGTGTTCGCGCCCAGTGCACCGCCCAGGTAGACGAGGATCAGGCCGATCTGCGAGTTCAGGCCGAGCGCGGGGAAGATGTCGCCGATCGCGGACATGAGCAGGAAGATCGCCACGATCGCCAGCAGCTGCGGGAACATCTGCACGAGCAGCAGGGTCATCAGCCCCGTACGGCGTCCGCGGAAGCGCATGCGCGAGAAGGCATATGCGGCGAGCGCGCACAGGAAGACGCTGGACACCGCGGCGAGCACGCCGATGAAGATCGTGTTCAGGAACCAGGCGCCGTAGGGGCGGGACGGATCCTGGAACAGCTGCACGTAGTTGTCCAGGCTGATCTTCGAGAACAGCCCGTTCGTGCTGAGCAGCGTGCCGCCGGGGTTCAGCGAGGCGGACAGCACGTAGACCAGCGGGAAGCCGGCGAACACGAGCATGACGATGCCGATGATGTGGCGCCAGCCGGTCTCCCGGAACCAGCGGCCGAACGGACGGCGGGCGCGCGGCGCCGGAGGAGCGAGAAGCGACGCGGTCGCCGTCGGGGCGGAGGTCGATGCGATGTCGGTCATGTCAGTTCAGATCCTCCAGCACCTTGGTCTGCCGGAAGCCGACCAGGGAGATCGCGGCGACCAGCACGAAGATGATGATCGAGAAGGCGCTGGCGAGGCCGTAATCCCGTTCGGAGCCGACGAAGGCGACCTTGTAGACCATCGAGATGAGCAGGTCCGTGGATCCCACGTTGATGCTCGCATCGGTGAACTGCGGGCCACCGTTGGTGAGCAGGAAGATGAGCCCGAAGTTGTTGAAGTTGAAGGCGAACGACGCGATCAGCAGCGGGGCCACCGCCACGAGCAGCAGCGGGAACTTGATGAGCCGGAACGTCTGCCAGACGCTCGCCCCGTCCACCCGTGCGGCTTCGACGACGTCGTCGGGCAGCGACTGCAGCGCACCGGTCGTCACGAGGAACATGTACGGGAAGCCGAGCCACAGGTTCGCGATGAGGATCGCCGCTTTGGCGAGCCACGGATCAGTGAGCCACGGGATGGACGCCCCGCCGAGCACGACCTGATTGATGAAGCCGAAGTCCTTGTTGAACAGACCGGCCCAGACCAGGGCGGAGAGGAACGCCGGGAAGGCGTACGGCAGGATCATGATCAGCCGGTAGTACTTGCGGCTGCGCATCTTCGGGTCGTTGAACACGATCGCGAGGAACAGGCCGAGGATGAACGTCGTCGCGACCGAGAGGATCGCGAATGCGAACGTCCACAGCAGCACGGCGAAGAACGGGCCGCGGATCGACTGGTCCGAGAAGGCGCGGACGAAGTTGTCCATCCCGACCCAGACCTGCCAGCCGGGCAGCAGGGCCTTGCCGTCCTTCGCGGTGAACGCCCCCTTGCCGGTGTCACTGTAGACGACGCCGGTCTTGGTGTCGGTCATCGTGTCGGCCTTCGGATCCCACGACAGCGTCGAGGTGAACAGGTAGGCCTTGGATCCGTCGGTCGTCTTGAGATAGCCCTGATTCAGGTCGCGCGAGAGCGGCACGGCGAGGGCGGCGATGTCGTCCTGGTGGGCGATCACGCTCGGGAAGTCGAGGGTCGTGAAGCCGGGTGCTCCGTCGGCCGTGATGCCGGGCTCGGTCGAGAGCGGGCGATCGGCGCCGCCGATGAGCGGCGCCGCGCTGCCGGGCTCCGAGGTGAGGAAGAAGAACTTGCCGTCCTTCTCGAGGATCTTGACGGAGAACGTCGGGGAGTCGGCGACGCGGGTCTGCGACTGCAGCAGCAGAGCCTGGACCGCGTCGTCCTTGGTGGAGTTGTGACCGGATCCGTAGTTCGTGAAGGCGACGTAGCCGGAGTAGAGCACCACGAAGATCTGGAAGATCAGCAGGAAGACGAGGCCCGGTGTGAGGTATTTCGCGGGCAGGAGCCCGGGGATGAGGTAGACCGCGTTGATCGCGAGCACACCCACGGCGACCAGCACGGCCGGGGTCCACTGCGCGCTCGCGGCGAGCGCGAACACGGCGTACAGCGCGAGGGCATCGATCACCGCGAGCGCGACGATCTTGACCAGCCACACCTTCCAGCCGGCCGATGCGGCCTCGGCGTAGGCCGCGGCGCGCCGCTGGCGGCGGCTCCTGGCCCTGTCCTCGGCGGACATGGCCGTCTTCTCCTGCACGGCAGGACCCGTCATCTCGACCCCTTCACAACGTCGTCAGCGGGTGGTGGTGCGGGGAGGTCGCGCGATCGCGCGCCTCCCCGCACCGGGTTCTCGACCGGGTCAGCCGATCTTCGTCTGGATCGCCTGGGCCATGGTGGTCCAGGTGCTCGCCGGGTCCGCGCCCTTGATGATGGCGACCTCGGACTTGCCCCAGTCGTCCCACACGGAGCCCATCTCGGGCACCGAGGGCATCGGCACGGCGTTCGCGCCGACCTTGGCGAATCCGGCCACGGCCGGGTCGGACTGGGCGGCCTGGAACGACTCGGTCAGTGCCGGCGGGCGGCCGCCCGCCTTGTAGAGCGCGGTCTGCACGGCGGGGGTGGCGAGGTAGTTCACCAGGAACTCGTTCGCGGCGAGGGTGTTCTTCGACTTCGCGTTCACGAAGAACGCCTGCACGCCGGCGAACGGACGGGCCTCCTGGCCGCCGGCGCTCGGGATCGGGTCGACGGAGACCTTGATGCCGGCCTTCTCGGCGTCGGGCAGGTTCCACGGGCCGCTGATGAAGTACGGGGCCTCGCCCGCGTTGAACGCGGCCTTCGCGAGGTCGCCGGTCAGGCCGGGGTTGAAGATGCCGGCAGCGCCCTGCGCTCCCAGCCAGGTGGCGAACTTCTGGCCCGACTCGTCGCCGATCGTGAGCTTCTTGGCGTCGTAGCTGCCGTCGGCGTTCTGCGCGAAGACCTGGCCGCCGAACGAGGTCTCGAACGGGTACGTGTGGTACGCGTCGCCCGTGGCGGCGTCGAGTCCGATCAGGAACGGGTACTTGGTGCCCGCGGTCCTGCCCTTCGCGATCATCTCGTCGTAGGTGGCCGGGGTCGAGTCTGCGAGAGCGGTGTTGCGCAGGATCGCGATGTTCTCGATCGCGTAGGGCAGGCCGTAGACCTTGCTGTCGTAGGTGACGGCCGACATCGCGACCTTCTCGAACTTCGACGCGGAGTCGCCCAGCTCGATCGGCGCGACCAGGCCGTCCTTGACGAAGGATCCGATCCAGTCGTGCGCGCCGATCGTGATGTCGGGGCCCTTGCCGGTGGGGACCTGCGCGGTGAAGTCGTCGCGGATCTTGCCGAAGTCCTTGACCACCAGGTTGATGGTGATGCCCTTGTCCTTCTTGAAGTCGGCGGCGACCTGCTTCATCGCGGCCGCGCGGTTGGAGTCGACCCAGACCGTGAGCGAGCTCGTGGTCTTGTCGCCGCCCGCGGACGATCCGCTGCCAGTGCCGCTGCCGCCGCAGCCGGTCAGCGCCAGTGCGCCGGCCACGAGGAGTGCGCCGAACGCGACGACGCTCTTCCTGTTCACCTTCATCGGTGTACCTCTCTCGGTGCTTAGTGGGAGCGCGATCGGCTCCGATCGTGCGCCGGATCGGCGCGCGCCCCGCCTGCCAGAACGCAAGCGTTTACAGTATGCGGATCCGATCCTCATCGCGCAACCCTTGCTTGCCTCGCCTCGGGCAACGACGCACCGGCAATTTCTTTGTTTTCATCGGGATCCAAGCAGATTGGACTGTGGCTTGCATTGCGCGGAAGCGTTTACAACAATGATCCGAACGAACACCGCAGATCTCTCCTGCGACCCTTGCGCGCCGGGTCGGACCGGTAGCCTTCCTTGACCCGACTTCCCAGGAGGCCTCGTGGCTGACATCGCCGATGTGGCGCGTCTCGCCGGTGTGTCCACCGCCACGGTCTCGCGCGCCCTGAACGGGAAGACCGCTTCGGCGGCGACGCGTGAGAAGGTCCTGGCGGCGGCCGCGGAGCTCGGCTACGTGGTCTCGTCGAACGCCTCGGGGCTCGCCTCAGGGCGCACCAGGCACATCGGCTTCATGGTGCCGTTCATCGATCGCTGGTTCTTCACGGACCTGCTCACCGGCATCGAGTCCGTGCTGCTCAGCCAGGGGTACGACGTGACCCTGTACGACCTGCAGGGCAACGAGTCCCAGCGCGATCAGGTGTTCGGCAGCTCGCTGCGCCGGGCGAGCATCGACGGCCTGATCGCCGCGAGCATCGAGCTGACGCCCGACGAGATCCGCGCGCTGCGGGCGCTCGGCAAGCCCGTGGTGAGCATCGGCGGCTACATCGAGGGCGCGACCGCGGTCGATGTCGACAATGCCCGGATGGCGACCCTCGCCACCGAGCACCTGCTCTCGCTCGGGCACACCCGGATCGCGTACGTCGGTGCCGGGCGGACGATCGCGAGCGCGTTCCAGCTCGGCGACGCCCGGTACGACGGCTGGCTGTCGGCCATGCGGGCCGCGGGGCTCGAGGTGGAGGGGACAGGGTTCTGGGAGGCGGACTTCGACATCCCCTCCGGGTACGCGGCCGCGAAGGCGCTGCTCGCGCACGACCGGCCGACCGCGATCTTCGCCGCGAGCGACGAGATCGGGATCGGCTGCATGCTCGCTGCGCGCGACCTGGGCCTGCGCGTGCCGGACGACCTGTCCGTCGTCGGCATTGACGACCACAAGCTGTCGGCGTTCTTCGGGCTGACCACGCTCGCGCAGGATCCTGCCGGCCAGGGCCGTCTCGCCGCGCACCTGCTGCTCGCGCAGCTGGACAACCCGGGGGCGGCCCCCGAGCACCGCACGCTCACTCCGCGGTTCGTGGTGCGCTCCTCGACGGCACGCCCGGGCGGCGCCGTGCACGGAACCGCCTGACGCCGACGCTCGTTACACTGCCTGTATGGCTGACAGCTCATTCGACATCGTGTACAGGTAAAGGCCGACCGTCACGCTTCCCACTGGGGGACGATCTTCCAGCGCGGCGAGATGTCTCCACGGTGCTTCGCTGGAGCAATTTCTACCCGATCGATGAGGGAGCGTAGAAGGACATTGCGCTCATCGGTTGTGAGTCTCGACCACAGCATTGCGATGTCCTTAGGCACTCTCGCTGGGGCACGCTCGTGAACAGGATTCACGGCGGCAGACCGGACCGCCGCCGCCGCTGTGGCCCGCTCGGCCTCGATCAGTTCGGCCGCCGCCTTGTAGGCGGCATCAGTGATCGTTCCGTCGGCGAGCTTGATTGTCAGGGCCGCGAGGCGCTCGTCCGCTTTCGTGATGATCGCGGTCGATCGTCTGATGATGAATGCGGAGTCATCGCGTCGCTTTCGGTTCGCTGCTGCGGCATTGATCCGAACATCTGTGTCCGACGCGAACTCGAACAGCCACGCCATGACGGCCTGGTCCACGCGCTTGGCGTCGATCGACACCTTCTTCATCCCTGTCGTGTTCGACGCGCGAGAGCACATGTAGATCAGGTTCGGATTGCTCTTGCCATGCATAGAGCTGCCGCAGTCCCCGCAACGCGCTAATCCTGCGAGGAGATACTTAGCGCGTTCCTGGGTCCGAGTGCCCCCTGCCTGCTGTCGGCGGGCGACGTAGGCCGCCCATTCTTCGTTTGTCACTATCGGCTCGTGTGCTCCCTCGTCGTAGGTGCGCTCCCATGGCGGGGGTGTGCGTCGCTTGCCGCCGAAAACTACGGTCCGCCCGAGGAGCCCGGCCGCGAACCCAGAGTCAAGCATCCGGACAACACCTTGATAGGTCCACCGTGCACGTCCGTCCGTGTGCCCTCCTTCATTGAGGATTCGAGTGAGGGCCGCATACCCTATCCCGCCGAGGTATTGGAGGTACAGGTCACGGAGGATCGGCCCAGTTTCAGGGTCGGGCAGGTAGGTGCCGTTCTCGCGACGATAGCCGAATCGGTGTCCACCTGTGGGCGGGAGTCCGTTCCGGACACGTCGGCTGTGAGCTTCACGCCACGTCTCTCCGATGAGTTCAGCCTGATAGGCGTTGAACTCGCCCATCATTCCTCGCTGCAGCCTGCCCGAGGGTGTGGCGTCGGCTTGCTCGGTCGCGGACTCGATTGCTCCGCCGGCTGTGTCGACCCGGTCGAGTGCCACCGCCCAACGGACCCGACGCCTGCCTACTCGGGAGAACTTCCAGACGAGGATGACATCGGCTTCAGCGTTCTCGATCTTGCCGATGGCGTAGTCGAGGCGGGGCCACCATGCAGAGCGCGCCTGGGAGCCGGACTCGTCGAGTCCTTCGACCCATTCGGTGATGTCGATGTTCTGGCGTGCCGCGTACTGCTCGATCGCGTGACGTTGAACTTCGGGCGATGTCATCCCGTCGCGTTCCTTGGAGACGCGAATCATGCCGATCCCACGCCGGTGTGGGAGCGCCCGCAGGTGCTTGGTGCTGGATGCTGCAACCACGCTATGCCTCGCTCATGCACTCACAGGTACGGACTCCACGCCGCAAGCTGAGGCTTCAGTGCGGTGTACAGGAAGTTCCGGGAGCCCAGTGCTGTGTTGCATTGAGCGGTGTCGGCTGGGACGACGTCTGCGCCGCACTCGGTCTTGAGGTCGATGTCGGCGACCCCCTGCAGAAGCTTGGACGTGTCGCCTACCAGGCTCGACATCGAGGAAGGGATCTCGAGCTTCGCCCAATCTCGTAGAACGAGCTGCGCGGTGATACCGATCGTCTGTTCCCGGAGATAGCACGATGACCCCTTGATCTTCCCGACAGGATCGGTGTCCAGTGCCCATGTGGCCCGACAGTCGATTGCACCGTCGACCACCTCTTCCCAATCGGCCTTGTACTGGGCGAGGACCGAAGCGACCTGCTGAGGCGTTGCTTCGGTCTGTGTTGGTGCGGAGCTCGGGGTGGGGCTGTCAGTTGGTGCACCGGCAGCCGAGCATCCGCTCAGCAGTGCGACCGCAAGCAGCACTGGCAGGACAAGTCTCTTCATGGTCTTCCCTTTCAACCGTTAGCTGACTCGGACCCGACTCGCCCACTGGCCGGCACCCATCTTCGGCTCCACGTACACGGTGCTGTTCACACGAAACAGCAGCCGGCGGAACGCCTCAACGAGGTCGGTCGTGACGAACAACGCGACCGCCATCGACTCAGTGCGGCCAAGACACACTTCCTCAGCACGGCGGAAGTCGTCGAGATCGATGAGGAACTTCGCCGCCCACTCGTCCGCCCGACGCTCTTGCTTCGCGTTCACGGGCCCGAACATCGACGGGACGTCCCCGAACACCACGTGTGCGAGCTCGTGGACGATGGTGCAGCGATGCGTGCGCGGACGGAGGTCCCACTGCACTCGCATGTGCCGCGCTTCGACGTCCGTATCTGCGTCGCGGTCGGATGGCACGTCGCAGTACTCGATCTCGATGCCGAACGCGTCGAGCATCTCGTACGCCGTGAGCAGCTTCGGGTCCATCAGCTGTCCTCCCCCGTGTCTTCGCCGCGGTCGCGCGAACGCTTCTTGGCGACTCGCCGTGAAGTCTGCTCCATGCCATCGACATTGGTCTGCGGGAAGCGTCCCTCAACGAGCTCGCCACGTGGTGCGCGGGCAGCGTTGGCGCGCCGCGACAGCTCCATCATGAGCGAGAGGCCGTCCCATTCGGGAACGAGAGAGGCTAGCGCGTCGACGTCATTGGTATCGAGCGCGCGCTTGCCGTTGACGCGCTCAGAGACGTAGCCCTCGCCGCGGTCAAGAATCTCGGCGATCTGGGCGCCGGTGACGCTGTTCGCCTTCATGAAGCCCTTGTACTCAGCTGCAAAGGCGAGAGCGAAGGGGCTCATGGTGGGGAAGTCGGATGCCATGGCCCCAGCTTGGCAGATGCGCTAGTCGCTTCGCAATTGCGAATTTCGCCTTGACGCCTATTCTTTGGGTATGCGAAGCTTCGGATATGCGAAGCACACAGGAACGAGCGGTGGTGGCGATCCGACTCCACCTCGCCGTGAGGAACAAGACCAATGCGTGGCTCGCGAGCTCGCTGCACCGCTCACCCTTCTGGGTGAGCCGGCGTATGAACAGCGACATCGCGTTCGATGCAAACGACCTGGACGAGATCGCCGGCGTCTTCGGGATCACTGTCGAATCCCTGCTGCAGGCGGCAACCGCGATTGAGGTCCCCGGAGCGGTGGCGTCGTGATGCCCACGAAGGAGGAGTGCTTCGACCAGTTCGAGCTCGTACTCCGGGAAATCATCTTTCCCGCATTGGAGGCCCGCGATCAGTTCGGTGACGAGGGTCCGGACCGGAGGGCATCGTGAGCGGCCTGACGACCCACGGGTGTGGGAAGTCGTGGCGTCAGCGCGGGAACCGTACGAGCCATTGCGGTGGGTGCCACGAGACGTTCGAGGGCCTGACCCTGTTCGATGCACATCTGGTGCATGGGAAGGACGGGTCGCTGACGCACCAGGACCCGGCGCAGATGCAGTTCAACGGGAAGTCGTTGGCGTTCGACGGGTCGCACGGTGATGGGTCTTGGCGTCGGACGGACCTCACTGATTCGGCGTTCGAGGCGTCTGGGGTGGTTTCTGGGGCACTCGGTGCCGAGGAGTCCTCCGAGGCCGTCGAAGCCGGGAACAGGGACGTGCGAGAGGCGGTCCTGTCGTGACTGGGTCGGCGCGTCCGCTGATCGCGTGGGTCGCGCTGCTTCTGGCACTGCTGTGCGTGGTGCTCGCTGTCGTGACGATGCGAGCGAACGGGCTCCTCGTCATGGCACTGATCTTCGCCGCCGCCTTCGCGTGGGCGGTTGGTGCCTTCACTCGCGGCTTCTGGTCGCGCTGACACATCGAGAACGGAACGGGGACATGGGAACGGAATTCAAGGCGGCATCGGGCCGCACGATCAACATCGCGGACGACGGGAGCCTGCTCTTCGGACGGGCGAACGGGTACCTGTCGCGGGAGACGGCGTTCGACGCTGAGGAGTACTTCCGGGCGAAGCGTGACGAGGAACTCGGGCGGTGGCGTTGGCCGATCAACCCGCAGTTCGTCGTCTACCGCGAAGAGGATGGCGTCTTCACCGTCCTCAAAGAGACGACGGGCCTGGCATTGATGGCCACGCGCGAGGGAGTTGACGAGTTCGACGACACGTTCGCCGCGGCTGCTCGGGCGTACTTCGAGGCGCACCCCGAGCGGAAGCCGTGGGAGGACGCGAAGCCCTGGGAGGTCTGGGTCGTCACCGTCAACGGAAGCGAGTGGGCAGTGTCCCTGGATGAGGATCGCGAGTTCCGTGACCGTCGCGATCTGGACAACTCCTGGATGCACATCACGTCCCCCGACATCACCGATGCTCGCCGGATCTGGCCGGAGGACGCAGCATGAGCGCGTTCGCGAGCAAGACCCCGCGCGACCTGAACCACGACCCGGAGCCGATGGTCTATCCGTTCAGTGGACAGCGTGCGCCATACGCGGATGAGTCCCTGGGATGGATCTTCTCGCCCCGCCCCGAGTTCGACCACGTGCAGCACAACGCGCCGAACCCGATTCTGGTGTGGGCGCGAGAGGTAGGTGTCGACGCCGCCCTAGGCGAGGTCACATTCTCATCCGGCAGCTACCTAGTCGAAACTTGGGTTGGCGCAGTGCAGGTGACATCCGAGCATGTCGTGCACGCCCGCCGCGTCCTCACCCGCCTCGCCAATCTCGCGAAGTCGGAAGCAGCATGAGCGCCGTAGAGGTGGTGGATCCGCCCCGGTACATGGAGTCGGTCCCGATCGCGGCAGCCCCCGTGGTGCTCCCTGATCTGAGGTCTGGGCGGGGAGGCATGCTCGCGGGTGTCATCACGGGCGGTGTGCTCGCGGCCCTCGCAGCTGTGGAGTTCGTGGCCGGTCTGGTGGTGATGGCGCGATGACCAGGTTCATCGGCATCGACTACTCGACGACCTCCTGCGGAATCGCGATCGTCGAGGGCTCGCACTGGCAGGCATTCACTCTGACCTCGAAGCCTACGGGCGACGGGCTGGTCGCGTACTACGAGCGGATCCAGGCGCTCGCGCGCGACATCATCGCCGTCGCCGATCCGCGACTCGGAGACGTGATCGCTATCGAGGGGATCGCATTCGCGGCCCGCGGCTCATCCGTGGACCGGCTGCACTACGCCTGGCACCGAACCGTCGAGTTCATCGGCAAGGCCCAGCACGCGGACCCGCCAATCATCACCACGAATCAGGTGAAGCAGCTCGCTACCGGTAAGGGCAACGCGAACAAGGACGAGGTGCTCCTCGCGACCGAACGCCGCATCCCGCAGACGCGGGTGTCGAACAACGACGAAGCCGACGCCGTGTGGATCGCGGTGGGCGCTTCGATCCTCGCCGGGGAACCGGTGATCGATCTGCCGGCGGCGCACATGCCGAAGGCCTGGAAGGGAATGGGAATCGGATCATGACGGAACAGTTCTTCAAGGCGGTGCGGCATGACTACGGGTCGTTCCACCGCCCGGATTTCAAGTACGGGCCTGTCGGTACGACGGTCACACACCCGGATCCTGTGCAGGGGTCGGAGGACGCATCGGAGTACATCTCCGTGGCTACGGTCGCGACTGACTGCACCGGGTTCTACTGGCGTGTCAACGGGAAGGACTCGCGCCTCCTGGTTGTCGAGCCGGTCGGTGAGGTGTGGACGCCTCACGCGGACTCCATGCCGAACAAGCGTGCCGTGGCGACAGTCAGGGTAGTGGGTGAGCTTCCGATCTCTGCGGCCTTCGGTACGAACGGCGAGCAGGTCGCCGCGTTCCTGGCGCTGCTGCCGTATCTGACGGGAGCCCAGTGGGCCGCTGCTTGGGACGCTGCTCGGGCCGCTGCTTGGGACGCTGCTCGGGACGCTGCTCGGGCCGCTGCTTGGGACGCTGCTCGGGACGCT